>JADJGQ010000001.1:371538-743077 GCA_016708025.1 bacterium | reverse complement strand
ATAACATTGGCCGAAAAACTCGAATGCGTGATAGAACGGTCGCATAAAGTGGTCGCCAGGATATCCCCTGGGCCATAGAGCAATTCCAGTTTGAAATGCGAACTGTCGATCGGTCCATCAAAGCCTGGCGCATTGATCGCAAAGCTAAGCGGGAAATTCGCGCCGGCATAAACCGAGTCTGGTGTCAGTGCGCCATTCTGGAGTTCAACCGACGCCAGCGGTTTGATCTCAAGGGGAATACTGTCTCTGAATCGAGTAGTGTACAGAATACCGTCGACACGATACGCCGCCTCAAGATCAACAATCAGTGTGTCGATCCCGGCTGCCAGACCATTCGTGTTGATACTGACCGGTATCGTATCGACAGCCCCGCTGTCATCCGGGCTGAAGAAGATCCGGACCGATCCACCACCTGAAGTAAACGAAGTGCGCAACGAAGGATTTGACTCTGCTCGTAGTGTCCCGCCATTCCGCACCGCCACTCGCGCAGTGATCGGATACCCCGAGAAGAGATGGGTCAGCGAATCACCCTTAAAATCAAATACTTTGAGAATATCGTAACCGTTGAAGGAGATCTCTGGACGGTTCGAGGTAACCCCCGAATCATTAGCGGCCTGAATAGCGACCACACCCGAAGGCCCCACATAACGGACACCATTGGCCGCCAGATCAATTATGCCGCTGTCACACCAGGTCGGGTCGACAAGTAACGAGGGAAGCATACCGCCATTGGTCGCGGTCAGCCTGATCGGATTGATGAAAAGGCTGTAGTCGTAACGGAGAGTATCGCCGACATCGTAGATCAATATGCGGGAGGGGCCAAACAGTGGCTGACCGATCACCTGCTGGGGAGCGATATCCAACACGATACGCTCTACCCCGCGGGCATCCTGATCGGCCGACTGGGCTGGTGAGAAGAATACCAGCAACAGGAAGCAGATATATAAAAGCGAGCCCTGTTTACAATTCATCACTGACTAATAACACTCCGAGGACTTTTCCACATTCACCCGCGTAACTCTCTACATAGAGCAAACTTCATGCCCTCAAAGCTCCTACAGCCTTCGAATGCGAGAATGTGATGTAATCAGTAAGGCAGCCTAACGCGACCAGCGCATCACGTTGTGACGCAATCGCATAACCAAACACATGCCGACTCAATCCGTCAATCATGGAGAGAGTCGACCAACCCACTCTGGGAGAGTTTTTCCCTGATTCGCCCGATTGCAGCTCTTTGCAGGAATAGTGCAGTATTTGAACAGCCGCTAAGTCGCTCAGAAACCGGCAATTCGCTCGGCCGCCGTCACCGTATTGGTCATCAACATTGCGATTGTCATCAACCCGACCCCACCCGGAACCGGCGTGATAAACGATGCTTTCGTCATGCACTGATCAAAATCAACATCCCCGACCAGCGAGTACCCCTTTTTGGCCGCCGGATTGTCTATCCGGTTGATTCCGACATCGATCACCACCACCCCATCCTTCACCATCTCCCCGGTGATCATCTTTGGACGGCCGATAGCCGCGATCAAAATATCCGCGCGCTTCGTGATCTCAGCCAGATTCTTCGAGCGGGAGTGCGCCACGGTTACGGTCGCGTTGGCCATCTTCCCCTTTTGCAGTAGCATCGCCGCGATCGGTTTCCCGACGATATTCGACCGCCCCACCACCACGACCTCTTTCCCATCCGGGTCGATCCGGTAATGCTCGAGCAATTTAATTATCCCGTGCGGCGTGCACGGCAACAATCCCGGGCGACCGATTAACATCAGGCCGACATTCTGCGGATGGAACCCATCCACATCCTTCGCCGGATCAATCAACAGCGTCATCGCCTCTTCATCGAAATGCTTCGGCAGTGGCGACTGTACCAAGATGCCATGGATCTTTTTATTCGCGTTCAATCCGTGGATGATCGACTCGAGCGCTTCGGGCATCAGCTCTTTCGGCTGACGGATCACTTCGGAGTACATCCCCAGTTCTTCGCACGCTTTCGCTTTGGAGCCAACATAGGTTGCCGACGCCGGGTCATCACCGACCAACACCGCCGCCAACCCAGGGACTATCCCCTTTTCCTTAAGCGCCGCGATTCTCGGCTTGAGTGATTCCTTGATCGCCGAGGCGACTATCTTCCCATCAATGATCTGCGCCGTCATATTCCCTTCTCACGTGCCTGTCTATTAACCTCTCCACCGCCTCATCCCAGCGAAAGCTGGGACCCACTTCCCGTCCCCCTTCGTCTGCCCCCCTACTCCGCCTCGTTAAACACATCCTGCTGCGCGTTATTAATATCAAACGGCAAACAGAACCGCTCGATATCCTCCGCCCGCCCTGACTCCGGATCCACCTTGATCACCACCCCCGATATCCGGACATCCCCCGAGGCAGTCGAAAACCGCTTCGGCATCCCGGTCAGGAATCTCCCCAGCGAGGGTCCCTTCTCCATCCCAATGATCGAATCATGCGGCCCGGTCATCCCGGCATCGGTCAGATAGGCAGTCCCGCGCGGAGTGATCTGCTCATCGGCGGTCTGCACATGCGTATGGGTCCCGACAAGAGCGGAGATGCGGCCATCCAGGAAATGGCAGAGCGCCTGCTTTTCCGAGGTCGCCTCCGCATGGAAATCGATAAAGATGATATTCGTTTCGCTCGACAGATGTCCCACTTCCCGCTTGGCGGTCCGGAAGGGATCATCCAGCGGCGCCATATAGGTCCGCCCCATCAGATTGAGGACGCCGATCTTGATCTCCCCCACCGTGTCGAGATACGACCCGGTTCCGGGGGTGCCGGGCGGATAGTTCGCCGGACGGATCAGTTTCGGGGATTGCGTCTCGAAATATTCGATAATGTCGACCCGATCCCAGATATGATTGCCAGAGGTCTGGAGGTCGATGCCGTAGGAGAACATTTTGCGCGACATTTCGGGCGTCACTCCGAATCCTCCGGCGGCGTTTTCGACATTGGCGATACAATAGTTGACGCCATATTTTTCTTTGAGTGGTTTGATCATGTGGGCTGCCGCCTGACGGCCTGGACGGCCACAGATATCGGCGATGAACATGATGGTGAACAGAGACATGAAAAGCGCTTTCTAAGGCGGAGTACGTGGAGTCCGGCGGGTCCGCCTGCCACACCCGGACAAGGTTCAAAAAAGGTAGACGGATGGTAGTGAAAAGGGGACAAAAGCGCAAGGGGGGAAATGAACGAAAGGACCTTGAGATATCATGGGTCTTTCGTTCGCGCCGCGTAGCTAATTCGGAGGGTGAGCTACCACAACCCACTTATGACCCGCTGCTTTTTTTGGACTGGCACGTGAAAAACTAATTGCGTTCAGCATGACCAGAGAATTAGCTTTGCATACTAGCAACTGAATGTTCTTGACTTGCTGACAAGCAAATGGTCCTAATATGAGAAGGGGAGAATTCACGAATGTCACCTTTGAAAACAGCTGAAATCGCGGTAGTTGATCTCTTGGTGGATGCTCAGAATCCCAGATTTGAGAAACAGAACAGCCAGAGAGAAGCTATCACCAAGATTGTTACGGAGCAGGGCAACAAAATTGTTAGTCTCGCAACTCACATCGCCAAGAATGGCCTGAATCAGTCAGAGTTGCCAATTGTCACAAAAGAACCCGGCAAGGACAAATATGTCGTCTTGGAGGGCAACCGACGCATAGCTGCAATCAAGTTGTTGAGTGAACCGCAACTTGTCAACTCGCTTACAATTCCAGAGTCAATAGCAAGGAAGCTGAAAGAACTCCACACCAAGCACCATAAAAACCTCCCGCTTTCAATTCGATGCGTTGTGGCCGCATCTCGAGAGGAAGCGGGACCATGGATTGAAATACGGCATCTGGGCGAAAATGGAGGCGTTGGAATTATTAGGTGGGACGGTGTAGCAGCCGGACGCTTTAGAGGTGAATCACCAGAGTGGCTATTGCTACAGATGGTCAGCGAAAGTGAATTTCTAGATCAGGATACAAGAGACAAGCTCTACAAACTCTCGATTACCAATATTAAGCGCATCCTGGATACACCTGAGGCCCGCAGACTCATCGGTGTCGACGTTAAAGATGGCGATCTGGTGGTTCTCGGATCCCCTAACGAAGTCATGGCTCGCCTAGCGATTGTAGTCAGCGACATCGCAAACAAGCATGTAAAGGTAACACAACTTGACTCTAAAGAACAGCGTGTCGAGTATGCGAAAAAAGTAATTGCCCGAGAATTGCCCAAACATCACGCGAAAATTGGACCGACAGACCTCGAATCAAGCACTCCCAACAAACAGACTAGAAAATCGAAGCAGCGAACTACTCGATCGAAGGGCGAGCGGAAAACGCTGATTCCGACTACGCTCAACATCACTTTGACACAAAAGAGAATCGCAGAAATATTTGGCGAACTTCAGACCTTGCCAATCGAGAAGTACAAGAATTCGTGCGCAGTGCTTCTTCGCGTCCTATTGGAGATGAGTCTATCTGAATATTCACAGAAGAGGCGAATTCCACTAACAACGACCTCCAAGAAGGGCAATCTCGTTGAAATGAATCTGGCGCAAAAGCTTCTGGCTGTAGCCAATGATATGGAGAAGAGAAAAGCTTGCGAAAAAAAGGAGCTTCAGGGAATCCGTGAATTGGCCAATTCGAAGAATAAGGTCTTCTCAATTCAAAGTTGGCACGCTTACGTTCACAATCAATACTATCATCCAAACCCTAAAGACCTCAGAAACAATTGGGACAACATTGAAGCGTTTTTCGTGAAACTCTGGAACTAAGTATCGATTACCTATGCAGCCTACGACAAATCATCCCTATATGAGCCCATTGCGCTATCCGGGCGGAAAAGGTGCTCTCGCAGCGTTCGTAAAAGTGCTATTGAGACAAAACTCGCTGCTAGATGGCCACTACGTGGAAGTATTCGCCGGTGGAGCAGGTGTTGCTTGGCCGCTATTACTTGAGGAGTACGTGCAACACATACACATTAACGACATTGATGTTGCAATATATGCGTTTTGGAATTCAGTCATTGATTCTACCGACGATTTGTGCAGAAAGATTCGAAACACACGCGTCAGCATGAGTGAATGGACTCGCCAAAGGCAAGTGCAGAACGACGTAAAGAATCATAGCACAGTAGAACTCGGGTTCAGCACTTTTTTCTTAAATCGAACTAATCGATCCGGGATTATTCGCGGTGGAGTAATCGGAGGAAAGTCGCAATCCGGTCATTGGAAACTTGATGCGCGATTTAACAAAATCGATCTCATTCATCGAATAGAACGTATCGCCAAATACAAGAATCGTATTAGCCTATATCAGGCAGACGCTGCAAAGTTCGTCTCAGAAGTACTTCCGAGATTACCCGAAAACACACTTGTGTACTTAGATCCGCCATACTACGCAAAGGGCGCCGAACTTTACAGGAATTTTTATGTTCATGAAAACCACGAGGACCTTGCTGCGCTGGTCCAGTCCTGCATTAAACAGCCTTGGTTCGTCAGTTATGATGCTGTTCCTGAGATACTTAAAATGTATGGGCATCGAAGGCAGTTACTTTACGATCTAAGCTACAGTGCTCAAGATAGGTACTCTGGTCTTGAGGTAATGTTCTTCAGCGACGACATTGCAATTCCGCAAGTTGATCACCCTGCCAAAGTAAACCATAGGATTGACTACCCCTTTTCGCGTGGCACTATCTCCATTCGTCAAAGGTCCAAGTGAGGTTCAGCCGATTATTTCCGTATCACACCTGCGAGTACTTCCCCCTCCGCCCCCTCTAGTATGAAGCCCTACTCCCCGACCGCATTATCTCCGACATTGAATTCTCTCCCCGCCAGAACCGATCCCTCACCCCCGCAACAACCTGATGATGCCAACTTGTCACCGCCTCCCCACTTACTCCGTTTCCATACTCTCGTAGATCTGTGCCTCGGAATACAACACGAATTCTGTCCTTTCTCCCACGAACAGCTTCCCCAGAAACTCGCCCATAACATGGACACTCTTATCTTGACAATGGCAGTAATATTGCTAATTTAGTCCAGTAATACTTTGATGGCCGGAAAACGGATTTCCCCGCCGACAGATTCCAGTATTCGGTGACACCACAATCGCCATCGATTTACTCCGGAATCACCCCAAACAGAAATTTGAATCAAATCAGCAATCGCTTGAGACGCGGGACCGCGTTTTGAGTTCGCTGTGGAGTACCTATATGTTGGTGTTTAAGAGTTTACGTCTCCTCTTGGGGCTATTCCTTCTGGCCGGAATCTCTGCTTTTGCTGGAGAGATCAAAGATCTGCAGTCTGGTCGAAGCTACATTCATCCATCAACCGGAATGAATCTTCCCCGCGCCGCGGCTGACATCCAGTCGCCAATGGCCACATCGACCTTCCACAACGGCGAGACTCTGCAATGTGCCTACTGTCATGTCATGCATGCCAGCGCGCAACACCCGCACGACGGTGCAGCGCTGGTCGATCCGTTTGGAGGTTTTCCACAATCTTACACCCCGACTCCCAATCTTCTCAAGGCTACCGACCCGGTTTCGCTCTGTCTGGCCTGCCATGACAATATGGTGGGGATACCCGATGTCGTCGGTCCTGATGTAAATGGATTGGTGGAGCGATCTGCCGGGCATTTTGGCACACCCGGGGAAGAAAACCCTCGAGGACATAAGTTGAGCTACGGACTGGTGACTGGCGACTGGGAACTTTGTATGCGTTGTCATTTTGGTGGTACTTTCTCCACTGCCGGAGTCACGTGCCTTGACTGTCACAATCCGCACGGCAATGAACGTCCCAGAAATCTACAGTGGGCGTCATATCCCGGTGGCGAGCCTCAGTTTGGTCTATTTGTCAATCCTGGCGCGGCAGGAACCGCCAAGTACGAAGCCTCAAATGTCTCCTATGGTACGCTCAATTCTTCGACACTTCGCGAAGTTTCCAATATGTGTATCGACTGCCACCACGTCTTTACCGGCACATCGTACACCAATCCTGACGGAAGCGACATCCACAGTCTTCACCCTGCGTATGACTCAGAACGAGATACTCGAAATAATATTGGACAGGGAGAAGAGGAAGAAAGTACTGATCCAGAACACTGGACTGCCGGCACCGGGGCTGGTTTTCAGATAACTAATCGCCTGCGCTTCGTGCAGGACGGCGGCACCGAGTATTCGACCTGCACTCAGATTGACCCCGCAACCAATGGCGTATTCTGCCTCTCTTGCCACAAGGCACATGGCGGGAATCGAGCATATGGACTGACCTGGTCTCCATCGGTCGTGTCAGGGATGAATGGCGAAGGATGTGATCAATGTCACGACAAGACGAATGAATGACATTGAACAGTAATTTGGCGCATTACCGGTGCGAGTCGCCTATTCCATCGACTCGCACTCATATATCTGCGCTTCGGTACCGTCATCGAACCGAATCACCTGCTCCATGATCGCCTTGATGCTGTCGGGCGTGATCTGATCAGGATCGTAGGTGAAAACCGCCTTATGCTCAGAAGCAAAAGTCTCAATCCCCGCTATCCCCGCCGTGCTGTCGTACAGTGATACAAAGTAATTTGCCGTCCCCTTGCATTTGAGGCCATCGACTATCGCCGTCAGCTTACTGCCGGCCAGTTCGCCGCTGACATTGGTGGTGGTCGGCTGGGTGAATGCTGTGCGCAGGCCATATCCGCCGAACAGCGTCAGGACCAGTAACATCGGAAGTATCCAGGGAGAGATTTTCATTGGTCACCTACATTTTCGCCTGAAGTTCAAGCACGTTTTTTTCGGGGCAGTCCACCATGCATTCAAGGCAGTTGGTGCAGTCTCGATGTCTCACTACCGGCAGTATGTGGACCGGGATATCATGCGGACAGGCCGTACTGCATTTGCCGCACGAGGTGCAGGTCGACTCATTTCGCACCAGTTTGATGATCCCGATCCGCCCAAACGGGTCGAAAACTGCCGTAAGCGGACAGAGATACCGACAAAAAAACATCGGGATCAATAGTGCCCCGATACCCAGGACAACCAGCACCGCCACGGAAATAGCGCCCAAACTGCCATGCCCCATTCCCGAAAAGATCAGATAGAACGGATCAAATCCGCGAAGGACCAGTTCACCCAGCTTGTAGGTGAAAAAGAGCGAAACCGCGAGCACCAAATAGCGAAGCAGCTTGGCATAGCCGTTCACTTTAGGATTCACTTTCGGGCGGCGTTTCCAGACCAGCTTACCCAGCTTGCCGCCAAGCTCCCCCAGAAAGCCGATCGGGCATCCCCAGCCGCAGAAACTCTTTTTGGAGATGATCGCCAGCGCGATGATCGCCACCATCAGCGACAAATTGAGCGGCCCCAGCGCACAACTGAAAGAGCCATCGGTAAACAGCCCCCAGAGCGACTCTGCCCCGCCAAACGGACAGTACGCTTCGAACGACCGCGAGCCATTTCCCAGCGCGAGCCAGGTCACCAGCCCGAGGATCAGGGTCATCAGTCCATAGCGAGCATAACGAATGAATCGTGTCGACATAGTAAACGAATTACTCCTTCTGAATCACCAGCCCGCAATATACGAATATGGACAGATTACGCAACGCTTTCAATACGTATGACATCTGATAGTGACCCCGTGACCGCGCCCCTCTAGTAGGAGGATCACCACCCCATCCCGCTGTGTAATACAGGATCTTTTTTCAGGACCTTCGTCTGGAGCCAACTCGATTCTCCTGCAACGACCTGGGCATCACAGGCTGTGATCACCTCCCGGCCTTTACGCACAATCGTCATACAGGTCTCCCCTACCCCCACGCACCCAATTCTTGTTGCCAGATTGTAACAACGGGCATATGTTATTGGCAAGAGGACAACTTTGCCTATGATCCCCGGACCGATCGGACCGGGCAGGCACACCAACCGCAGCGACCCCTCACATCGCTGCACAGGAGTGGCATACGATGTATCGTTCACTGGTTTGTCAACTTGGGTTACTTCTTCTCCTGATCTCCACTTCCCACGCCGCGATCTCCAGCAAGCAATTCCGCGAGGATTACGCCTCGCTGGTCAAGCTGGTCAATGACCGCTCCGGCGAACTGCTCCAGATCGACAGCTTCACCTATGTCAAGGATGTTGCGGAGTTCCGGTTCGGCCCCGGCACATTCCTTTTGCAGCGGCCGGTTAATGGTCGTCCGACTGTCGCCGCTTTTGTCGGAACGGGACATGTCCGCATCGATATCCCGGTTCCGGCGGAACGACATAATCTCTACGCCATGAAGCGCGACACCATGATCGATGAAGACTTTACCGTCTGCTTCATCCGGATGGCCGACGATCTCGATCTGCAACTCAAGCAACGCTTCAAAGTGAAGAATGGGCAAATGGCAGTCGCGGATTACCAAAAGATCAGGGATATCAAGGGAGAGTATTACTTCAAGCCAACCAGATACCATGCCTGGGACAACCTGGCCCAGCTCCTCATCTCAGCGTACGAGCGGAGATCCGACGGCTACTTCTGGGCCAGCTTTGACCACACATTTTTCTCTTTCGATCCCAACCGTCCCGAAGAGATATCGATCGGACATGCCCGCAATCCTGACATTGCCATGTCCGACGCATTGGTATCGTTCCAACGCAAAGAGCGGAACCGATACGGATTGCGGCAGATCTCGCAGATCGATTTCCCACTCCAGATGAGCCGGATAGATGCTACGCTGGAATTGTCCGGCGCCGATGGCTGGCGCATAGACAAGGCTGAAATTTCCACAATACTGAAGATCAATCGTGATTCGGTCCGGTTCCCCGGGCTCTTTATGGATCGTCGGTTTGACCCGGACTCAATCTTCGTAAATAGTGTCCGGACAGAGTGGTTTCGCCGGAAGGACTTCTACCATCTCCTCCTGCTCACACCTGACTATGTACACAAAGGTGACACGCTCAATATCGCGATCTGGTACTCCAACGGCGGTTCCGACTACTACTCGCTGCTCCCCTGGATGGAGAGTGGCGAAGCGCTGGATCGTTCACTCCGCCTTGTCTTCCCGCCTGGCTACAACTACGCGCTCCCGATGGCTGGTGCTATCGAAGAGTGTGGCGATGGGCGGCACCAGTGCACGGCCGGAAGATTTTATGGGAGCGATCTTGGGTTCCGCCCAATGGTGACCAATTACGACACCACTGTGGTCGATATTGATTCTTTGATTCTGCTGAAATTCGTGTCGCACGATTACGGCGATATAGTCAAAGAGAAACCGTATCAGGATGAAGTGACCAACTGCTTCCGCTTCTTCATGGATATGTTCGGCAATCCATCCGACCTGACAGAAGTATACATCTTCCCCGGAGGAGATGCATCGGACCCCGGCTTGCTGAATATTCCTCCGGTCAAGGGCGATCTTGAGATGGGCGGATTTCAGCGAGTCGCGAGCGAACGCGTGGCACGTCAGTGGATCGGTCCGAAGATACAGCCTGCCTCATACCGGGAATACTGGATGGCCCCGGCTATCTCTGTATACCTGGGCTTGATGTATGTGGAAAAGAATACCGGCGCGACCGCGATGTATACCAATCTGAAGCAGTGGAAAGTAGAGATCGAAGAAGCTATAGATCGTGATGAGGATATTGCGTTGTCAACCGGATTGCGCGGGGACGCCATGCGTGGTATCGGCAAAGGGGTCTGGATGCTCCACATGTTGCGTATCCTGATGCGCGATCTGGAGCATGCCAATGATGATATCTTTCTTGGATTCCTGCGCGACATTCTCATGCAATCAAATAATCGAAAATTCAGCAATTACGACTTCTGCGCGCTGGCGGAATCACACACCGGTATCAAGCTCGACTGGTTTTTCAATCAATGGCTCTATGGCCGGGGTCTCCCCGTCTTCACCAATAGCTATACAGTGGCATCCGAGGCCGACGGTCACTATGTCGACCTAAAGATAGAGACCTCCGGAGTCCCGGCGGAAACAGCTTTTCCTGTGCTCTTTAAGGTAATCGTCCCCGAGGGTGCCATCTTCGCCCGCAAGGCGATCGCCGGACAGTTGCAGACCTATCGTCTCGGGCCCTTTCCGTCGAAACCGCAGGGTCTGATATTTAACGAGTATGAAAGCATTCTCTGCCAGAAGAAATCGAAATAGGAGCGCAGTAGAAGAAGTCTCGCCGAAAGCCGATTGAGAGACAGGAAGAGTCTGTCAGTTAGCTTCGGCGAGCAAGGCATCGATATCGAGCACGGCATTGACCATCGCGTAACTTCCATCCTCATTCCGGGGCCATTGGTCGCGCGGACGGTCACAATATATCTCGATCCCGTTGTTGTCCGGATCGCGGAAATAGATCGCTTCACTTACGCCATGGTCGGCGGCACCATCGATCGCCCATCCCGACTCCAGTACGCGCAGAAGAGTAGTCGCCAATGCCTGACGTGAGGGCAGCAGAATCGCAAAATGGTAAAGCCCGGTCGAGCCGCGCGGTGGCGGCGAGCCATTCTTCGATTCCCAGACATTGAGCCCGATATGGTGATGATACCCTCCCGCCGAGAGGAATGCAGCGGCGTTCCCCATACGGGCCACGACCTCGAAACCAAGCGTGTCAGTGTAGAATTTGATGGCTCTGTCCAGATCGGCTACCTTAAGATGCACATGGCCGATAACCGCACGAGGATCGACAGTTAAAGTCTCTTTGCTCATGCCTAAAGTAACACCATTCGCAGTCGATCGGTTTCCGAGGAATAGACTCTCTCATCAATGTAGCTCGCCAAACTAAACATTGACAGATTTGTCTTATTTGTTATTATGAGATGCACAGGAAGCTGACCGAGCGCGGCGGCCTGGTATCCTTTGTTGTCGCATACACGACAAATGTCCCATAAAATCTCTATCAAACTAAAAGGGAGTAGCTATGCGAGCTTCTGCACTGCTGACTATTTGCGCCGCACTTCTTCTTGTCGTCGCGATCTCACTTTCGACAATCGCATCAGACAACTTGAATTATCAGGGCAGATTGACCGATGCCTCCGGCACGGCAGTTCCTGATGCTTCCTATTCGCTGACTTTCCGCGTCTTCAGTGCGCTTTCCGGCGGAAGCGCCCTCTGGACAGAGACGCACCCCGCGGTGGTTACTTCGGGCGGACTATTTACCGTCCTGCTGGGCAGTATCACCCCGCTTGACCTTGCCTCGCTCGGCACCGGCAATCTGTATCTTGAAATTCAAGTGGCTTCCTCGACACCCCTCACCCCACGAACGCTCTTGAGCTCTGTTCCCAAAGCGACCTCTGCCGGGAAACTGACGGGTTCAGTTGAGACCGGTTCAAGTTCCCTCACCCTCAAACGTGACGATGGCGAGGCGTTCTTATTAACAAGTCTCTTAGTAAGGCCAGCATCTTCATGTTTGCCCCGCAACCTGAACCACCCAAGGAGGTACTTGAAATAGCGTCATTATTGAATAATGGTGCATCCATCAGGATGTTTGCCCCGCAACCAGAGCCACCCCGTGTACTGATGGAGCTAAATGGCGATCCAATCAACGGTCCCAGTATGGATTTCTTTGATGATGCCGGACAGGTTATGGGCATAGAGCCGAGCCCATTCAATGGCGGATTCAGCATCAGACTATTTGCCCCGCAGCCTGAGCCGCCCTCCGCTTTGGTGGACCTTGGGGCATCATATACACCAGCCGGTGGCCTGGCAAAAATCCCCAGTGTCTCAAACAACTCGTCTTCGCTCGCCATGTCCGGCTCAACCACTGGTGACTCAACGATACAACTGGCGACGCTGACAGCAAAAAGTGGAACTGGCACCTTGCGCCTCGGAACTCAGGCAGACCCGGATAACTCAGGTACCCTGATCAAAGCCGAAGCCACACCCACTGGAAGCCGCCTTGATGTTTCCGGTCCACCCTTTGTGGGCGGATTCACCAGCACCATCAGTTTGATAACGAACGGCACTGCCTCTATCGGGATCGGTACGCCGACACCCGCCCAGGCCCTGCATGTCGTGGGCAACATCTGCTACACCGGCTCGATCGGCGCCTGCTCTGACGAAAAGTTCAAGCAGAACATTGAACCGGTCGATCACGCACTGGATCTGATCGGCGATCTCGAAGGCGTACGGTACGAGTGGAAACGCTCTGAATTCCCGGAATACCAGTTCAGCGAGGGAACACAGCTTGGTTTCGTTGCTCAGGAAGTTAAACAGGTCGTTCCGGAAGTTGTGACAACCCAGCCGGACGGCTCTCTCACAGTCGACTATGGCCGCCTGACACCGCTCCTATTGGAAGCCATCAAAGAATTGAAGAAACAGAACGAAGAATTGGCCAGGCGCGTCAAGGTGCTAGAACAAGCCAGGAAATAGCGGCTATTCATAGCCGAATTTCGTAACTGCAAAGGCATTTGTTATGAGAGCATTATCTATATTGCAACCGCTCCTTATTGCAGTGATCGGTTGCGCATCTCTGCTGTCCGCTGCCGAGACCGTTCCAGAAGTGCTGGTGCCGACGGCTGGTGAACAGATCAACTGGCGCGTGCAGAGCGGTGGGGGGGGGATTTCGTTATCTGACAGCTACATTGTCGCGGCCACGATCGGACAGACGGCCGCTGGCCTGGTGGCCTCTTCCAGTTATCGCGTGAATCAGGGATTCTGGCAGATTTTTGCCGATGCGTCAACTTGCTGTGCTGGCACCACTGGTAATGTGAATGAGTCTGTTTCAGAGACGCCCGATTTGTCCGACTTGTCGCTGCTCATCGCATACTTGACGGTCACGCCGCGGCCGATTCTCCCCTGCCTTCCGGAGGCGAATACAAACACGACTGGGAGTATCGATTTGTCGGATCTGTCACTGCTCATCGCGTATCTGACGATGACACCGCGTCCGACATTGCCGAACTGCCAATAAAGCGTCTCGCTCTCTAATAGTGAGGCGAGCTGACCTATCATTCAAAAGGCAGGTATCAATCGATTCGTCCAGCGATTGAACCTGCCTTGATTTTTCCGCCGCTCTCGCGATATCTCACAAACGGTGTGCTACTTTGCGTACTCTGTCGAACGCGTCTCGCGAATCACCGTCACCTTGATCTGACCGGGATACTGCATCTCCGATTCGATCTTGGCAGCGATATCCGAGGCCAGCACCTGGCTTGCCAGGTCATCGATCTGACCATGTTCCACGATCACGCGGATCTCGCGTCCCGCCTGAATCGCGTACGCTTTCTGTACGCCGCGGAAACTATCAGCCAGAGCTTCGAGCTGCTGTAACCGTTTTACATAAGCTTCGAGCGGCTCACGACGCGCTCCCGGTCGTGCACCGGAGATCGCATCGGCCGCCTGCACCAACACCGGGTACGGTCCCAGCATGGGCACATCGCCATGATGCGATTCGATCGCGTTGATGACCGATTCGCTCTCTTTGTATCTCCGCACAAAATCGGCGCCGATCTGGGTATGCGTTCCTTCGGTCTCACGGTCGATCGCTTTGCCGACATCGTGCAGCAGACCGCACCGTTTGGCCAGTGGCGCATCCAGTTCCAGTTCTGCCGCCATCAGGCCGCAGATCATGGCTACTTCTTTCGAATGGGCCAGGACATTCTGTCCATAGGAGGTTCGGTAATTCAGTTTTCCCAATTGACGGATGATATCCGGATGAAGCCCATGTACGCCCAGTTCGAAACAGGCTTGTTCGCCGGCCTCGCGGACAATCACTTCCATCTCTTTCTTGGTCTTTTCGACTACTTCCTCGATCCGGGTCGGATGGATCCGGCCATCCGTCACCAGCTTCTCCAGCGACATTCTGGCGATCTCGCGACGGACCGGATCGTAGCCGGACAGGATCACCGCTTCCGGCGTGTCATCAACTATGACATCAACCCCGGTGCAGGTTTCGAATGCGCGGATATTGCGTCCTTCGCGCCCGATGATCCGCCCCTTCATTTCATCGGTCGGAAGGTTGACGACAGAAACAGTCGACTCAACCGTATGGTCGGCCGCGCAGCGATAGATGGAAGAGAGAATGATCTCTTTGGCTTCTTTTTCGGCGTTCTGTTCGGCCTGATCGCGGATTTCCTTGATCTTGGCGGCGGCTTCAAGTTTTGCCTCGCCGATCATATTATCCATCAACTGCCGCTTGGCTTCTTCAGGCGACATCTGGGCGATCTTCTGGAGTCGGTCGTTCTGCTGGGAAATGATCTGGTCAAGTTCGGTTTCGCGGAGGGTTATCCCGCGCTCGCGCCCTTGCAGAGTTTTATCTCGGTTGGCCAGATCACGATCCCTGGACTCCACGGACTCATGCTTCTTCTGGAGCAGGGAGTCCTTTTCGTCCAACCGCTTCTCGACCTTTTCGATCTCACGGCGGCGCTCTTCGATCTCTTTTTCAAAGGTCCCTTTGACCTTGAGCCACTCTTCGCGCGCCTCGAGAGCGGATTCCTTTTTCTTTATCTGGGCTTCTTTTTCGGCTTCGGTGATGATCCGGGCAGCCTGTGAACGAGACGAGCTGACGCTCTTCTCGCCGATGCGGTGGGCCAGTATCCAGGCCGCCACAAAAGCCACCACGCCTACCACCAGAGCGGAGACAATAGTAACTACTGAAATGTTCATAAGAACCTCCCACCCGTCAGAAACGACGGATGACTCTATGTCTAATAGCAAAGGAGTAGGGCGGGAAAATACGAAATGAGACTGCGCGACCGACTACCGCTTCGGCTTCTCGACGGGATCGAGGGCCAGATCAAGGCGGTTCATTAAGGTGTCGACATAGCTGGTCTGGTCATCCTCCAGGTGCTTCAATTGATCACGCATTTCAAGGAGTTCTGAGGCGAGAGTAAGGGCGGTCAGAATGGCCACCTTGTCCTTGGCTTTGGAACGACTCACTCGAGCGACTTCTCTCATCATGGTATCAACGAATTCGGCGACCCGTGCAATATGTGCTGGATCGCCGCTACCTGTAATAGGATATTCTTCGCCAAATATTTTGACTGTGACCTTATTTTCAGCTAATACGTCAGACATGTAATGGTGCGCACTCGCGTTGATTGTATTTTCTGTCCTATCCGACTATCCTGCACATTGTTATACCAAACAGGACAGCGATTGTCAATAAAAAAACTTACCGCGTAAGACCTTCCAGCTCATCTACATGGGCCAGGACCGCCGTCAGCCGGCTCTTGATCTGGTCGGACTGATCGTTCTGATTCGCCCGTAATCGCGTCACTTCGGTCTGAAGTCTTGTCAGTTCTGAGCGAAGTCGACTGTTCTCCTGCTTCTGTTCCTGGTTCTCGCCTTTCAGCTTCTCCACCAGTTCAAGCAGTTTCTCGAACTTGATCGTCAATTGTTCCAGTTTGTCCGCCATGTTACTTCTCCCGAATGTCGGCCCTAAACTCGTCCTTTAAGGCGGCAATGATAGCCTGTTGTGCCTTATCGACTTCTTCGCTGGCAAGCGAACGCTCACTCGAACGATAGACGATAGCCACACCGATCGACTTCTTGCCCGATTCTATCTGCTTCCCGGCGTACACATCAAAGACGGTCACTGATTCAGCGATCGACCCGGCCACCGCTTTGATTCGATCGACCATATCCCCCACTCGCACCTCGCGCCCGACCACGATCGCCAGATCCCGCGGCGCAGCCGGATAGATCGGCAACGCAGAGAACTTGCCAAGCGATCGGCTGATCTTCATCATCGGAGCAAGGTACAGCTCGCCAACATAGAAGTCCTGCCGAATATCAAATCGCTTTGCCAGAGCATCGGTCAGCTTGCCGACCTGGCCGATTCGTTCGCCATCTGCCTGCAATTCGAATGATACTTCTGCATCAAAGTAAGTGGTGCTGATCGGCTCGTAGGTGAGCGAAGACCAGTGGAAATGAGCGGCCATCCGCTCTATTGCGGCTTTCAGATCATAGAAATCGACCGCTCGGGCTTTATCGCGCCAATTGGCCGGTGAATTGCCTGACACGGCCAGCGACAACCGCTCTTCCTCACGCCAATCCGACTTGTCCGATGGCGGGAAATAGGCGCGTCCGAGTTCGAACAGCCGAAGGTCAGTTATCCGATGGGACAAATTGTGCGACGCGATACCAATCATGCTTGGTAAAAGCGTATTCCGCATAATGGAGAGATCATCAGAGATCGGGTTCGACACTTTCACCTGCGGAACTCCCGGAAGGAGTTGTTCGCAGAGACGTCCATCCGCCAGCCCATGGCCGAGAATCTCATCAAAACCAACGCCCGTTAACAGGCGACGGATCTCATTTTCGTAGAGATCCTCAGGGTTCGATGGACTATACAGTGGCCCCTTGTTTTCGACGTATCAGGGATATTCCCCCAGCCCTCGATGCGAGCGACCTCTTCGACCAGATCGATCTCACGGCCGATATCGGAGCGGAAAGTCGGGACAGTCACCTCGATCGGATCGTCACCCGACGTCTGGAACTCCAGACCCGTCAGGATCTCTTTCATCCGCGCAGAAGAGAGCTTCTTCCCCATCACTGCAGAGCAGCGCGCGGGGCGAAGTGATATCTTCAACGGCTCGATTCTCTTGGGGTAGAAATCAACAACACCGGAGAGCACTTCTCCGCCGCAGACATCCTGGAAGAGCATGGCCGCGCGGTCGATCGCATACGGAATGTTATTGGGGTCAACTCCACGCTCAAACCGTGCCGATGATTCGGTCACCATGCCCAGCTCTTTCCGACTTCGGCGCGTTATCACCGCGTTGAAGTGCGCAGCTTCCAGCAAAAGTGTGGTTGTTTTCTCCGTCACCTCAGAGTGAAGGCCACCCATCACACCTGCCACCGCGACCGGGTTTTTGCCGTTGGTGATCATCAAGACTTGAGGCGTGAGCGTACGCTCCTGTCCATCCAGCGTGACGAACTTCTCTTTATCTTTGGCGCGACGAACAACCACTTCGTTCGAGCCGAATTGATCGAGATCAAACGCATGGAGCGGATTGCCACATTCAAGCATCACCAGATTGGTGATGTCAACCACATTGGAAATTGGCCGAATACCGGCCGTCAGTAGTTTCTTTTTGATCCACCAGGGCGAGGGTCCGATCTTGACATTGCGGATCACACGCGCCGCATAGCGAGGGCAGCCGACCAGATCTTCGCTGGTCACCGTGACCACCGAAGATGCCTTCTCAGCTACTTCCTTCAGCTTGATCTCTGGCTTGCGAAGTCTCACTCCGCCGAGCGCCGCGAGATCGCGGGCAATACCGAACGCAGACCAGGCATCACCGCGGTTTGGTGTCAGTTCAAAGCCGAGGATATGGTCATCGAAATCGAGAAATTCTTTGAGTGGGACTCCTACCGGAGCGTTCGGATCGAGGACCATGATCCCGGCATGGTCATTGGAGATGCCGAGTTCATCCTCGGCGCAGATCATACCGAAGGACTCAACACCGCGGATCTTCGCCTGCTTGATCTCCATCCCGCCGTTCATTTTTGCGCCAACCAGCGCAACCGGGACTTTCTGGCCAACCGCCACATTCGGAGCGCCACAGATCACCTGCAACTTCTCTCTGCCGATATTGACGACTGTCCGCTGGATCTTGCTCGCCCCTTCAACGGGGTGGACCTCGAGTACCTCACCCACCACTACTTTGTCGAGATAGCGCGCGGTGGAGATGATCTCTTCATTGGCGATCCCGCACAGCGTGAGGCGATCCGCCATCTCCTCGGCCGACCAGTCAAGGCCGGTCAATTCCTTGAGCCAGAGATAGGAAACTTGCATAGCTTAACTGAACTGTCTGAGGAATCGAAGGTTGCTGTTGAAAAAGAGCCGGATATCATTGATGCCATGTTTCAGCATCGCCGGTCGCTCGACTCCGGTGCCGAACGCGTAGCCGGTATATTTTTCGGAATCGATCCCGGCCATATCGAGCACATTGGGATGGATCATCCCGCATCCAAGGATCTCAAGCCAGCCGGTCTGCTTGCAGAGTTGGCATCCCTTACCTTTACAGAGATAACAGGCGACATCCACTTCTGCCGATGGTTCCGTGAAAGGGAAATAGGATGGCCTGAACCGAAGTTTCAGGTCTTCGCCGAAATAGGCATGCGCAAAGGCGTTGATACATCCCTTGAGATCGGCGATCGAGACGCCTTCATCGACCAGAAATCCATCGACCTGGTGAAATGAGATATGCGCGCGCGTCGAGATATCTTCGTGGCGGAATGTGCGACCCGGCATGATCAGTTTGATCGGGAGATCGTTTTTCCGCTTTTCCAGTTCACGAGCCTGTACCGGCGTGGTGTGAGTACGAAGCAGTCTCCCGCCTTCAACGAAGAAGGTGTCATGTTCATCGCGCGCCGGATGGTCCGGGGCGAAATTGAGCGCTTCGAAATTGTAATGATCGGTCTCGACATGCGGGCCGCGCGCTATCTGGAAACCCATGCGCTCGAAAATACCACAGATGTCGTTCATCGTCTGATTGATGATGTGAACCGTCCCCTGATACTGCCCGGTTCCGGGAAGTGTGGGATCGAAATCAGAGGCTTGTTTGGAGGATGAAAGCCGCGCGGTCGCTTCTTCAATGAGTTGCTCGATCCGCTGGCGGACCTGATTGGCCGCCGCGCCGACCGACTTTTTCTCATCGACTGACAACGCGCCGAGCGATTTCAGGACGGCAGTTAGACTCCCCTTCCGTCCAAGGAACTGAACCTGCAGTTCCCGTAACGAATCGAGCGAATCGGCATTTCCGATTCGCTCGACAGCGTCACGTTCGATGTGAGAGACCTCGTCAAGTATTGACATACCGAGGACCCGATCCAGTTACTTGCCGGCGGCAATATTAACGAGATTGGCGAAGGTCGCCATATCGCGAGCGGCGATATCGGCCAGGGCCTTTCGGTCGAGCGTCACTCCGGCCTTCTTCAGGCCATTGATGAATTTCGAATAATTGGTTCCGCAGAGCTGGGCCGCCGCACCGATGCGGGTGATCCAGAGGGCGCGGAATTCGCGCTTGCGCGCGCGGCGATCGCGATAGGCGTAGCGCATGCCACGATGCACCGTTTCAATAGCGGTACGGTAGAGGCGCGAGCGACCGCTGAAATTTCCTTTGGCCCGCTGCAGGACCTTTTTGTGCCGCCGATGAGCGGCGACGTTATTTTTTGCGCGAGGCATCTCTATTCTCCTTCTTCACTAGTCCTGCTTAGTCGTTCGGCAACATCCGCTCAACGCGATGCATATCGGTCTTGTGGACCATCCCATGTTTGCGTAGCTGGCGGACACGCTTCGCGCTCATCTTGGTCTGAATATGTGACCGATAAGCCTTTTTGTGTTTGATCTTGCCGGAGGCGGTCTTTTTGAAGCGCTTGGCCGCACCCTTGTTGGTCTTGATTTTCGGCATCTGATTCCTCTATGTTCACTTTCTCTAACTTCAAAATCCGCGCCGGAAACTACTCGTCCGACTCTTCGTCATCGTCCTCGACCATCACCGCGTCGGCCGCCCCGGACGATTTCTCCTGCTTCTGATCGCCCTTGTCTTTCGACTGAGCGAGGCGTTGCGCCTGCATCTTCTTGAGCATATCCGGTTTCGGACTCATCACCATGCTCAGCGTGTTCCCTTCCATCTTCGGCGGAACATCAAGCAACGATATATCGGCCAGTTCCTGAATGATCTTCTGGATGATGACGTGTCCGAATTCCTGGTGGGCCATTTCGCGGCCACGGAACTGCACGAACACCTTCACCTTGTTGCCGGACTCCAGAAACTCACGGACATGTTTGGTCTTGAAGTCAAAATCATGGTCGTCGATCTTCGGCCGAAACCGCATCTCCTTCAACTGGAAGGAGTGTTGCTTTTTCTTGGCGACCTTCTCCTTTTTGGAAAGCTCGTACTTGTACTTTCCAAAATCCATGATTCGACAAACCGGCGGCCGACTAGTCGGCGCGACCTCAACCAGATCAAGACCGAGTTCACGAGCACGGTCAAGTGCCTCGCGGGTTGGGATTATCCCAACCTGTTCCCCTGCGGCGCCGATCAGGCGGATAGGGGTAACACGGATACGGTCATTGACCCGAACGTCCTTACTGGCGATAGAATCCTCCTCGGTTATACATTACCGGATTGCTCCTGTCCTTTGGTCGCCACTTCACGAACCAACATGGTTATAGCGTCATCGACCGACTTGGCCCCCTGATCGCCCGAACCATGCTTTCGAATTGCCACCTCGCCTTTTTCCGCTTCACGGCCGCCGATGACAAACATGTATGGTACTTTGTAAACTTCGGCGTCGCGGATCTTCGCCCCGATCTTCTCGGACCGATCATCCAGTGAAGCACGAATATTCGCCTTCTTCAATTTCTCAACCACGCCCTTACCGTACTCATTGAAAGCATCGGTAATGGGCAATACCCGAACCTGCGTCGGGGCAAGCCAGACCGGGAAATTCCCGGCATAATGTTCGATCAACACGCCAAAAAACCGCTCGATCGAGCCGAGCAACGCGCGGTGGATCATAAACGGACGCTTATGCTGTCCATCCGGCCCGACATAGGTCAGATCAAACCGCTCCGGCAGATTGAAATCGAACTGAATGGTCGAACACTGCCAGCTACGACCCAGTGCATCTTTGATCTTAATATCGATCTTGGGGCCGTAAAACGCTCCGCCCCCTTCGTCGACCTGATACTTCAGGCCGGCGCTGTCCAGAGTCTTACGCAGACCATCCTGCGCGCGAACCCAGTCAGCCGGGTCGCCAACCGCCTTTTCGGGGCGGGTCGAAAGATACACTTCGAAGTCGCTAAAGCCAAACGATTTCAGGATATGCAGGCAGAAATCGAGCAGCCAGACCAGCTCCTCTTCCATCCCCTCATGGGAGACAAAATGGTGAGCATCGTCCTGGGTAAACCCGCGCACGCGCATCAGCCCGTGCAACGTTCCCGCCCGTTCAAACCGATAGACGGTACCAAGTTCCGCCCAGCGAAGCGGCAGGTCGCGGTACGACCACATCCGGTTCTTATACATCTGGATATGGAACGGACAGTTCATCGGCTTAAGCTGGAACAACCGCTCTTCAGCCTCAAGCGGACTGAACATCGACTCAGAATAGAAACCCGTATGACCGGACTTGTTCCAGAGATCCAGATTCGCGATATGCGGCGAAAAGACCAGCTCGTAGCCGTTACTCAGGTGTTCTGAGCGCCAGAAATTCTCAATTTCGTTCCTGATTCGCGCCCCTTTGGGGAGCCAGAGGATCAGCCCCGGCCCGACCTCATCGGTGATCGCGTACAGCTCAAGCTGTTTGCCGAGGAGTCGGTGATCGCGCTTCTTCGCTTCTTCCACTCGCTGCAGGTACTCGTCGAGCATCTGCTTTTTCGGGAAGGAGATGCCGTAGATCCGCTGCAGCATCTTATTCTTTTCATCGCCGCGCCAGTATGCGCCGGAGGTCGCGGTCAACTTGACCGCCTTGACGATACCGGTCCGGGGTATATGCGGGCCGCGGCAGAGATCTTCGAAAGATGACTGATAGTAGAAAGTCACCGTGTCATCGGCGATCCCTTCGAGCAATTCAACTTTGTAGATCGCCTCGCGATCCTTGTAGTAGTCGATCGCTTCCTTGCGGTTTTTCACTTCGCAACGGAAGGTGGCATCTTCGGCCACGATCTTCGCCATCTGCTCTTCGATCTTCGCCAGATCATCAGTGGAGAACGGCTTCTCTACTTCGAAATCGTAATACCAGCCGTCATCGATCGGCGGCCCAATTGCCAGCTTGGCATTGGGGAACAGCGCCAACACCGCCTGTGCCATGATATGCGAGGAGGAGTGCCAGAAAACCTGCTTCCCTTCGGGCTGTTCAAAAGTCAGTATCTCCAGTTTGGCGTCGCTGGGAATCGGGTAGTTAAGATCGCGCACCACTCCATTGACCTTGACGGCAATTGCCTCCTTGGCCAGGCGCGGCGAGATCCCCTCAGCGATCTTCAAACCGGTGGTACCGGACTCGAACCCCTTAACGGAGCCATCAGGAAATGTGATCTGTACGGCTGACATCTTCTTTCTAATAAGTAAAGGCGGGGCGCCCGGGAGTGTCGACTCTCAGCGGTTTCCCCGCGTCGTCAAATGGTGGGCGATACTGGAATTGAACCAGTGACCCCTTGCATGTCAAGCAAGTACTCTAACCATCTGAGCTAATCGCCCATCTTCTATTAACTTATCCGGAATTGACAAATTCAGGACAGACCGCAAAATATATCGATTCGAAAGGTCTGTCAATAGATTTTTTAGGGTGGAGCCACCAAGAAACTTGTTAGCAAATAACAGGTTACCCGCTGAATTTTGCCCCCCGTCCGGATCGCTTAGCCCTTCATTGCCGACCGAAGCGTATCAAAAACGCGCAACTGGTCGGCTTCACGCATCCCGCTATACAGTGGTAAAGTGATCGTCAGGCGGTCAGCCACGAAGGCATTCGGGTAGTCAATATCGCGGAGCGCGTACTTCCGATGGTAGTACCCCAGGAGATGCACCGCGTGCGTCCCCTGCCGAACGGAGATACCGTCGGATTCGAGCTGGGCCATGATTCGGTTGCGTGTCCGATTCCAGTCGTCGATCTGGCTCCAATTCCCCGTGCGGATCGCGCGCTTCAGTTCTTCCATGCCCCGCGGCTGGAATAAGCAGACATATGATTGATAGGCGTGACGATACCCCGATGGCACGGTTTGTGGGTTGAGGAACGGAAGTTCGCTTAACAGCTCAGTGTACCGCGCCGCCGCCGCCATGCGTCCTTCCAGAATTGAGTCGAGCTTTCCCATTTGCGCGACACCGATCGCACCCTGAAGGTCGGTCATGCGATAGTTAAAGCCGAGAATGTCGTAATTTGGCAAGAGTGATCCGCCATTGGAGAGATGGCGTTCGAGATCTGTTTTGGAAGCACCATGATCGCGGAGCATCCGCGCGGTGGCCGCGAATTCAGCATCGTTGGTGACGATCATTCCCCCCTCACCGGTGGTGATCGCCTTGCGTGGATGAAGAGAAAAGCAACCGGCCAGTGCTTCGGTTCCGGCATGATGACCGGTTCGTTCGGCGCCCAGACCGCAAGCGGCATCTTCAATAATGGTCAGATCGAATTCTTCGGCCAGTTGGCTGATCGCTTCCATGTTGGCGCAAAGGCCGAATAGCGAAACTGGAATAATGGCTCGCGGCCAGCTTACACCACGACGAGAGTTTTGCTCGAGATATTCACGAAGTTGCACTGCGTCGATCGTCAGTGTCTCAAGATCGATATCAATAAAGATCGGACGTGCGCCGGTATATTCGATCGCGTTGGCCGTAGCGACAAAGGTGAACGACGGCAGGAGCACTTCGTCTCCTCTGCCGATCCCGGCCGCCAGCAAGGCAAGGTGTAGCGCGGTTGTGCATGACGTCGTGGCAATCGCATGTTCGGCCTGGACGAAGTCGGCGAAGAGCTGTTCGAATTGAGCGACTCTCGGTCCCTGAACTAACCAACCTGATTCCAGGACCTGTTCTACCGCCTGAAGTTCCGCTGAATCGAAGATTGGCCGGGTGATCGGAAGTTTTGTCGATTCTGCTTTGCGGGTCTGCTCTTTTAACAACATGCGACACTCCGTAGGGGTTAGCGATACCGCAGCACCGGCTCCAACGCCTGGTGCGATTTGACTGGTTGGTGGCGAGTGATGGTCAGCGACCGCTTTGGATCGACTGCCTCACCATCGAGGAAGAGCCGGTTCCAATGTTCAAAACTCAAGAGAGACCAGATCAACAACCGATGGTTAACCCTGCCGCTCACATGGTCGTCGATGACTTTCTCAAGATAGTCTTTCTGGAAATAGCCGCGGTCGAGCGCCTGCGGCGAGAGAATTGTCGACCTGATATAATCAACCAACTGCTTCATATACCATGATTGATCGGGAGCGCTGAAACCCTGCTTGCGATTCTCGATGATATCATTCGGCAGGATCCCCTTCATTGCCTGTCGAAGGAGATATTTCCCGCTGAGATTGGCGTCGGACTTGACCGCCTCACTCCATTCGGTATTGATCAGGTATTTGGACGGGAGCTTCATAGCGAAATCGACCAGGGCATTATCAAGAAATGGAACGCGGGATTCGAGTGAATGCGCCATGCTCAGCTTGTCTTCGATCACCAGTATTCCGTGCAGAAAAGTTTTGGCATCAACATAGAGGGCCCGCTTGAGGAGTGAATCATGCGCCTTGCCACTCAGAACTCGATCAAAGGATTGGCGCGGACTGTAATCGCCAAGTTCCCTCATAAAGTCGTGACTGAAGAAACTCGGTTTTTGACGATCCTGCACCAGGCGCGACCAATAAGTGTAAGCGGCAGCATCAAAGGCCGCAGGCGAGTCGACCTGGGTCAACAGATTGTAACGCCAGGGATAGCCCGCGAACAGTTCATCTCCTCCGGGACCGGCAAGAACCACCTTTACGAACTTGCCTGCAAGTTGTGACAGGTAGTAATGCGGATAGGACATGCCAACACGAAGATCCTCTGCATGCCAGATCACCCGTGGGAGCGCCCATTCGAGATCTCCCGCATGTATCACCATCTGGTAATGTTCGGTTCCAAATTCGCGCGAAACCAGTTCCGCTTTCGCCCGTTCGTCGAAGAAATTTTCAATGCTGGTGGCAGTGGCGACATCAAAGCCGCCGGTAAAGGTCATCAGGCGAGGGATCTCACGCGAGGCAAGGGCAGTCAGTGTACCTGAATCAAGCCCGCCGGAGAGGTAGCTCCCGATCGGGACATCGGCGACCAGTTGGCGGCGAACAGTCTGTTCGAGAATGGCGCGCAATTCGTCAACGTACTGCGCCTCTCCCTTATCTTCTCCCTCTTCAAAATCGAAATCCCAGTATTGGTGTCTGCTGATCGAGTCGTTCTTGAAAATGAGAATTGTGCCGGGCTGAAGTAGATGAATATTCTCAAAGAGCGTGGTTTCGCCATACGTGTTCTGGAATGTAAAATAATCACTCAATGCCTGCGGATTCAGCCGAGCATGGATGCCATCGACCTGCAACAGCGCCTTTACCTCCGAGGCAAATACGAGCATATTCCGCTGAATGGTGTAGTAGAGCGGCTTGGCGCCGTAGCGGTCACGCGCCAGAATGAGGCGATTGGAGCGACCATCCCAAAGCGCAAACGCAAAGATGCCATTCAGCATAGAGACTGCGCGGTCACCATATTGCTCATACAGGTGGATGATCACTTCGGTATCGGACTGGGAGAAAAAGCGGTGGCCTTCCGCCTCGAGCTGGGCCCGTAGTTCGCGGAAATTGTAGATCTCGCCATTGAAGGTGACCCAGATTCCGTTTGCCCGGTTGGACATCGGCTGGTGGCCGGCGGAGGTCAGATCAATGATGGAGAGTCGGCGGTGACCCAGGGCAAGGTTGAACTGGTGATCGCCATGCAGGATCTGTTCCCACTCCTGCTGGTTTCTTGCAGAGCGCCGCTCGGCGGATTTTTCGACCCAGTATCCCTCGGCCTTAAACGGCTCATTGCGTACCTGGAAAAAGACAGCCCCTTCATCATCGGGACCGCGATGTTCCATCGTATCGCACATTGCTTTGAGGCAATGCGCCGGGATCGGTTGCTGTGTGAGATGATATATTCCGGCTATGCCGCACATACTATATGCCTTTCGGGCGTTCCGTGCCCTTCGGTATCAGTATCGGCAGACTGTGCAAAAAGTTAACAGCCTAGGGTCTGGCGGTCAGCTCGGTTGGACGGAATGCGATGATCGGTTGGCGGAGGCCATCGAACCACGAGCCGGTCGCATACTCTTCCCCTCGAAACTCCAATTCGGCGGCTTTCAGCCCTGCGGCGTGGAGTTCAATCACCGGTCGAGGACCAAGATAGGCCAGCGTTCGCCACATTCGGTGAGGGGCTACAGGAGTACTCGGAGCCAGACGCCAGCCAGCGTCGCGGAAAGGCGTTAAATCCAGACCGCCTATGAACTGAAGGACGGTCGCTCCGGATGCCACCGAGAGTTGGTCGGCATTGAGTTTTCCACCTGTGTCGCCCAACTGGTTCCAGTAATCTATATACAGGAGCAGGTCGAGCGATTCGAGCAGTGTTCTGTCAAGCTGGTTCCAGTTGGTCAGGAGGGTTACCTCGGCGCCAAGTTGTTCGAGTGCGCGAAGAATCGGGGGGGTGAAAAAGTTCTCCCCTGCCACCACAATGTGACTTCCGCGAATCTCCAGATTCTGCTCCATCATGAGCCGGACTGCGAGTGGTTCGCAGTAACTCAGGATGTCGGCCATCGGATGTTCCTCGTTGGTGCCCACTACATGTATTTCCCGTTCACGGCAACAATCGAGATCGATCTCACCCGGGCGTAGCTCACGCGCGTCATACATGACCGGGATCACGCTGCCAGGTTTCAGTCGCGAAACTATCTGTGCATCAATCGGTCGGACAAACCCGAGATTTGTCAGGATATCTGTCTGGGAAAGATCCGCCTGTTCGCGAGAGACGATCCGGATGCGCGATTCAACTCCTACCGCTTTGGCCATCGCAAGGGTTGCCAAAGCTGCGTCATCAGCGGATCCATAGGGTGAGTCAGTAGCGATCGCTTGAACTCGTGCTCCGGCGAGAGCCGCAATCGCGGCTGTCACCGCGAAATGGCCGGTCGCGGCTTCAGTCAGCACTTCAAACCCCGTTAAGTCGAGCCGAAGATTGTGAACCACCTCTTTGATGAGACGAACTGTCCGTGCGGTATTTTCCGAAGGAGTCTGGTGTTCGCGATTACTCGCCTTGGTAGATCTCTGGGTCGCAACTGCCGGGACTCCAAAAGCGGTTACGTTGTCGGGGATATTTTTGGTGACACAGGCGGACATTCCGATCACTACGTCACTTCCCACAGTCACGCCATCTCGAACCGAGGCTGCCAGGCAGACCCGAGTACGTGGGCCGATCTTGACAGACCCGGCAATAGAAGCATGGGCCATGATCAGGCAATTCTCGCCGATCTCGACATTATGAGCTATGGACGCAAGATTGTCGATCTTGGTGCCGCGCCGAATGATAGTCTGTTTGAATACCGCAGTATCAATCACCACTCCCGAGCCGATATAGACATTGTCTTCGATTACAACTCTCCCCGAGTGCGGGAAATGGCAGAGAGCACCCTGATCATCTTTGTAGAATTCGAAACCCGGGCCGCCGATCACCGCTCCAGCCTTGATAACGACATGGTCACCGATCGTCACATTGCCATGGATAACGCAGTTGCTTTCGATAGTGACATTTCTGCCTATCGAGGCTCCAGCCTCAATGACAGCATGAGGCGAAACGGAACCGGGATTGGGGAAAGTCGAAAGCGCGGTTGGCTCGATCTGTTCCACGGACTGTTTGACCAGATCGGCAAAGAGCTGTTTTGGCTGAGCGCAGAAAAGAAGGCACTGGTTCATTTGCGGTCGGACAAACAGACTGAGCTCGCTGTTAAGTATCAGAAGCGATGCCGGCGACTTGGAGAGTCTGGCGGCTACCTCTTCCCATTTCGAGACATCTGGCGCATAGAAATAGGCGATCTCTCCCGATTCAGCCTCCGCAAAAGTGGCAAAGTACTGCTCACCGTTTACGGCCGGCTTCCCCCGGCTGATAGTCGAGTACTGCGAAGCGTCTAATTGCTCCAGGAGACGGCTGACCGGAGTCTGGTTTTCGATCGATTTTAGGCGATAGATCATGAGATCCTCCCTGCGCGAGAAGAGAATTGGTCGGGATAGTCCAGCGAAAATCCGTGGTAGACCAGATCGTAGAGATACCAGTACTTCTGGACCAGAGTTTTCGCATCAAATTCGCGGCGCGCCCAATCGCGGCACTGCGCTCCGATATCTTTCAGACGCTTTGGGTCGGCAATCAGTTTTCTGGACACTTCGTACAGTGTCGATGGTGTCGCATGGACGACCGGAGTGTCCGGATAAAGCAACATAGTGAAATTGTCGAGTGGCGTTATCGGCACCAACCCCTGGGCGGCCGATTCAATCGCGTTGAGTCCAAATGTAAAAAGCAATGAGACGATATGCAGGTGACAGGACGCTTTGAGCGACAGACACTCGCCATTGGAAAGCCCGGCGATCTCGACCGACTCGACTTTCTTGTTTTCACGGGCGAGCCGATGCATCACGTCCAGAATCAGGTCACTTCGTTTGATATTGCGGTAATTCTGCCCCGAGGGTGCATGACAAACGCGGAGTTTGCCGGACGTGTCCATCCTGGCTTTGGGCAGTTCATCCATATCGAGGATATACGGCTGCATGTGGTAGAAACTATTGGGCAACAGGCGATACATGGTGTAATCGCAGGCGGTCAGCGCGGTGAAACCGGTCTGGGCATGAAATTTGGCAAGAGCCGGTCCGTTGTTGCGAAGTTCGGAACCGTAGTATTGGAAGACTGCATTGCGCGGTGAAACATAGCGATTCCAGTCGATCCCCGGGATCTCCAGCAACTGTCGCCCGACATGAAAGAAGTCGGCCCGCTTGATCAGGTCAACAGCTTCACTCTGCGCTACTGAGGATACCTTTCCATCCTGATCGGTGATCAGGACATCGCGGTCATACGCGAGATAGTCATCTTGCAGGATGACGCACCGTGCCATATGGTTGGTGTATTTATTCAGGGCGCGCATCAGACCGGTCAGTTGACCGGCGATATTAAAATCGGCTATCACAAGTATCCGCAACCCATCCTTGGTTGGTGCCCCTTTGGGGACAAGTTTCATGAATGGGTCAGTTGACGCCGCCGGTTCATTGAGCCGTCGCGGCAGGAACTGAAAGACTGGCAGGGTTTGCGAGTCAGGACGGTGTTTCCCTTCGCGATGAGCGACTGTCCGTACCAGGGAATCATTATCGCACTTGAGACAGATGGAGTCCTCGATCCGATCGCGATAAAAGCGAGATGGCGGCGAGTCACTCAACCACTCCGCCAGTTCACTGACCAACGGATCAGAAAGTGACGCCATACGTTCGAGCGCCAGGGAGATATCACGGTCATGAATTGACAGGCGGGTCGGGATAAAGAGCCGGATCAGCATTTCGCGCTGGAGATCGGTAAGCGTCGCCATGGCATTGGCCAAAAAGGCTGAGTCCTGCTCGGACCAGTCTTCGGATGAGGCCCGAACCAAGAGATACGGCCAGGCGTACAGAGGATTGGCTTGAAGTTGTTCCTGGGGAACGGTACCAAGCAATGCGCAGAGGTTGGCGGCGGCATCTTCATACGACGGATCGACTGCCAGTGCCTGCCCGAAGCAGGAGACCGCGGCCTCCGGCTTGCCTTGTTTGAACGCTACTACTCCAAGACCATTCAGGATCTCGGGATCGTTTGGTTCCTTCTCCAGAGCATGCAGGAAGTAGTCGGCTGCCTGTTCCAGTTTTCCTTCTGCGATGAGCGTCTCGCCCAGTGTGGCGTTTGACATGCGGTTCGGCACTCCTTGCCTGGTTGGGTTCATCCTGTATCCGAATTATCGGCAGACCGGTAGAAAATCTTGAGGGGATCACACACGCGAGCATCCGGTCAAGCGCGTGTGGGCTAAAGGATTACTGCGGGTGTGCCGATACCTACAGAAGAGCCGTGTGAGGCTCACACAGACAAAAAGCCATCGGAAGAAAGGCAGATTCATGCAACTTGCAGGCAAGAGATTTCTGGTTATCGGCGGTGCGGGATTTATCGGTTCGCATGTCGTTGATGCCCTGGTTCAATCGGATGCCGCCGAAATCATCATCTATGACAACTTCTGCCGGGGAACGCGCGATAATATCGCCCAGGCTCTACGTGACCCCCGCGTTTCTGTCTTTTCTCTCGGAGGGGATATTACCCAGACCGACATCCTGGCCGAAGCGATGCGCGGCGTCGATGGCGTCTTCCACCTTGCCGCGCTCTGGTTACTGCAATGCTATGATTATCCCCGGTCGGCCTTTGATGTTAATATCCGTGGCACTTTCAATGTGATCGAAGCGGCGGTCGCCGCCGGAGTCAAGCGGGTCGTCTATTCCTCCAGTGCCTCGGTCTACGGTGACGCGCTGGAGATCCCGATGACAGAAAACCACCCCTTCAACAATGAGACGTTCTACGGTGCCACCAAGATCGCCGGCGAGCAGATGTTTCACAGCCTGGGTCGACGTTATGGTCTCCCCTGGGTCGGACTTCGCTACATGAATGTCTACGGACCGCGCCAGGACTACAAAGGAACATATACAGCAGTGGTTCACAAAGTTCTCGATCGCATAGAACAGGGACTCCCCCCGCTTGTGTATGGCGATGGTTCGCAGAGCTATGATTTCGTCGAAGTAACCGATGTTGCGCGGGCAAATGTATTGGCCATGCGGGCCGAAGCAACCGACCAGTGCTACAATGTCGGTCGGGGGATTGGGACCTCCATCAAGGAAGTGACTGAAATACTGCTTGATCTCACCGGGAGCAAATCACTAGGGATCATATACGAACCGCAGGGAAAGACCTTTGTTACCAATCGAATCGGATCACCGGAGAAGGCGAAGGATGATCTGGGATTTCAGTGGAAGATCGATCTGCGCGACGGACTGCAAAATCTGATCGATTGGCGCAGAGAGAATGAAAGCGGATTGATCTCTCGTCGTGTGGCAGTGACCAGCCGGGCTTAGTGCCCGCCGATCCCGACCATCTGCATAAAGGTCTCGGCCTTCATGTATTCCTGACGCAGTTCTTCGCCGTATGCGGCCAGATCGGCTTCCGTGACACCCGTAAATTCCATCACGCCCTCTTCAACATGACCAACCAGACAAAGATCTTCCTCGTCATAGAATGTCTGTTTCGCGAGGAAATTGGCCAGGTGAACGACATAAATGATGGGGTCCGTCATCGCGGCCTTTGAAGGATGATGATGGAAGGTGATTGACTCACCGAGTTTCTGCGGCAATTTCCATTGTACCGCCAAGAGGGCGCCGATCTGCGCATGCGTATAACCAAGCTCGCGTTCCTCGATCTCGTAGGAAGCGGCATCGCGGTCGATCACACGGGCATCGCGGATCTTCTTGTACTCTTGCGGCAGGAAACAGGCTATCACGATCTTGCCTATGTCGTGCAGCAATCCGGCTGAGAATGCGGAGTCCGGGTCGACAATACCGTTCTTGCGGATATGCTTGGCAAGGATACGACTGCAGAAGGCGGTTGCCAGCGAGTGACGCCAGAATTTCTCCTGGAACTCGGTGTCCACATCTTTCCCCTTGAACATATCCAGCACGGATGCGGACAGCACGAGATTCTTGACGGCTTCAAGCCCGACGATCACGACCGCCTGTTTGACGGAGTCGATCTCGCGGGCCAATCCGTAAAAGGCGGAATTGGTCAGTTTGAGAACTTTGACCGACATGGCCGGGTCTTCGGCCAGAATTGCGGCAATATGACCAGCATTGACTTTGGGGTCGTTGATGACCTTCTGGATCTGATGGAATACGATCGGCGGAGTCGGCAGGTTACGAATGTTCGAAACCACCTGACGAACCTTGTTATCAACAACGGCAGTAGTCATGATGTCGGTCCAACGTTTGCTTAAGGCTCCATATAATCCGCCAGGCGATCAACGATCGAACGAACCACGTCTGGTCGGCCGTAATAACCGGCCTGGATGCGCTGGCGGATCTCCGCAGTTCGGTTCCGGGTGACCAGCAGTTTGTCCTTCATGGACGACTGGAGGCCGGACTTGTCTACCAGTTCACGGCGGGTCTTATCGGCCAGTTCGCTGAGACGATGCATCGAGGGATCGGCTTTCGGGCCGGACTGAGCATGTTTTGGCGCCGCCTTTTGACTCAACCGCGAATCTTCTTTCGCGTTTTTCGATTCTCCGGATTGCTCCGGCTTTTCAGGTCCTATCTTCATCTTTCTCACCTCTACAGTTCCTATCGTCGGTGAACGGAGATAGCTTTAGTTCGAAACGGGAAAAACCGATCTTCCCGATGCTGACTGCTTACTGTTTGCCATTTACAAACTGGGGAAGCGGATCGGTCTCCTGTAAGTAGTTCAGAATCTTGCCGCTGTTTTTCAGGTTTTCCAGCTCCTGCTTGATACGGTCATGCCGTTCTCGGGCATACCCTTCGTTTTCCTGAACCAGCGAAATATTCTTTTTCACCAGGGTCACGATGCAGTTGACCAGCTTCTTGACCTCCGGGTGCACGGCCGCCACGCGAAAAGCAGCCGGCTGGCGCTCTCGCAACGTGGAGACTTTCTGTTCTGATTCGCGAATACGGACATGGCAACGCTCGATCTCGGTGAACAGGTCGAGCAGGTGCTCTTCCTTATCATACTTGATGAGGTCGCGCTGCTTGTCGAGCAGGATATAAAGAGACTGATAAAACGAGTACTCTTCGTTCAAAATCTTAAGAAGATCACGTTCGAGCTGGCTGATAGCATTCTGCGCCATGTCAATTCTCCTACGCCGAAACCAGCAATGATTCGACAGGTTCCATTTGCTCAGTGACCGGCTTGGTCGTGCGTCGATCCTGCTTCAACTGTTCCCAACCCTGCCTGAGATTGTCCATAACGCGTAGGCAGGAGTCCAGTTTGGTCAGGTCTTTGGTGGCTTCAATAAGGTCAAGCTCTCCCATCATGAACGTATAGAGCTGCCCCAGATTACTGGCGACTTCTCCACCCTGTTCGAAATCAAGAGTGGTATACAAGTGAACGATGCACTTGCGGGCTTTTTCTACCTGCTCATAGCCTTCATTGAGTTTGCCGGCGGCGTACAGCTCGCGTCCGGTCTTCAGCCCCTGGATGGCTCCAGAGTATACTTGCAGGATCAGGTCGATCTGCGACTTGCCTGCGGTGTCAACCTGGCGGTAGGTGTTGATCTGTTCTTTCACGGTTCCTATCCTGTTGCTAGTCTATTTGCCGATCATCCAATTCGAATTAAGAGATTCCAGTTGTCCTGAGAGATAGGTGCTGTCGGCGTTTAAAGACGCGAGCACTTCTTCCATCGCATAAAACTTGGTCAATAACGATTCCCGGCGGGTGGTCAACCGCTCTTCCAGATCGGAGATCCGGGTGGTGATCGTCTTGAGCTGTGATTCGTACCCTTTGATGCGGCGATCGACGAGGCCAGTTCCGGAAGCGGTCAGGCCATCGATCAGGTCATTCATTTTCGCCGCGACACCCTTGGCCAGGGTGATCGTTCCCTCGGCTCCGGTCAAAAGCTCACGTTCGCCGAGTGTCACTTTGATCTTCAGTCCGGCAGTGGTTTTGTTGCCGTCTTTACCTGTCAGCACCTGGCCCGACCCGGTGGCTGCTTCGCCATTGATCGTGCCAGCGACATCGATACCGTTTTGCGAGAAACCATTAGCCATACCGAGAACCATGGTCGCTGGGCTCGGGACGGCCGGAATCACATTGACTCTTGACGTTGAGCCATAGGTCGAGCTGTGAAATTGCAGGTATCCAGTACCGGCGCCGGCATCCACCCAGGAAACCGTCAATCCACGACTCCCGATCTTGGTGTCGGCATCGATGCGCGCCTGAAGTTCGGCAACTAATTCTTCCGAAGACTGGTAGTTTTTCTCACTGAGCACGATCTCATTTGATTCGAGCCCGTCTACGGAGAGCTTGATCCGGTTGTTTGCGGAGGTAAGAGTCAGCGCAGATGTCCCAGGATTGGTGATCAGTCCTGCCTGGAATCGTCCCTGCGTGGCGGCCTGCGTAATATCGATATTGAACTTCTCTCCGACTTTCGATTTGGAGCCAGACGAAAGAAATTCAAATTTGTCGGTCGAGGTGGTTCCGGAGCTCGTGAACACATTAATGACGTTATCAATATTCTCGCGGAGCGCTGCTTCGAGTTTCGCGGAGTCCTTGATATAAAGCTGACCATCCGAGCCGGTCCGGATGCCGACTGAGAGGAGCTGGCTGTACTGCCCGGAAAGTCCGGCCAGCCGCTGCGACAGGACGCCGCGCATGGACGCCTGGATCGTCTGGAGCGAATATTCCGTGAAGAGTACGCCGGACTCTTCGGTCTCGGTATTATACGTCGCCTGATCGTTGATGAATTCGTTGACGTCGTTGTATGCTTCGATGAAGTCACCGATCGCAGACTTGATCGAGTCGATGTCAACATCGGCTTCAATATTCACGCTGCTGTCGATCGGGGTGGCTTTTTTGACATTAATAGAGAGTCCGCCGACTACTTCGGTGAAAGTGTTGGTTGCAGAGGTCACCGTGATCGGTGAACCGGTTCCGCCTGTCGAGCCGACTGAGATCTGGGCGTCTGAGGCTTCCTGGAGCAACGGCGCAAAGGTCTGAATCTGGAATTTGTCTCCACCGTAGATCGTCCCGCCAGAAAGCGTTAATTTCATGCCGTCGGCGCCCGTTCCGACCAGAGCAACTTCGGCATCCGCTTCGGATACGATGATCGTACCGGAATTGGTGCCGTCGGACCAATTCAGCGTGATATTATCATTCCCCACGGTCTGCGCGCCGGATCCAGCTACCGTGAAGGTGTATGTCTTGTTTTTGTTGCCGGTGTATGCGGCCGAAGATCCGAGGGCGATGGCGGAGGTTGACCCGGTATTACGGGTGATCTGCTCCACTGCATCAATAGTCGCTGACGAGAAATTCAGATTTCGCGAACCGGTCAGATCAGATGAGATATTGATGGTATTGGTCGCGCCGGTATTGTTGCCGGTCAACACCAATCGGTATGGATTGGACTTGGAACCATCATTGACGATCGTGGCGGTCACGCCGACGGCGGCGTCATTGATCGCCTTCTTGATGCCGGTCAGAGAATTGTTGGTAGAATCGATCGTGATCGTCTTGCTGGAACCGTCTCCCACACTGATGGTGATGGTGCCGGTCCCCAGCGAGGCGATGGACTGATCAGAAAATCCCTGGCTCGCGATCTGGTGGTTTCTGGCCACAGCCAGTACCCGAATATCGTACGAACCCTGGGAGACACGCCCGTTGGCGGTTGCGGTCAGATAATCCTCATCCGAGACATTGACGGAATACTTCTGAAACGATGCCTTCTGGGCCATTTTGAGGGCCGAGGAGTTCATCGCCAGGAGTTTTGCCTGGAAGGCCTTAAAAGTAGTGATGATGTTGGTCGTTTCCTGTTGCTGAACTTCCAACAGGTTGACCGGACGGCGTTCGACCGCCATGATGGATTCGACGATCTCGGTGGTGTTTAGACCAGAGATGATACCGTCGATGGATGAGAGGCCTGCCATATTACTCCTGTACGCTGTGAGACGTCACTGTCGTTTCTTCACTGCGATAAAAGTCCCCGAGGGAGGACGAATCCTCCCTCGGAGTAAGACGACTATTACTGAAAGAGTGACAGAACCACCTGCGGCATCTGGTTGGCCTGCGCCAGCATGGCGGTACCGGCCTGGACCAGAATCTGATTCTTGGTGAATTCCGACATCTCTTCGGCCATATCCGTATCACGGATCTGGGACTCGGACGCCGTCAGGTTCTGAGCGGCGATACGAAGGTTACGCAGGTTGGATTCCAGAGTGTTCTTCTGGAAGCTACCGAGCGTACCACGAGTCGTGGAAACCTCATTGATAGCGGCATCAATGATCGACTGCGCGTCCTGGGCGCCCTGGACAGAAGTCACGTCGATGGTAGACAGCGACGAGAACATGTTGCCCGGAAGGCCCTTGCCCATTGAACCGGCGGCCATATTGCGGATGGCGATAGCCGCGGTCTGACCAACGTTGGCGCCGATCTGGAAGACCAGCGATTCGTCGGTGTTATTGATCGTCTCGGTGCCGCCCTGAGAGGTCAGCGCATAGTTGACGATCAACGACTGGGAACGGTCAGCGTTAAACACGGTCGTGTTCACACCGGCGGAGACGGAAGTCGCGGAGCCACCATCAAGACGAACGTCATACTTCGCAGCCTTCACGTCGAGAAGCAGGTTGCCCAGCTTCACGCCGTTCAGAGCGGTGTTGACGGTCATCTGAAGGGTACCCTGACCAGCGGAACCATCAGCCTTGTTCTTCAAAGCGACGTCACTGGTGCTACCATACTTGACCTTGGTGAGGGCGTTGGTGTAACCATCAAAGTTCACCAGAGCGTCCGTACCGGTGTTCGCCAGCGTGTCGGCGGTCAACTTAAGAGCGTTGATCACGTTTCCGGCGGCCGGAGAAGCATCGTTCAACTTGATCGAGTAGGCAGAGCCTTCGTCCTGGGTCGCGAACTGGATGTAGTTGCTATTGACCAGGCTGGCCACGATGTCAGACGGGGCGCCGTTCTTCACGGTGCCGAACGCAGCGGTAAGACCGGTGGTCGCGTCGCCGTTGATGGCGGCAACCAGGGCGCTCAAGCTGCTATAGCTGCCTTCGTGGATAGTCGCCGTGGCGGTCACGTTCGAATTCTTCTCGGAGTTAACCGTGAAGCTGATCGAATCGTTGGATTCGCCGCGGGAAGACTGACCGGTCGTGAAATCGAAATAAGCGGTCGTCGCGTTCGTGGTCGAATCCTCAACCTTCACCGAGTACTGAGCGCCAGCATTGGCGGACTCAACGATGATGTTGTTGGAGGACGCACGGACGGTCACCTTACCAGCAAGAGCAGAATTCAGGTTGACCTGGGTCTGCAGAGCGGTGGCAACGTCGGCCTTGGTGGCGCCGATGGCGACATCAAACGTCAGCGTCTGGTTACCGGTCGGAGATTCACCGTTCTCCTGATAGTTCAGGACGACGGTGTAGCTGCCGGCGTGGGCGGCAAGGGCCGCACCGTTGACGGTGGCGCTGTTGTTGATGCGGGCCAAAGCGGCCGTGGTGGCGATGCTCAGGTTGTTACCGAAAGCATCGGCGAGACTGACGGAACCAGAGGTCTTCTTGGCAACATCTGAAGCCTGCACGACGTCGATCTGGTGAATCTTTTCAGTAAGATTGTACGGATCGCCATCGGTGTTCTTCAGGCTGAGGCCGAGCGACGTGGTGTTCAGGGTCGCGGTGGAATCAGCGGTCTTGGTCGCGCTGACAGAGTGCAAGCCAGTGCTCAGGTTGGACTGCTTGACAGTCATACCGGAAGTATTGGCGGTGGTGATGGTCGCGATGTTGTCTTTCGTACCATCCAACAGCTTCTTCGTACCGAACTGGGTGTTGGCAGCGATACGGTCGATGGTCTTGATCGCGTTCGCGATTTCGGCCTGATCGGCAGCAAGCTGGTCTGCGTCGTTGAAGCCTTCGTTGGCGGCGTGAATGGCCAATTCTCTCATCGAGATCAACAGATTGTTGATTTCGGTCAGAGCGCCTTCAGCCGTCTGGATCATGCTGATAGAACCTTCAGAGTTCTGGATCGCACGATTGAGTCCAGCGATCTGAGCACGGAACTGCTCGCTGATCACTAAGCCCGCCGGGTCATCCGACGCAGCGTTGATGCGGTAGCCGGAAGACAGCTTCTGCATCGACTTGGTCAGAGACTCGTTGGTCAATTTCAGGTTGCGGTTGCCATTGAGGGCCGCGAGATTGTGGTTAATGCGAAGTGACATTTGTCGACTCCTCCTTGACGATATTAAGGTTTCCTTACCTTAGGTTCTCTTAGTTGTCATTTGAGTCTGTCACTTCCGATGTATTCCGAGAAGGCGCGTGTGGTCCGATATGCGCCCGGTATGCACGTTGCTGTAGCTGTCCCTCCTTTTAGAGTATCCCTCATGGTTACAATGGGGTTGTGGCCCTTTCTCATAGCATCATCATCGGCAATTCCTTACTAAACTTTACCCTTGAGGGTGGCCATTTCCGGCTGTCCGGCGGTTGCCCCGATCTCCGCCAGGCGGCGTTCGGCCAGCACAAAGCCCGGATCGAGCTGAAGGACCCGCCGATAGCCCATCACCGCGGAATCTGTATGTCCCAGAGCGAGATAGCAGTCCGACAACCGGCACAGCGCGGTGACGTCTGCTGGGTATTTCTGAAGATACTGTTCATAGTTGGCAAGGGCTTCCCGGAAAGCATGATGAGAGACCTGCAGATCGCCAATAACATGGTACAGCTCGGCTTGGCCGGGGTCATCCGCCAGACATTGGTTCAAGAGCAGGATCGCATCTTCCTTCTTCTGTTGCATTGCCAGCGAGAGCCCCAAATTCCGTTTGGCGCTGGTCAACTTTGAAGATAATTCAAGCGCTTTGCGGTAAGATTGCTCGGCCAACGGATAATTCTGGAGACGATAGTAGCAATTTCCAAGATCATTCAACATCTCAGCGGTCAATTCATGGCGGGATGCATAGCTTTGGTAGATGTCGATTGCCTTCTGAAGTTGACCGGTCTGGACCAATCCGTTAGTCAGCTTGATGGTCAACTCCTGCGAATCGGCATTAGATCTCCAGGCATTCTCCAGCGTGACCACGACTTCGTCGTATCTTCCGGAGCCGGCAAAAAGATCGGCAAGCGCTTCAAGAATGATGCCGCTCGCGGGTGTTATTTTTAGGCCGCGTCTGAGCAGTGCTTCCGCCTGACTGACCTCTCCCCGCTCGACAAAGAGCTGTGCCAGTTTAACGCATATGTCTGGTGAAGCCTGTCCATGCTCAACCACACGTTGCAGACAGCTTTCTGCTTCAGAATGGTGTCCTTCGGTAAGTAGGATCCGCCCGAGATTCAGGTTAGCAGACGCGTATTCTCCGTTAATGGCCAGGACCTGACGGTAGTAGCGTTTGGCAGTTTCGATCTCGCCCCGCATTTCCGCCATAGCGCCGAGATTGAAATAGGCATCGGTCCGGGCATTTAGATGGACGAGGATGATATTCTCAAGCTCTTTGGAGGGGTCATATGAGGCCTGCGTCTGGAGATACTTCTCGAAATAAAACGTCGCCTTGGTCAGGTCGTTGCGCTTGAAATAGAGGTATCCGCGCAGCAGGATCGGGTCGAGATAATCCGGCTTGATGTCGAGAGCCCGCTGGCTCAGCTCCAGAGCCTGATCGTAATTCCCCAGATAGTAGTGAGTCCAGGCGAGTTGATCGAGGCACATCAAATGGATGTGGCGACTGGTCGGATCATCCGGCTGGGTGAGTTCGATCGCCTTTCCAGCGGCATTCAGAATGAGCGGGGCATATTCCTGGTGGAAACCGTCCGGCGTTGACCGCAAGAGTTGCGCATAGTTAAACAGCGCAAAGGCATTGTCCGGGTTTTCCGCGAGTTGCTTTTCCAGAAGTGTTTTCGTGCGGATAGTTTTCGCCAGCATCTTTTCGCGCGAGAGTCCATACCCTAAATGTTTGATCCGAACGCTCGAACGCAAATAGCGGGCGCTGTCCGAGATGCTCAGTTGGTTGTGGACTATCCCCTCATAGTGAATATTGAGAGAACGTCGGAAGAACCGGTGAGACGGCAGAAATACGACAACATCCTTGAACTCTTCATACACATTATAGACGTTGGTAGTAATGACATCAGCATCCGACTGATTGACCGCCGTCTGAATCTGGGCGATGTCTTCCGGGTATACCCGTTCATCAGCATCGATGATGAACAACCAGTCTTTGGTGGCATACTGGAGTGAGTAATTTCGTGCTTTGGAGAAGCTCCCTTCCCAGGGGTGCTCATAGACCTTGGCACCATACGAGCGGGCGATCTCCATCGTCCGGTCGGTGGAGCCGGTGTCCACGACGATGATTTCGTCGACCCACGAGCGGATCGAGTCAAGGCACGCCGGAAGGAGTTCTTCTTCGTTTTTGACTATGAGGCAGGCAGATATTGTCGCTTTGTTCGACAATCCGGCCGCGAGCATGCGAAGTTCCTGCACCTGAGAGCAGTTTTTGATCCCGGACTGAATGATCTCGTTGGCCTTTTCGGTTTCATTTGACCGGACAAACAGGTTTGCCATGTTCAGATATGCGTGGTGACTTTTGGAGTCAGCAGTGATCGCGCTCTTAAAGGCCCGAATCGCTTCCTCAACCTTCCCCAATTCCTGAAAGCAAAGCCCGCGATAGTTATAGAGCATTGATCGCTGGCTCATAGCGCCATTAAAGAGGCGGGTGGCCAGCACCTTGTCGCTGGTTCTATCGACGACAGCGATGTACGCATCGGCGGATTCCAAAGCACGTTCAAACTCCCGAAGCGAAATACGCACGTAGGTCAATCCATACAGATAATCCAGAGACTCGGGAAAGAGCTTCTGGCCGCGTTCCAGCCAGTGTTCGGCTTCGTGCCAACGCTTTTCATGGGCGAATCCAAAACCCATCAGGCGGGCATACTGACCCGACATCTTTTTGTCTTCAAACGGAAAATGTATCTCATATGGGCCAAGAAGCGCGGTGATCTCCCGCTCCTTGCCGGTATTGTTGTACTGATTGGCTAGTTCGACAGCGGCAATGACATCGTGACGGTGCATTTGCTCCGCCATTTCGACCAGTCCCGATGGTCCGGAGACGGTATCAACAGTTTGTTTGCGGGAAGCAACAGACTTGGCGGGGCGTTGTGGGTTCTTCCGTGATGACATCGTGCACTCCTATGCATCCCTCGCTATAAGGGAAGGTGCCTGACAGATCAGGCGGTAACAGAAAGACATTACATGGCAGTAATGTCTTTGTATAGGTTCGATCTGGTCGACAGTCTTAGACCGCGACCGGGCTGCCTCGTTCGACCTTCCGCTGTGGAGTTTCCAGAATTTCCAACAATTGGTGGCGAACCTGGTACTGCGAGTTGACCAGGACCAACTGCTTGGCCAGGTTATTCTCGGTATTAATGAGTACTGGTCCCTGCAGATTCACGGAGATCTGGCGGGCATCTTCCGGCACCGTGACGATCACATAGGTTTCGATCGACTCGGTTTTGGCGATCCGCAGTTCCGCGATCTCCTTGGGATTGACTTCAATCCGGTACCGGGGATAAAAGACGAGCGGATTAACAACCAGGAATGAAACCGCGGGATCCTCGGTCGATTGCATGCAAAGAAACGGAGACAGTTCGGCAAGCTCCACCAGACAGAAAGTCTTGAGGTGCTCGAAGCCGAGGATCGGCCGTTCCATAAAAATCGTCTTGTCTTCCGGAACGTCCAGTGTCCCGAATCTGAGGCTTTCTACAACACTCATAGTACTATCCTTGGCAGGCTCCTATTACTTCAGGAAATCCATCAAACTTGGCTGAATTATCTTGCTTGCCGCCATCAATGCGGCCTGGTATCCGTTTTCGTAAGTCGCGAGTTGGGTAACCGCAGTCGGCAGGTCAATATCCTCGACATCGGAAAGCAACTCGGTAAAATCTAGTTCCTGGTTGGTCAAGCGCGCAGCGGTTGTTTCGAGTCGAATACCGCGAGCGCCTGCAGTCGCGCGACTGGTCAGAAGGTGTTCAATCGACTTGTCCAGCGCTCCGATCAACAGGCCAGTCCCCTCCTGGTCATCCGTCTTCAGAGCCGAAGCGAGCATGTTGAGAATGCCCATCATATCTGAAGAACCGTAGAGCCCGAGATTTTTGGCGGCGCGGCTGGTGCCGACCTCCTCGATCGCAAAACTTCTGGTCGGGTCGTCATTGACGATCTGAATGCCGCGGCCCGATGGATTGATACTGGCAGTGACATCCAGAATAGAGTTGTTGATCCGGTCGAGCAGGTCCTGGACAGTCATGATGGTCGGATCGGAAAGGCTGATCGACAGGACCGCATCGCCCTGAGTTAGCTTGAAGGAACCGGTCGTATATCCGAGACCGGAATCAAGTTCTGACAAGAGTGTGGTCGCGATCAGACGAGCATCAATATCTTCGCCGTGCAGATCCGTGGTAAATTCGGCAAGGATGCCGAGATCGGCGGCCGTGCTTCCGGTTGTTTCGGCGATGGCAAATCGTACGTTTGGATCGAGCGCCTCGCCGATCAGTTGGGCACCGACGTTACCATCGATACCAAGACCGGTGGCGGTCTGCTCCATAGCCGCTGTATCCAGTATTTGCAGACCAAGAGGAGTACCGTTGGTATCCACGATCTGCAAACCGGTGCCAGCCGGATTGATCGACATGGTGACGTTGCTAATTCCGCTTGCGGCCACCTGTGTGTTGAACTTGGTGATCACATCATTGAGCGTGACCGAACCAGAGAGATCGACGGTAAAGTCGATCAGGGCACCATCGGTAACGCGAATGGTTCCTGGATTCAGATCAATACCAAGTCCCTGGCGAAGATCACCGAGATTGGACGATCCACTGACCAGCCCATTGAGCGTGGTATCGAATGCGATACCGGTCTTTGAGCTGTTGATCTGGGCGGTGATATTGGTCATCCCGGCGGCGGTCAACTGGGTGTTGATGCTGGTCAGGAGGTCATTGATAGTCGCGTTTGCCGGCAATGCGGTCAGATCGACGGCAAGGGTTGTTCCGGTGTTGCTGTCGGTAATGGTGAAGCCTGCAGTCAGGTCGACGCCATCGCCGTTGTGCAGATTGGCCAACGCTGTGGTCGCACTGATTCCGACATTGAGATCGGCATTCTCACCAAGAGTGGTCAACTGTTTGAGGAAGGTTTCCTGTCCATTGAAGTTCACCTGACTTCGCTGGCCGGATTCGATCTCGAATTCAATCCTTCCGGAGTCACCCCGATATGATAGACCAGCTGCAGAGCGCTGGAATGGCGCTCGCTGGGTGATATTACCGCCAAACACACGGCGGCCCTCCAGTTCGGAGTTGGCCATCTGCATGATCTGATCGATGATCGAGTCGACTTCGCTTGCGGAAGCCTGGCGTGCGGCAGCGTCATAGGTGCCATCCGCCATCGCAACCGCGATCTCGCGAGCGCTGGACATGAAGTCCTTGGCGTCGCCCAGGATCGTGTCGTAGTTCCTGGTCCAGTTCTGGGCCTGGCCGATGTTTTTCTGCCACTGCTCCAGCTCGTTCAGTTCGGTCCGGTAATTGAGATCGCGTACCGTCCCGACCGGGTCATCCGACGGAGCATTGATCTTCCGTCCGGTTGACATATTGGTCTGCAAAGTGATATACCGCTGCATAGAACGCTGCAGGTTAAACACCACCCGGCTGGACATCATTTGGTTCGTTACACGCATCTCGTCATTCCTTGACAGGTGTTCGCTCTTACGAGCTCTCCCCTATTCCGCGTCCGGTCGGTCCTTGCGGCGGTCCGGATGCGGATTGTCTTTGTAATCGATCGTCGTCTGTTTGTCGGTCGGAGCATCACCCTTGATCTTTCCTTTGATCAGGTTGACCATCCCGAGCAGATCATTCTTCGATCCCTTGGAAGCCTTTCGGTTCTCCTCCTGGATCTTGACATAGATCTCTTCTCGATGGACGACCACTTTGGCGGGGGCCTCGATCCCCAGGCGAACCTGGCGACCGCGGATCCCGAGTACGGAGACGCGTATTTCGTCACCGATCGTGATCGACTCTCCTAACTTCCTTGTTAGAATAAGCACGTTACCCTCCGTGGATGGCCGAGCGCGGGCTCAGCCTGATTTTATCGGCCTACCGTACCCATTCCGTGGATCACGGTATCCAGTGCCTGGTCCATAGTGGTGATCACTCGCGCAGCAGCGTCGTACGCATGCTGAAACTTGATCATATTGGCCATCTCCTCATCCAGAGAGACGCCCTGTACCGATTGGCGGGAATTATCCACCTGTTGGACCAGCAGTTCATAGTTCTGACTGAAAGCCGACGCTTCGCTCGTTTCGATCCCAAGTTTTCCGACCAGGCTGGTGTAATAGTCACCCATGGTGGAGGTGTTCTTATCCATAACCTGCAGGTTGCGTAGTTCCGAGATCGCCAATGCGATGGCATTGTCGAAAGCGGGCGACGCCGTTGACGAGGCCGCGATCTTGTTCGAATCCTGCATGATCGCCTGATTGATCCGGATCGTGGCCGCTTCGGTAAAAGTGGGGTCGAAAAACGGGACATCGGTGCTGTCGGCGGCACCGTATCCACTCATATGGATCGAATTGACCTGCTCGATGATCGTGCCGGTCAATGTATTCAATTCGTCTATGTATCTCGGCAGGACCTCGTCGCGCGATTGAATCAGGCCATACAACTCGCCATTCAGGTTGGTCAACTTGACATCGGTTCCGCGCCAGACCAGTTCGTGAATGGCGTGACCATTTTCATTAACCACATTGGAGCCGATCGGGAAGTCATCCGAAGAATCTACCAATACCATGGCTCCCATGGAGACAATGGTGGTTCCGTTTGGCTTTTCGGTGACTCGAACATCGATGATCGAGGCCAGCTGATCGGTCATCAGATCGCGCTGGTCGCGAAGGTCGTTGGCCGGTGTGCCGCCGAGTTCCGAGCTGGCGATCTGTTGATTGAGCTGGGCGATCTCGGCCGTATACTTGTTGATCTCGTTCGTGTAGTTTTGCAGGTCGCTATCGACCGAGTCCCGTAGATTCTGGAGGCGATTGGCCAACTCATGCAGACCATTCACCAGCTTGGTAGCTTCTCCGAGCACGTTGGTACGCGCCGTAGCCGCGTTGGTGCTGGAGGCCTGAGTGGAAAGGTCCGACCAGGCATTCCAGAAGCCGTCAAGAAGGTCCGAGACCGAATCAGACTGTGGTTCGTTAAACACGGATTCGATCTGCGTCATTGTCTTCTGTTTGTATGACCACTGGCCAAGCGATTTGCTCGCCTGACGGTATTGCTGACTCAGGAAAAAGTCGCGGGCATGGCGAATATCTTCGGCAGTGATGCCCGTGCCGATGGAGCCATACGCCTGCTGTTCCGGATTGGTCTGAGAGATATTGACGCGCTGGCGGCTGTACCCCGGCGTGTTGACGTTGGCAATATTATGGCCGATCGTCTGCAGGTTCAGCTGATGCGTTAACAGCGCGCGTTTGCCGATTTCCAATCCCTGGAACAGACCTGGCATCAGGCCCTCCTATCCATGGCGACAGGGCGCGCAGGGTCGGTTTCCGACCGCTTGGAACCGTAAGTTGGTTCCGGGTTATTCATGCGTGACAACATTGCCATGGTCTTGGCGACGAATTCTCTCGACTGATTCAGCAACATCGCATTGGTGTTGCGGGAGTCGTTGATCTTGTTGTTTAATTCAAGGATCAGTTCGCGAAGTTGGCGGAGTCGTTCGGCCTGATTCTGGTCGACCAGGTCAAGCAGACGCGAGACCGTCAGGTCTCCATCGATCGAACGAGCGGCCTTGATCTCTTCGACCAATGCTTCACGCTGTTTGTTGAGGATGCGGCTCTCGGTCAGTTTCTCGTGCTGTCGTTCGGTGACTTGCTGCAGTCCTTCAAGATCGTTGGCAACCAACATCTCTTTTTGGCGCTGAAGCAGCTCGAGGAAGGATTCGAAGAGAACAGCTTCCTTGCTGATGATGTCAATCAATTGGTTGATCATATCCTATGGTCAAACGACTCTCCTGTAAGTTCGTTATCGGTCGTTTCTTAGGGAACTTTAGGTGACTTGGTTGCTTCTTCGAAGAGGGCCATCACCTTGGTCACATAGTTCTGTGTTTCGGCGAATGGCGGGAGGCCGCCGTATTTATCCACATTCCCTGGACCGGCATTGTATGCCGCCAAGGCTAGTTCGACATCCTGATATCGATCGATCAACTTCTTGAGGAAGCGACTGCCCCCCATGATGTTCTGTTCTGGATCCAGAGAATCGGTCACACCCAGATCCTCTGCCGTCGCATCCATTAGCTGCATCAGCCCTTTGGCTCCGGCATGCGAAACGGCCTTCGCATTGCCCCGCGATTCGGCATGGATCACCGATGCGATCAGGGTAGAATCGAGCTTGGTTTCTGCCGCCGCGGCCTCGATCAGGTTGCCATATTTTTCCATGATCTTGTCATGCGACGGTGTTGTCCGCGGTTTCAGCGGCGCGATCTCCGGTTCGGCTTCGAGCTCGACCGGTTTAACTTCTTTTGGCAATTCGATCTGTTTTGGCTTGAGGCTCACCGGTATCCGTTTGACTGTGGCAGTCGGGAGTTTGGAGACAGCGTCGGGGTCGACCTGTCCGCTATCGGCGTACTTCGCTTCGATCAGCTTGACGGTGGAACGGTAGAGGATATCAGAAATGGAGCCATGTCCTCCGGCGCCTGCGCGGGAGATCTCCATATCCATCAAATCCATGAATGTCTCTTTCCCCTGCGAGCTGCTCATCGGCAGACCTTTAGTCAGGGGATTCTCTGGAACCGTCTTCCGCATCGCCTTCATCATTTGATAGCGGAAGAAGGCCTCGAATTCCTGGGTAGCTTTTCTAAGACGCGCCTTCTCCTGCTCCAGCGTACTGGCTGCATTCCCCTTGAGAGTATCAAGGGAGGTTGGTGCGGATGTTGGCGCGAGACTTCTCATTACATGATGACCAGCTCAGAGCGAAGGGCGCCCGCCTGTTTGAGGGCCTGGAAAATGGCGACGATATCGCGCGGCGTGGCGCCGATCTTATTCAGGGCGGCGGCGACATCGGACAACTTCACGACTGATTCCAGTTCAATGACACGCGCCTTTTCGGCGTTCACGGTTACCTCAGTATCCTTAGTCACAACCGTCTCTCCCTTACTGAAGCCATCGGGTTGGGAAATGACCGGCCGGGAATCGATACTCACCGTTATGGTGCCATGGGCTATGGCGACTGGTTCAATAATGACATTCTGGCCGGCGACGATTGTGCCGGTCCGTTCGTTGATCACGACTTTGGCGATCTGGTCTGGTTCGACAGTCAGTTGACCGAGATCCGAGAGAAAGCGCATGCGGCGAGTCGGTTCGGCGATCGTGTCATGGATCGTCACCTGAATCGTGCCACCGTCAACCGGGCTGGCATAGTCACCGTATTCAAGATTGATCCGCGATGCGACGCGTTGCGCCGTGGTGATATCAGGTTCGCTCAGAGTCAGCAAGACGACTTTATCGGATCCAGGGACTGTCTGCAGTGGACGGGAGATCTTGCCGCCGTTCGGCACACGGCCGACCAGCGTATAGTTGTTGACGATCTTGTTCCCCTCATCGACCTGGACGTTGAATCCGCCTATTGAGACTGAACCCTGCGCGACCGCTCTGACCACGCCATCAGGACCGGCCAGTTGCGTAATAAGTAGGATCCCGCCCTGAAGAGAATTGGCGTCGCCGATGGAAGATACGGTGACGTCAAAGTAGGTCCCTTCGGACAGATCGCTGGAGATCCGGGCAGTGACCATCACTGCGGCGATATTCTTGACTTTCAGCTTGTTCGGTTCTACCTGAAGCCCCATTCGCTCCATCATGTTGGCGAGCGATTGCATGGTGAACTGGGTGCCGTTGCCATCGCCAGAGCCATCCAGTCCGATCACGAGGCCGTAGCCTATCAGGTCGGTTTCCTGCTTGTTCTGGAATGTGCAGAGGTCCTTGATCCGAACCTTGGCGGCATCAGCCTGCGGACAGAAGAAGGCAAAGATCATCAGCATGATGATCAAACCGCACGGCGTGAGGAGTCGAGCGTGTAGATTTTCCAACATGATCGTCTCCTTTAGAATATCCAGCTCAGGATACGGGTGAAAAATCCGGGACGAGAAGCCGTATTGGCATTTCCCTTACCCGTATAATGAATCTCAGCATCGGCTATTTGATAGGAGTCGATGGTATTGTTGGAGCCAATATCTTTCTGTCGAACGATTCCGTTCAGGGTGAGTGTCTCACGGTCACCGGAGATGCCGATCACGCGCGAACCTTCGATGATCAGATCGCCATTATCTTTCTTGCCGACGACAGTAACGGAGATCTTGCCGCGCAAGACACCCGAGCGGAGGTTCTCTCCCTTGCCGTTGAAATCGGCCTTGTTATCCGCATCTAGTCCGAACTTCGGGATCAGGCGAAGGAGTGGTCCTTCACCGGGTCCACCGGAGGTCGACGTACTGGTTGATTTTTCGGTCTTGGTTTCGACCTGATTGGAGGCCGAGTTCTGCTCATAGATGAGGACAGTCAAAATGTCACCAACGTTGTATGCCTTGACATCGGAATACAGCGAAGATGAGCGTCCAAAATCCTGACCGTTGGTCTTCAGCGCGAACGGCAGAAGCAGCAGGATGATGAGTAGGATAATGATGCGTGACAGTTTCATGAAACGACTCCTTGCGTCCTATGCAATCACGGCGCGATAGCGACCGTTGAGTTATCCACGATGGTAGCCTGGATGATCTTACCGGATGCGCGGTTTTTGACGCGGATCAGTTCGCCGGCCATTCCGCTCTGCTGAGCGGTACCCGGTGTGGAGATTGAAAACAGGCCGTTGGAACACTGGATGGAAACCTCCCGCCCGACTTCAATGTCTGGCACCGGCTCGATCGCACTGGTGGTAAGAATCTGACCTTTGGCGAGATTTCGCCGCATTCTGAGCCCACTTACGGACTCAAACGCTGTGACCGGCTGCTCAAGCAGGGAGGTGATGTCCATCCGCTGAAGGGAAAATTGGGTTTCTACCGGTTCGTCATGGCGGCGCAGAGATTCCTGCGCGACCAGGACTTCGGCAAATTTGTGAATGCGCAGACTGACCTGGCCGGACTCAAGCATGCGACCATCGCGGGTGATCGTGGCGATGACTGTGAATAGTCCGAGCGGCTCTTTCTGGGAGAGCGGTTTCAGGCGCAGTTCGCTGAGCGCGACATCCGTGGCCTTGATCTGACTGGAGAGGATCTCCACTCGATAGGTTGCGCTGTCGAGTTCAAATGTTGTGGCTGCAACCTGCCGCAGAGCTTCATCCGGATCGATAGCCCAGCTCGTCGTCGAGAACAGCGCGATCGCGAGCATCAGCTCTACCAGAAATGTCGTCTTACGCAGGTTCATGATTATCTCTTCAGGTTATTGGCGATAGACGCCATGTCGTCGGCGGTCTGAATCGCTTTTGAGTTGATCTCGTAGGCGCGTTGCGCCACGATCATGTTGACCATTTCATCCACCACGGAGACGTTTGACATTTCCAGGTATCCCTGGTCGATCGTGCCGAGTCCGCCCTGTCCGGGGGTGTTGGTGGTCGCCGTACCAGAAGCACTGGTCGGGACCATGAGGTTTTTGCCAATGCCGGTCAGACCGGCCGGATTGATAAAGCGTGCCAGTTCAAGCTGGCCGATCTGAGTCGGCGCATCTTGACCAAACTGAATCGCTTCAACCACACCATCCTGTCCGACTGAGACCGACACGGCGTCTTCGGGGATGGAAAGTTCGGGGAGCAGGAAGAAACCGTCAGAGGTGACCACACGGCCATCGGCCGAGATCTTAAACGCGCCATCGCGCGTGTATGCGGTCGTACCATCCGGGCGTTGTACCTGGAAAAATCCGTCGCCGGAGATCGCCATATCAAGTGGGTTGCCGGTTTGGGCAAGATCACCGGTGGTGAATTCTCGGACTGTCGCGGATGGCCGCGTACCGTAGCCGATCGCCAATCCGGTAGGAACCTGGGTGCCCACGGCCGATGCTACACCGGCGCGGCGGACGTTTTGATACAGGACATCCTGAAACTCCAGCTTGGCTTTCTTGAAGCCAGTGGTGTTCACGTTGGCCAGGTTGTTGGCGATGTTGTCGACATTCATCTGTTGAGCAGACATGCCCGATGCTGCCGTGCGCATTGCCTTGATCATTCGTTTACTCCTGTTCCCTGCGTTCCGTCGTTATTTTGAGCCTGCAACCCGGTTGAAGAGACTGTCCAGGGAGCTGTCCTGAGTTTGCAGTGATTTGGCGTTGGCTTCGTAAATGCGATATGACACGATCATGTCGACCATCTCGGTGATGACATCGACATTCGAAGACTCGAGATACCCTTGCTGAATCGAGGGGGTCGGTACGGCAGTCAGTTCAGCACCCGGTGCGGCGACAAACAGCGTCTCACCGACTTTTTCCAGCTTCTTGAGATCAGCCACCGTGTAGGGGACGACTCGTCCAACCACGGTGCCATCGACTTCCACTTCACCTGACTGGGCAATGGTGACTGTCCCGGTACCGACCTGAATCGGGCCGGACTCGCCCATGAGCTGGTAGCCGCCGGGGTAATTCAGGAATCCATTATTGGCAACCTGGAAAGAGCCGGAGCGGGTCAGGGCAACAACGCCATCTGGCGATTGCAGCCGGAAGAACCCCTCACCATCGATAGCCAGGTCGAGCGGATTGTTCGTCCGGTCGAGGCTGCCATGGGTATGCTGGGTGAATGCTTTGGTGACCATCGGCTGCATCCAGTCGGCGGCCGTCTTGGTCGTCTTGCGCTCTGCTTTGGACAGTTCGCGAACGAAAATGTCGTCCTTCTTGAATCCGGCGGTGGCAGCATTGGCGATGTTGTTGGCGATCGCTTCCTGTTGCTGGACTCGCGGAATCATGCCGGACGCGGATGTATACATGCCTTTTATCATAGAATTCTCCGATGACTGTTAAGCATCGGCTGTGCCAGAACCACTGACGGACGCACAAGACGCTATCTGGCAATCAATTACACGAGTAATCGTAGAGGCGATTGAGAGACGAGAAGGCTTGTTTCGGAAGATTAGGATTGGATCGTGGGGAAAGGATTTCCCGTTCCCGGTCAGACCGGCAGATTCTGGTGTTTGGCGCGGGTCTTGTCGATCAGGCGGTCCATCGCCTCATGAAAGCGCGATTCGTCACAGGGCTCGTCATTGCAGCGCATGTAGAGTGGGCAGTCGGTCTTGAAGCCAAAACATTTCAGCGATTCTGCCAGGTAGCAGACCTTGGTGTAGCTGCATCGCTCGGCCTGACGGTAAGTACGAATTGAGGACATAGTGAATACATCGGCAGGTGCAGTCCCGAGTTGAGAAAACCTGATTTGACTGATTCCCGCCCCGTAGAGGCATGAGCTAGGCAGTGAACTGCATACTGAAAACGGGATTGCGAAAGGGCGGTCGGGTGTATATATTTAGTACAGTGGCAAGTCTGTTCGCAGACAGCCACTTAGATTACACCACTGCATCGGACAGGTGAGCCTTCCTGCAGACCTGCTAAGAAACGGCCCCCAGCACGGATTTTGCTCTTATGGGTGAACATCGGGGATTGAATATGCAAAAAAACTTACGAATTCTTGTTCTTATTCTCGCGCTCCTTTTGGTGGCAACCCTTGAATCTCGAGGGCAGGCCGATCCGGGTATTCGCGATACGTTGCGCATCGACTCGGTCGCTTCGTTTATCTCCGGAGTTGGCGTGGTACCGGTACATTTCTACAACGACGAGCAGTTGTATGGCGTGGAAATGACGGTTCAGCACAACGGAGTCGGAATACGGATCGACTCGTTTTCATTCGCTGGAGGCAGAGTCGCCAATGTGGCCTTTCGCAACAGACGCATCAGCAGTGACGGAAAAATCCTGAACGTCTCAGCACTTGAAGGCGGCGCTCAGAATATTCCAGTTGGGAATGGCCTGCTGGGGCATATCTATCTGTCCTATGATGAAACGGTAGTTCAGCAAACGGCGGTCATCGATTCAATAACCTGGGCGCCCGACGCGACCTTCACTACAGATTTCATCCTACCATCGGTAGTGGCTTTTACTCCTGAGTTCGTCAAAGGCTATTTGACAGTGGCGGAGAACCCTCCCTCCTTTGATTCCATTTGGGTCGCCAATGGAAGCGGTGTGGCCGGCATGTCGGTAGCTGTGGATATCTTCCTGTTTAATGAGCGCAACACGCGCGATGTCTCAGTTGCCCTCACTTGGGGGTCAGATCGACTGACCTTTGATTCGCTCTCATTCGAGGGTATGCGGGCAGATCCCGCCCAGTCCAAATTCACTCAATATTCCAATGCCCTGCATCAGTGCCTCGGGCAGATCACCTTTGGCGATGATGTCCCACTTGCTCCGGGCACAGGCCTATTCATGCAAGCCTGGTTCAGCATTGACGAATCAACACCGGATACCGCCATCACCATTGACAGCGCTTCGTATGCCGGTGTACAGGGGACTTTTCTTCTCCTGACCGCTGTTGACGGCAATCGTGAGGTGCGACCTATCTTCCGCTCAGGCGAATTGCAGGTTTCCGTGGCGACGGATGTAGACGATCAGGATGGTTCGTTACTGCCCCGTGATTTTGCTTTGATGCAGAATTATCCGAACCCGTTTAATCCGACAACGGTGATCGAATTCGCGCTACCGCGCGCTTCGAATGTCAAGATCGAGTTGTATGATATTACCGGCCGACTGGTTCGGACGCTGACAGATGGGTCGATGTCCGCAGGCACGCACAAGGTTTCATTCGATGGGCGTTCCTCATCGGGCAATCAGCTCGCCTCCGGCGTCTATTTCTATAGACTGCAGGCAAACGATTTCACTGCGACGAAGAAGATGCTGCTGATGAAGTAATCTCCGCAGCCAGACATACTCTCCATAAGACCAAAAGCCTCCCTTTCAGGAGGCTTTTGTGTTGGTGGAGGTGTGGCAGTGGTTACTGCCGGTGTCGAAATCTGTATCCATTGACCGCAATCTCATCGAGTTCCTTCTTCTCATGGCTCTCGATATCGGCGACGAAACGTTGTTGCTGTTTTTCTTTCAGCTTTTCATGGATCTTTTTCTGTTTGGTCGCCTCGACTAATCGAGTTCTTCGTACCTCTGCCTCGCGTTCCAGCGCACGGAGCAATTCTGAGCCGGTGACTGTATCGCGTTTCAGTTTGACCAGGTAACGGGAGGCGATCAGCAGTTGGTGAGGATGCAGTGGCCCGGTCAACCGTTCTCGCTGGCTTTCGATGGTCTGTTGCTTTTCCGAGGCGATCGACTGGAGTTTCTCCTGCTGGATATATACCTGCTGAACCGCGACGGCGTGTTCTTTCTGGCGCTGTTTCTCAACATGCGCTTTCATCTTGAGGACTGGCTCGAGCCGATAGCGAAACTTCTTCACCTCGGTCTACCCTTCCATGATGGCACGCAGTTGCGCGACAGCGTCGGTGTGCGGCACCAGTTCGTAGATCCCCTGACGGAAGAAGGCGTTCAGCTTTTCCATCTTGGAGATGGCGAAATCGATATTAGGGTTTGAACCCTTTACATAGGCGCCAATATTGATCAGATCTTCGGCTTCTCTATAGGTTGCCAGGGTCTTTCGGACCTTGGCGGCAAGTTGCGTTTCTTCCTGGGGAGTGACATCTTTCATGAGTCGGCTGATAGAGTCAAGCACGTCGACAGCGGGATACTGGTTGAGTGCGGCAAGGCGACGGGAAAGCGCCACGTGGCCATCCAGGATCGATCTGACGGCGTCCGAGATCGGTTCATTGAAGTCATCACCCTCGACAAGTACTGTATAGAATCCCGTGATCGAGCCACGCTCGGCGTTACCGGCACGCTCCAGGAGGGTTGGCAACATAGCGAAGACTGACGGTGTGTAACCTTTGGTGGCTGGGGGTTCGCCGACGGCGAGCCCGATCTCGCGCTGAGCCATGGCCAGTCGCGTGACGGAATCCATGAGCAGCATGACATCTTTCCCCTGGTCCCGGAAATACTCGGCTATTGCACTGGCGACCATGGCGCCCTTGATACGAATGAGCGCAGGTTGATCCGAGGTTACGGCGACAACAATTGAACGCTTCATGCCTTCAGCGCCGAGATCGCGTTCGATGAATTCGCGGACTTCACGTCCTCGTTCGCCAACCAGGGCAATGACGTTGATATCTGCATTGGAAGCGCGCGCCATCATGCCGAGAGTAACCGACTTGCCGACACCTGATCCGGCGAAAACGCCCATACGCTGGCCTTTGCCGATCGTTGTCATCAGGTCGATCACTTTGATACCGGTGTAGAGCGGTTCGGAGATACGACGTCGCTGCATTGGGGGGAGAATTTTCGCTACAATCGAACGGGTGGCACGGCAAGTCAGCGGGCCACGGTCATCGATCGGTTGCCCCAATCCGCCGAGAACTCTCCCGACGAGCTCCGGCCCCACAGGAATGCGAAGTTGATCGGAGGTTGATGTGACTATGGCACCGGGGGTAATGCCGCTGATCGGACCATAGGGCATCAACAAGATTCGGTTATCCCGAAATCCAACTACTTCCGCCTGAACAGTGCTTCCGCTTTCACGATTTTCAATGGTGCAGAGTCTTCCGATTGAGACTGCTGGGCCGGCAGATTCGATCACCAGGCCGACTACCTGGGTCACTTTCCCGAAATGCTTGACCGTGTTCGCGCGAGCGATCCTGTCTGCATACATGTCGTAGGCGACATAACTCATGACTGGTCCGCCCCAAGGACGGCATCGCTGATTACTTCGAACTGAGATTCGATCCGGGCATCAATATCACCGGTAGGGGTCTCGATAAAGCATCCGCCGAACTTGACCCGCGGGTCAGCTTCAAAACGGAGTTCCTTTATGGCAGTCGAATTCTGCAGGAATCGATCGATATTCTGTTCTACTATTGCCAGATGGTCGGGATGTACTTTGATGACCAGTCGCGAACGGTCCACGAGCGTGTCAATGATTCGAGCGATCATGGTGACGGTTGCTTCGCGATCGCACTCGATCGCATCGAAAGTCACTTTACGGCTGATCTTGATCACCAGATCAAGGATCTTGTCGCGGCTTTCCTGGAGCATCACCTCTCGCTGATTGACCGCATCTTTGATCGCCTGATCAAACTGCGATAGTACTTTGCGAGCCTCGTCTCTCCCCTTCTCCAGACCTTCGGTATATCCCTGTTTAAAACCGGCTTTATAGGACTCGTCCTGGATCCGTTCGACCACTTGTTCGAACTTGTAGACCTCATTGATTGGGATGAGCCGAGCGCCATCTGAGTCGGTAATAAAACTGACTTTCGGAAAAAGCGCCGCGAGCTTCTGCTCGGCTCGTGACTCTGACTGGAGATCACGTTGCCGCTCGCCAATATAGATCGCCGGAGCTTCGGTCGTAAAGCGGATGATCTTAGACAATGATTTCTTCCTTGCCACCGCGGCCGGAGATAATGACCTGGCCTTCTTCTTCGAGGCGACGGACGGTCTCGACAATGCGTCCCTGAGCCGCTTCGACATCGGAAAGTCGTGTCGGCCCCATGAACTCCATCTCTTCGCGGATCATGACGGCAACACGCTCGGAGACGTTACTGAATATCTTGTTCTTGACCTCTTCGCTGGTCGCCTTGAGTGAGATCGACAAGTCTTTGGTCTCGACTTCCTTGAGAACGCGCTGGATCGAACGATCATCCAGAAGGATCAGATCGTCGAAGACAAACATCATATTCTTGATCTCAGCCGCCAGATCGGCGTCTTCGGCCTCGAGCGACTGGAGAATGTTTTTTTCAGCGGTGGTGTCGATCAGGTTGAGAATTTCGGCAATCGCTTTAGCACCACCGGAGACGCTTAAGTCTCGTGTGCTGGCGGAGCCGAAGTGAGCCTCCAAAGTCGCTTCGATCTCTTTCAGGATCTCAGGCGAGATCTTTTCCATGGTAGCGATTCGAAGAGCAACCTCGGCCTGGAGTTCCGGCGTCAATTCCGACAGGACCGCCGCGGCCTGTTGCGATGACAACTGGGTCATCACCAGGGCGATGGTCTGCGGATGTTCGTTCTGGAAGAACCCAGAAAGTTGTTTGGGATCGATATCTTTGAGAAGCGAGAAACCACGCGACTTGAAAGAGGATTCGAGCCGGTGCATGATCTCACGCGCTTTATGCGAACCAACCGCCTTTTCGAGGATCTGGGAGGCAAAGTCAATACCGCCCTGAGAAATGTACTGGCGGGCCATGAATATCTGCTGACACTCTTCGATCACCTTCTCTTCGACTTCCGGAGGGACGTCACGAAGGTTGGCGATCTCTATCGTCAGCTTTTCCAGGTCCGCTTCATTCATTCCCTTAAGAACCAGAGCAGAGACCTCGGGACCAAAAGCAACGAGTGCGACTGCCGCTTTCCTGGTGGGTGACATGTCATCGAATTGCATATTTTTCATCCTACTCGATCATCAAGGTCTTAATGACCTTAGCGACCTCTTCAGGCCGCTCTTTCGCGGTCTGCTGCATATGGTCGACCAGGCGTGGTTTACGTTTTTCCAGGACGATAGCTGAAGGTTGCTCCTCGTCTTCGATCCCCTCAACGCTGCCCGCATGCTGCGCCCGGTGAGCCGGGTGCGGAGAAAGCATGTTACCGACACCGGAGAAGAGCTTTTTCAGTTTCCCTTTGAGATAGAAGAAGGCAAAGATCGCCAGCAATACCAGCCCGACTTTCTTTCCAATATCCCAGTAGAAGTCGCGCTGATACATAACATCGAGCTGTAGCTGCTCCTGCTGGAACTCCTGACGGTCGAACGGAATGTTGAACATTTCGATCTGATCGGAGCGCTGCTGCTGGAATCCAACTGCGTTGCGCACGACTGCGGCGAGCTTGTCCAGTTCTTCCTGTGAGCGGGGCTGGTAAACGGGCGCTCCGGCGCCATCGCCGGTGCCAGCCTCGGGCATCTGATAGGTACCGTCAACCATAACGGCGACGGACAGCCGGTCGATCGTACCGACCGCATTGATGATATGTTCGACTGTCTTGTTGATCTCGTAATTGGTGACGATAGTCTCGGAATTTTCCTGCTGGTTGCTTTCGTTGGGTGGCTCAGCTTTATCTGTGGTTGCGTTGGTATTGCGTGTCCGTTCTTCGGAGCGAATGACCGGCGCATTCGGGTCATAGGTTTCAGCCGTCTTCTCTACCTGCTGGAAATTGAGGTCGGCGGTGACACGGACGATCGCTTTGCCGTTGCCGAGAACACCGTCGAGCATGGACTGCGCCTTATCCTGCAAATATGATTCGACATTCTGGCGCACTTCCAATTGCGAGGTGGACAGCCCGGCCAGCGGATCGGACTTACGACCGCCGGACATCAGGTTGCCTTCGTAATCGACGATGGTGATATTTTCGGGGCTCAAGCCCTCGACAGAGGATGCCACCAGGTGGGAGATCCCTGCGATCTGTGCCCGTGCGAGTTGGGCGTGTCCCTTCAACTTCAATAAGACAGAGGCGGTTGCCTCCTTTTTGTCTTCTCTGAACAGGCGGTCTTTGGGAATGACAATATGAACGCGGGCCGCCTGCACTTCAGACAGTTGCATGATCGTCCGGGTCAATTCCCCCTCGAGTGCCCGTCGGAAATTGAGGTTCTGCAGGAAATCGGTCATGCCAAGGTTGTTCTTGTCAAAGATGGAATAGCCGATCGACCCCGCGCGAGGGAGTCCCTCAGCGGCGAGAGAGATGCGCGTCTTATAGACGTCATCCGCGGGGATCTCAATCGACTTCCCGCCGTCCTCCAGCTTATACGGGATCTTGTTATCGTTAAGATAACTGATCACCTCGCCGGCTTCGCTCTCTTCAAGGTTGGAGTAGAGTCGGGAATAGGTGACATTGTTCACCCATCCGACCAGCAGGACAACTCCGACAATGGTGCCGGCGACAACGCCAAAGAGCATCATCACCTGGCTCGGGGTCATTCGCCCGACCACTCCGGAGAAGTTCTTGAAAACGTCCTTAAAGCTTCCCATACTCAATCCTATGTGTCGATCATGACCAGCCATCCATGGCCGGGTCAGAAGTTCCAGTGCTATTCCTTACATCGGCATCCGCATGATCTCGTTGTACGCATTGATCAGCTTATTACGGATCTCCAAGGTCAAGTCGAGTGCCAAGCCGGCCTGTTCCGCTTTGATCATGACATCATGCAGTTCGACCGGTTCCCCCGCCAAAAGCGCTTCCTGCGCGGCACCAGCCTGGCGCTGCAGATCATTCACTGAATTGATCGCATTGGACAGGAGGTCGCCGAAATCTGGCTGAGAAATGGCCTGGCCGCCGACGGGTAAGCCGAGCGGATTTGCCTGACCGTCGGGCGGCGTGACCTGTTCAAGGATCACTCTGCCGCCCGGCGGTTCGATCAGGCCAGGAACAACACGACTGGAGTTGGAGATTATTGAACTCATATCAGACTTTCACGTCGATCAATTGGCCAAGGCCGCCTTCGACCTTCTCGCCATCGGTTCGTCCGAAACGCCCGGTCTCTTTGAATCGTGCAAAGACCAGTTCAAGAGCGCGGCGTTCTTCGGTGGACAGGGTGTCGGCGTAGTTGCCGGATTTCGCCTTGACCGCGACGCTTGAACCCTGGGCAGTACTTTTCGGTTCGATCGAAACCGAAGCGGCTTCTGCTTCGCGATACGGGATTCCCGCAGCGCTGTCTTCGCGTTTGGGTACGTTCTGGTAGGATTGGATCCCTACGGGGTTGATCTTCATTCTTGTTTACCTCACACCACTAAATATCCAAAGCATCTTTGACCATTTTCTTGGAGGCAGCAATCGCCGTGGTATTGGCTTCATAGGCACGGCTTGCCACCATCATATCGACCATCTCGGTGATGATATCGATATCCGGCAGTTTGACATATCCTTCCTCGTCCGCTTCCGGATGGGTCGGATCATAGATCAGCTTGAACGAGTCCTTTTGTTCGACCTGTTTTGCCTCGACCGAGGCAAGTTCAGAATCCTCGCGCACTTTGAAAGAGTTACCGAGTTTGTGCTCGGGGTGGGTGCGAGCGAGCGGCGTGTCGGCCTGGCGCAGGAAGGAATCGAAATTCCCCGCCTCTTTGGCTTCCCTGACCAACAGGCGTTTGCGCTGATACGGGCCGCCGTCGGCCGTTTTGGTCGTTTCTGCATTCGCCAAGTTTTCGGCGACGACATTCATTTTCTTGCGCTGGATAGTCAGCCCTTTGGCTGACAACTGGATCGCGTGCAGTACTCCGGCCATCTCACTATCCCTACTTACTGGTTATCGCGTTGCGCATGGAATCGAATTTACGTTTCAGCAGTTCGGCCCCAATGGTGAACTGCAGTTCATTCTGAGCCAGGTTGGCGATCTCTTCGTCGATATCGATCGAATTGACATCGCCGTCCTTGACCTTCTCATGATCGATACGCGGCGGCTTCGCCTTATGCTCACCGAGCGGTATATGGTATTGATTGGTCAACGCACCGGCGAGGTGGTTGGTGTTGCCGGTGAGTCGCTGGTACTCACGCTCAAACTCAATATTCTGTGCCTCATAGCCCGGAGTGGCCGCATTGGCCATGTTTCCGGAGATAAGCTTCTGCCGGAACGATCCGAGATCGAGGTACTTCGAGAAGTTGGGCACGCCCATCTTCGTGAATAAGAATTTTGACAGTCCGTTTTCCATATATGTACTCGTAGCCGTATGTTTCCGACCTTGTCAATTGCAAGGACGGTGCCAACTTTACGAGAATGCGGATTGTCTGTTGAATGCTAAGGAGTTGCGGTTCTGAGGCTGTCGAGCTGTTCCCAGTTCAGCGGCTGTTGCGGGAAATCGTTTCCCGGCTGAGTGGGAAAAGTCTGTTGGACTGTGGTCAGTGTGTCGGAATCCGACTTCTCACCATAATAGTATTCAGATGAAGGCTCCTGGACTGTCAGTTCCATCGTTAAGATGACAATGTCGACCCGACGGTTCTGGGCACGATTTTCAATGGAATTGTTCGGGCGTATTGGACGGTACTCACCGTAGCCCAGCGCGGAGATCCGGTCCGGGGCGATCCCGTGCAGGCCGGAAAAGTAGCGCACGACCGCAGTCGCACGGGCTGAGGCGAGTTCCCAATTCGACGGATAAACCACCGTATTGATCGGTCGGTCATCGGTGTGACCCTCGATCCGGACATGATTGGGGAGTGGTCGGACTTTGTCGGCTATCAGGTCGAGAATCTCCATAGCGCGATGCTGGAGGTCGGCCGAAGCCTCACTGAACAATGCCGATTCCATGATATGGACTACCAAGCCGCGTTCGGTCAATTCGGATTTGATCTCCCCTTGCCGATTGATCTCCTTGAATCGTTCTTCGATCTGCTGTTGGATCATCTTGAGATTGCCGAGTTGCAGTAGTCCGTGGCCGGTTTTCCTGGACTCGGTTTCAGTTTTGATGATGCTATCTCCCCCTTTGAGCACGCCATTGAGTGCCTCGGCCATCTTGCCGAACTTCTTGGCGTCAACTCGGGACATGGAGTACATGACGACAAAAAAGGCCAGGAGCAGGGTGATCAAGTCAGCGTAGGTCAGGAGCCAGCGTTCAAGATTTTCGTGATCGTTGGAAGAGCGACGGCGACGGGGCATGGTCATTCCTCCACGCCGCGATGTTGCGGCGAGATGAATGCCAGCAAGCGCGTGCGGATATTGCGCGGATTTTCACCGGACTGGATCGCGGCCATACCTTCGACGACCAGTTCAAGGTGGATCATCTCTTCTTCGTGGCGAAGTCTCAATTTGTCTGAGACCGGCAGGAAAAAGAGATTCGCCAGGCCGACTCCCCAAAGAGTGGCAATGAAGGCGGCGGCGATTGAGGTCGCCATTTTGGAGGCATCGGACGTGTTCCCGAGGGTGTGGATCAGTCCGAGGACTGTCCCCAGGATGCCAAGCGTAGGTGCAAATCCTCCGGCCTTCTGGAAGAAGGCTATCCCTTTTTTGTGGCGCTCTTCCATGTAAGCGATCTCGGTCTCGAGGATCTCGCGAAGTGCGGTCACTTCGGTTCCGTCGACCACCAACTGGAGAGCTTTGCGAAAGAACGGATCTCTAAAATCTTTGATATGAGCATCGAGGCCCAGAATCCCCTCGCGACGCGCCTTTTCGGCCAGGCGGACGATCATGTCGATCGATTCGGTCAATCTATGGGAATGACCAAAGAATGCCAATCGAAGGTAAGTCGGTACCTGCAGGACCGTACCGAAGGAAGTGGTTACAATGGTGGCACCCAACGTTCCGCCAATCACTATCAGCATTGGGGGAAAGAGGAAGATGGCATCGAGGTGACCTCCTTCCATTACGAAAGAGCCGACCACCGCGCCAAAAGCGAGTATGAGACCGATAAGTGTTGCCAGATCCATAGTCGTCGTTTACTGAACGGGGTTGTCGGGCTGAATTGCCTGACGCTGTCCGGTCAACTAAACTATCGGCAGAACTGTTCAAATGTTTATCAGGCAAATGTTTCCGGGTAAGAAAAAGGCCCGCCGGAGCGGGCCTCTCGCAAATCTATTGAACGATTGTCAGTTAGTTTGCTCCAGTTGATATTCAGCCAGCTTGTTCCGGATGGTCCGGGTGGTGATCCCGAGAGCCTCTGCAGCCTTGGTTTTGTTGCCGTTGAACTTCTCAAGGGTCTTGAGAATCAAGTACTTGCTCCCCTCTTCGAGCTTCATCGGCACCTTCAGCGGCGGGAGGTCATCGGCCACTGGACCAAGGGCCAATTCGGTCGGGAAGTCATCATCGGTCAGAATCTCCGACTTAGCGGTGACAACTGCACGTTCCAGCATATTTTCCAGTTCGCGAACATTGCCGGGCCAGTGATACCGGAGGAACATGCGCATCACGCCGTCATCCATCCGTTTGATGCTCCGACCATTCTCATCATTGTACTTCTCAATGAAATGCTGCGTCAGGGCAGGAATGTCTTCCTTGCGGTCCGCGAGCGGCGGCAAGTAGATCGGAATGACATTGAGGCGATAGAAGAGATCTTCACGGAACAGCCCCTGGGAAATGTACTCTTTCAGATTGCGATTCGACGTGGCAATGATACGGACATCGACAGAGATCGTCTGGCTTGAGCCAACGCGTTCGAATTCGCGCTCCTGGATCACGCGAAGCAGTTTGCTCTGCAGATTCAGCGGCATCTCGGAGATTTCGTCGAGCAATAGAGTGCCGCCATCGGCCAGCTCAAAGCGGCCGCGGTTGGTCTTCTTGGCGTCGGTGAACGCCCCTTTTTCATAGCCAAACAGCTCCGCCTCGACCAGATTCTCCGGCAGCGCGGCACAGTTGAGTTTGATGAACGGATTCTGGGCGCGGTTCGACGCATAGTGTATGGCGCGAGCGACCATTTCCTTACCGGTACCGGAAGATCCGGTGATCATCACGGTTGAGCGGGCATTGGCGACCGACTGGATCAGATCGAAGATCTCCTTCATCATTTTCGACTTGCCGATGATGTTCTGGAACTTGTGTGCCAGGTCGGCCTGCATGATCCGGTTCTGAGAGCGTAGCTCCAGGACCTCGGTCACTCGGGAGAGGATATGCTCGAGGGCTTCCGGTGAAACCGGCTTGAGCAGGAAATCATAGGCTCCCAGCTTGATCGCCTTGACCGCAGTCTCAACCGTGCCATAGGCGGTCATCATAATAACGGTCGTGTCCGGCGACACCGTCTTGATCTGATGCAGCAAAGTCAGGCCGTCCATCTCCCGCATCTTGAGGTCGGTGAGAACAATATCAAACGTCTGGGACTTAAATCGATGAACAGCTTCTTCGCCGGAAAATGCGGAAACGCATTTGTATCCGGCACGGGTGAGGGTTTCTGTCAAAAACTCATTCACCAGTTTATCATCATCCACGATCAGTACAGCATACTTCATCCTGTGCGCTCCATGTCAGCGTGGTCAATCTTCGAAGGGATCACAAATGTGAATTGTGCACCACCGGCCGGATGATTATCGGCGATAATCTCCCCCCGTGTGCTTTGGCTATTTTCCAGCTCACCGCCAGACCAAGTCCGGTGCCGGTGCTTTTGGTCGTAAAGAACGGCGAGAAGATCTTGTCGAGTACCTGTGCATTGATGCCGTGACCCGAGTCATGGACAGTCGTTTCAAGGACAGTCTCTCTATGACCCAGCAGTAATTTGTCACTGTATTTTTCATGGGCATCGTCGCGGGACAAGCGGCGGACTGAGATCGAGATACTCCCTTTCTCTCCGCATGCCTCAACCGCATTGGTCAGCAGGTTAAACAGCAATTGCCTGACCAGCATTGGATCAATATGCGCTTTGGCCTCATAGCTGCTCTCTTCGGGAGTCAATTCAAGCGATACCGCCCGCAATCGCTCGCCATTATCAAAGCGGAACTGGTCGAGGGAGCGCTGCACGAACTCGGTATAGGTAAGGTCCTCTTTATTGACTTCTTCAAAGCGAGTATAGTTGAGTAAGGTGGTGACGGTGCGGTTGAGATTCTCGACTCCGGTGATGATCTTGTCGGCCAGTTTCTGCTTGGGATCATCGATATTGAGATCACGTTTCAAAAGAGCGGCGAATCCGCCGATCCCGGCCAGCGGGTTGCGCACTTCGTGCGCGATAGTCGCGGCCATTTCTCCCAATGCCGCCAGGGTCGATAGACGACCCAGCTCCTGCTCGATCCGTTTTACACGAGTCAGGTCCTGAAAGACCTCGACTGCGCCGACCGAACGGCCTGCATCGTCACGAAGGATCGCCGTTGAGACGGAGAGCGCCAAACGGGTTCCATCCGGGAGATCCAGATGTTTTTCCACTGACTCGACTGATTTGCCGCTTTCTGATGCGCGCAGCGCGTTAGCATTGACGGGGGTACCCGGGGGAAGGATTTCGCGATACGGCCTACCGAGGACCTCGCTGGCGGACATGCCGAGCATTTGCGAAGCGGCTGGATTGAACTGCGTAATTCGCCCCTGCTGATCAACTGCAATTATACCGACGGAGACTGCTGTCAGGATGGAGTTGAGGAACTCAGATACGGCCAGGTTCTTTCTGGTCATGTCGACCAGCTTCTGGTTGGTATCTTTTAGCTCGGCGTTCTGGCTGGTAAACTCATCTTTGAGTTCTATGTACTGACGCTGCAGGCTATTGATGATACGGGTAAAAGACGCGTACGATTCGGTAAACCGATGCAGTTCATCCGATTCGAGCGTCACAATCGATGCGGCGTCTCTGGCTTCATCCATGAGCATACGTTCCTTCAAGCTGACCAAAAGGGTAGCCTTAAGGAGGTATACATTCAACAAAAACTTTAACTTAGAAGTAACTGGCTATTTCAGCAGCAATGGATTCGATGGGGGCGATATGATCGGCCACGCCGGCCTCGATGACCGCTCGCGGCATACCGTAGACAACACATGTTTGCTCGTTTTGAGCGATCACCACTCCCCCTTTTGACCTGATCTGACGGATCCCCTGAATGCCATTATTCCCCATCCCTGTCAGGATGACTCCCATGGTTTGCTGGCCATAGGTCTCCGCGACTGAATTAAGCATAACATCGACGCACGGCTTATAGAGCGTGGTCGACGGCTCGTCGGAGACGCAGGCAAAGACCTGCCCTCCGCGCCGCTTGACGGTCAGGTGACGCCCACCGGGTGCGACCAGCACCAAGCCAGCCTCGATCCGTTCGCCATCCTGCGCCTCGCGAACGGTTAGCGTGGAGAGCGTATTAAGTCGATCCGCCAACGATTTGGTAAACATTGGGGGCATGTGCTGCGCAATCACCACTCCGACGGGGAAATTGCGCGGAAGCTTGGTGATCACCGACTGAAGGGCCGGTGGCCCGCCGGTGGAGGAACCGATCGCGACCAGACCGATCTGGTGCTGACGCTTGCGGATGAACTTCTGTTCGGGAAGCTGAACCGTTGTCTTGGAGACTGGAGATTCGGCAGTCCCCTTGCCGATCTGGGAGAACTGACGCTGACGATGGCGGGACATCAGGATGTGCTTCCGCTTGGCAATATCCTTGATCTTGGCAATGAGGTCTTCCTTGATCTTCACAATATCAAGGCTGACATAGGACATCTGCTTGGGGATAAAATCTACTGCGCCGAGATCAAGGGCCTCCAGGGTCGCCTGTGCTCCGGAGGTGGTCAGCGAAGAGACCATCATTACGGGTACGGGGCTCTTAAGCATGATCTCGCGCAATGCTGCAAGGCCATCCATCCTCGGCATTTCAATATCCATAGTGACCAGATCCGGTTTGAGAAGGCGGACTTTCTCTACCCCCTCTTCACCATCGCGGGCCGTCCCAATGACCTTAATGAGCGGGTCAGACTCGAGCATCATGGTAATGGCTTTCCGCATGAACGCGGAATCGTCCACTACCAGAATGCGTATAGTTGGGCTGGGGGCCTCAATCGCCATGTCAATCTGCCTTATGCGGTCTTCTTGGCCAGGTTGAACAGGCCGATCAGGTCTATGATCAGGCGAATGCGTCCGTCTCCCAGAATGGTGGCGCCGGCGATACCTTCAGTTGTCCCCAGGTAGCTGCCGAGCGACTTGATCACCACTTCCTCCTGTCCGAGGAATCGATCCATGTTGATCCCGATCTTCTGGTCGGCTAGACCTACCACAACGATATAGGGTTTTTCAGCCAGGACCAGGCCACTCTTGGTGCGTCCCAGCGCTTGCCCCAGATTGATTATCGGAATGATCTCGTCACGCAACCGAAGGACCGGTTTGCGATTGATATAGCTGACATCCGATTGCGCTGTCTTGACTGTCTCGACCACTGAAGACAGCGGCAGGATATACACTTCTTTGTCGGAGTCAATTAGTAGGCCCTGCAGGATCGCGAGGGTCAGTGGCAATTTGATGGTAATGGTCGTTCCCTGGTCAACTTTCGAGTCCAGTTCGATCATACCGTTCAGTTTTTCGATATTTGTCCGGACGACATCCATCCCGACACCGCGACCGGAGACATCAGAGACGACCTTGGCCGTTGAAAGTCCAGCTTCAAAGATATAGCGGAAGACTTCCTTGTCGGGCATTTTGTCGACCTCGACACGCGTGGCGAGTCCACGTTCGACTGCCTTATCGCGGATTGCCGCGACATCGAGCCCCTTGCCATCATCTTTGATACGGATGACAATGTTGGAGCCCTCCTGGCAGGCGGCCAACGCGACAGTCCCTTTTGCGGGCTTTCCTTTGGCGGTACGGGCATCCGGCATCTCAATGCCGTGATCACAGGAATTTCTGATGATGTGCACCAACGGGTCGCCGATTTCTTCGATAACAGATTTATCGAGTTCGGTCTCTTCGCCGGACATGATCAATTCGATCTGCTTGCCGTTATCGCGGGTCAGGTCACGGACCAGGCGCGGGAACTTGCTGAAGACTTTACCGACCGGCTGCATACGCATTTTCATTACGGCCATCTGCAGTTCGGTGGTAATGTAGTTAAGCGAAGCGGCTGCCTGGTTGAGTTGCTCGACGTGCTGGGTATTGGCGTCCTCGTTGACAAATTTGCCGACTGTCTGTACCAGAGCATTTCGTCCCAGGACGAGTTCGCCCATCAGGTTCATCAGAGAGTCGAGGCGATCGACATCGACACGAATTGTTTGATCTCCGGCCGGCTTTTTACCGTCCGGCGCACTTTTTTTCATGGTCGCTTTGGCGCCACCAGTTGTAACGTCTGCTGACGAGGCGGCTGGTGCCTCAATCGGAGGTGCTTGCGGGGTGCTCTTGAGTGCCTCGGAGACAGTGATCGGCGTCCCCGCCAATTCGCTGAGGGGCTTTGGCTGCAGAACCGCGACTGGCTCGGCTTTCACGGTCGCGGGAGCTGCACCTGGTTGACTTTCCTGTACAGCTATCAGCTTGCCGATGATCTCGGTCAGGTCGATCTCTTCGAAGTTTGATTCATGAACGTTACTGATCAGGACCTTAAGTATGTCCAGCGATTCGAGCAGAAGATCCATGATGGTCGGCGTTACCACCATCTCCGCTTTACGGAGTTTGTTGAGAATATCTTCCATCTTGTGGGTCAGGTTCGTGACCTGTTCAAAACCGAGGAAGCTCGAGGTCCCCTTGATGGTATGGGCAGCCCGAAAGATCTCGTTGAGCAGATCGAGATCGTTGGGTTTCGATTCCAGCTTTACCAGATTGGTGTCAAGAGAATGCAGCAGTTCATCGGCTTCCACCAGGAAGTCGTCGATGATCTCTTTCATCTCGTCGAGATCGATATCGTTCGCCATAGCCCCGTCCTATTTTTTCTTCGTCTGGAGAAACAGATTGTCGATGTCCGACTGTTTGGCATGGTTGTCGGTCATCTCTGCATGAGGATCATACGCCCGTTCCTTGCGTATCTTCGGCTCCTCGACCGTCACCCGGAACTCATCTCCGCCAATGACCTGCAAAATCGAGTGCAGTTTGTTCTCTATGTCTTCGAGTAACGCCGCGGCATGGTCCATCTGTTGCGACGTAATATCCTGGAATTGCAGAGTATTCATGATAGTGAACGCGTCGTTCAACGTCGTATTTGCTTTGCCACTGAGATCCTGGGCGAGTCCGGAAATGGGGGCATGTTCCCCTTTGGCCGCGAGCTGGCTAATCTGTCCGAGCCCGGCGATCATCTGTTCTTCGCGCTGCGTGATCTGTTCGATCATATCCAGCATGCGATGAGCCGCAGCCTCGGTTTGCTGCGAGATCTTATCGAGTTGATCGGTCGCCTGTGGGACCTTCTCGCGAGACTCGACGAGAGGGTTTTTGAGACGATGGAAATTCTCAATTAGACCGGCTACTGACTGGGTCAGTTCCTGGAGCTCTTGCTGGATGCGGCTTTGGCTGAATTTATTTGTCGTCATGGCACATCTCCTGTTAGTCCGCCCGTCATCCCGCCAGGATCTGGTCGATCTTGGCTTTCAGAGTCTCAGGTGTAAACGGTTTGACAATGTAATTATTGACGCCTGCTTTCATCGCTTCCACGATGTCTTCCTTAACGGACCGGGTGGTCACCATGAGTACCGGCAAATTCTTGAATTCGTCGGTGGCACGGATCTGCGTCACAAAGGCAAGGCCGTCCATTTCGGGCATATTCCAGTCGGTAATAACGAAACTGACATGCTCGACTTTCATTTTCGCCAAAGCATCTTTGCCATCGGTTGCTTCGATGACGTTTTCATAGCCGGCGCGCTTGAGCGTATTGATGATGATCCGGCGCATGGTCGGACTGTCATCAACCGCAATGATCTTGAGATCGGACATATAGGCTCCTCTTAGGCGGGCGCACCCGCGCGCAGTTGCAGCACTTTACTTACTTCATCGAGTAACAGCGACGATTTGAACGGCTTCACCAGATAAGAGGTAGCACCAACGTCGAGACCGCGCTGACGATCGTCGTCCCCTCCTTCCGATGACAGGATGATAATCGGCACTTCGCGATATTGCGGATTTTGCCGCAAGGTCGCGATCAGGCTGTAGCCATCCAGGTTCGGCATGTTCAGATCGGTTATGACCAAATGTACTCCCTCGGTCAATCGCGACACTTTCTCGAGAGCATCCATCCCGTCGCAGGCAGTGACCACATTGTAGCCACCGTTGCGCAGTGAGAAGCTGACGAACTTCACGATCGTCGGAGAGTCATCGACCACCAGGATTGTCTGGTTCATGATCCTGCCCTCTATCCCTCTTATTGCTTGACCGCTATCGGTTTGATTTTGCTCAGCAGGTCCATTGCCCGGATGGCGCCCGACGATGCCGAGGTTGCAGGTGACGAACCGGCGGCGGCAGTCGTATCGACGCGCACAACTCCGGCCGCGGCCTCTTTCTGGTAAACCAGGGCGTTCTTGAAATAGACCAGCTTAAACGCTTTGGATATCCCATGAAGCGTTTCGGCATGGCCGATGTAGAAGTAGCCGCCCGGCTTGAGCGCGTTATAAAATCCGCGCACCAGTTGCTTCTTTACTTCTTCCGTGAAGTAGATCATGACGTTACGACAAAAGATCACATCCATATTGGATACGACCGATATCTTACGCGGATCGTTCAGGTTCATGTGAGAGAATTTCACCAAGGCCTGAACTTCCGGTTTCACTCGATAATTGTCGCCGTCCTTGCTGAAATACCTGGTCAGCAGTTCCGGCCTGATATTGCGCAGGGTGATGCCGCTATACTCCCCCTGGCGTGCCCTCTGGAGTACTTGCTCCGAAATATCATTGGCAACGATTTCGACATTCCAGCCAGCCAGCGATTTTAGCCGTTCCAGGATGATAACGGCCAGCGTGTACGGCTCTTCGCCGGTGGAACACCCAGCCGACCAAATACGCAGCGACTTGGGGCCCCGTTCCTTCAGCTTCTCCTCTATAACCAACGGCAGGACTTCATCAGAGAAGCTGAGCAATTGCGGTTCGTTGCGGAAAAAGCTGGTCTCGTTAGTAGTGACGAGATCCATCAGCTTATTGAATTCACGAAGAGAGAGATCGTATTTTACGTGATAGAAGTAATCGCGGACGGTCTTGATCTGCAATTCGGCCATTCGCTTGGCGAGCCGATTGCGAACCAGATACATCTTGTTTTCGGCGAAGAATATGCCGCTCTTTTCGAGGATGAAATCGCGAATCATCACGAACTCATCGAGCGTCATGTCCAGTTCAACTTCGCTATTTACCAGCATACTGTCCCTCGCGCCCAGCCCCTTTTGCTCACCTACTCACTTCTGCGCATCTTTCAGCGCAGCCTCAAGCGTTTTACATAGCTGGTTGATATTGAATGGCTTGATAACATAGTCATATACTCTGTTACGCAGTGCCCCCACTGCGCTATCGACCGACGGAAATCCGGTCATGATCACCACGGGAATCTCCGGATGATGCTGTCGTAGTTCACCGACCAAAGTCATGCCATCCATCTCCGGCATGCGCACATCGGTCAGGACGACATCGATTGAACGGTTCTTCATCACCTGGAGAGCCTTTTCGCCGTTTTCTGCGACGGCGATCGACCACCCCTGGCCGGTAAAGAAGTCGTACAACAGGTCGCGGATCAGCAACTCGTCATCGACAACTAGTAATGACGGTTGTTGTGTCACTGCTTTCCTCCCAGGGTGTTAACCGCAAGGTTGACTGCGGCAACCAGATCCTGATTCCGTTCTTTGCGTAACCGTTCGAGAGCAGGCAGAGCGAGGGTAGCCCCGAGTTCAGCAAGCGCCTTCGCCGTAGCGATCTTAATGATATCCTGAGGATCATCAAGGAACGGCATGAGGTAATCAGCGTTCTCTTTGACGCCCAGGTCGGCAATGGCGGTGATCGTATGATACCGCACCCAGACATCCGGATCATCCAGAAGGAATTTGATATGCTTGATAGAGCGCTCTTCTTCAAGAGCAACCAATGCGGTCACCGCGGCTTTGCGAACAGCCGAGTTTTCGTCATTCAATGCTAGAACGATCGGTTCTACGTTGCCGATCTGACCGATCCTGGACAGCGAAGAGATGGCCGACTTGCGGATCGCCGGATCCGGATGATTGGTGGCACGTAACAGAGGTTCGATCACTTCAGACTCACCGATCCAGCCGAGAGCTGTCACCGCCAGGCGCTGACGGTCGATATCCGGGTGATAGAGGTCGGCAGTGAACTTGGCGACAACTTTGGCGCCGCCGACAATGATCAGCGCTCCGACCGCGGACTCGCGGACATCATTGTATTTGTCTTCAAGTCCGGAGAAGATGAAATCAACATCAGCTTCGCCAGCCAACCAGCCGATAGCGGCATATCCTGCCGCGCGAACATGGCCATTATTATCGGAGGCCATCCGCTTGAGTACCGGGATGGCGGTCGCATTGCCGGAGATACCGAGCAGGTGCGCCACTTTCTGGCGAACATCCTGGTCCTGGTCATCGGCAACACGGAGCAGGTCTGCGGTGATGTCGCTCGTCGGGCACTGCTTGAGTAAATCAAGCAGGCGGAGTTTGGTCTCCTTTTCGGCGACCAGCAGCTTATCAACAATCATCGGGACAGCCGGGGCACCGATATCGATGAGTGCATCGGCGACACGGCGGAATTTGTCATCATCAACGAACTCTACCACGTTGAGCAGGTTCCGAATGACATCGGATCCATACCAATGTGAAAGCCGTTTAAGCGTAAATTCAGTGATATCGCGATTGCCGCGCTTGATCCCATCGAACAGGAACGTGCTGAAACGCTCCAGCGGCAGGTCAACACTGCTGCAACCATCATTGCGAATTGAAATGCTGATGATCGCATTGAGGCAGGTCTCGGCTATGGTCGGGTCTGGCTGATCGAGATATGGCTGGAGTTCCTTGACGGATTCCGGCTTACCGATGGCCCCGATCGCCTCCATCGCTGAATAAAGCACGACTGGATCGTCGGAAGTCAAAGTCTGGTAGAGATAGGGCAAGGCCGAAGCATCGCCGATCTTTCCCAGCGCCTCGATAGCCTGAAGCCGGACGTCATCGATCTTGTCGCCGGCGGCGATCAGGTTCGGAACGGCCTGCGGCGAGCCGATCTCGCCAAGGGCTTCGGCGGACGAGCAGACCACATTGTTGCACTCATCCCAGAGTTTCTGACAGAGCGGCTGAACAGCGCGCTCGTCACGGATCAGTCCGAGAATATCTACGGCAAATTTGCGCACATCGGCATCGTCATCGTCGAGATGATCGATGAGCGCCGGGACCGCTTCGCCGGCGATGCGGACGAGGATCTCCGACGCGAGATTGCGCGTACCAATGTCAGGATGGGCCAGGAATCGGCAAAGTAATTCCGACGCGGTCCTCCCCTTGATCTCAGTAAGGAAATCGGCGGCCAGTTCGCGGATGCCGAGATCGGCGTCCTCGATAGCCAGCACCAAGCCGGCCACCGCTTCATCCTCGCGGTACCGTCCCAGCTCCTTGACCGCTTCTTCTCGTTCGAAGAAATCCGGCGACTGAAGTCGAGACAGCAGTTCCCCAATTGTTTCAACCACGTGGCTCATGTCGCTACCCCTTGAGTTACCTGACTTGCAGTTTAGCGAATGCCAACTGCCTGGAACGATGTCAGCGCTTCGTCTTCAGTCGGGTAAATTTCAAAGATATGGGAGAGCTGCGTGATATCGAAGATCTCCTGCACATAGCTGGCAAGATTGGAGAGGGTCAACCGACCTTTGGTCAGGCGGACTTCCTTCATGATCGAGACCAGCGCGCCGAGACCGGAGCTATTGATAAACTCGACCTGGGCGAGATTCAGGTGGATCGTCGTTTCATTCTTGGCTAACAGTTTCTTGACCTGTTCCTTGAGCGAACTGCCGCTCGCGAGGTCGAGACGTCCGGTAAGCTGGATAACCGTAACCGGACCCTTTTCACGTACTATCATCTCCATGCTGTCCTCCGCATGACTTTATAGAGTTGTCTGAGCTTTGTGTCGCGCAATACGGATGGTGACCTTGAGCCCCCCATTGTCCTGCTGCGAGTATTCGACCGAGTCGGCGAAGTGTCCGATCAAGTCGATCCCTCTTCCGCCCTCGGCCAGCAGACCTCTTGGTTTTCGAGCCCGGAGCCTAGCCAAACCACCTTGCCCTTCGTCGAGGATATCGGCAGTGATGGCTGTTTCCTTAACGTCAAGTCGGACTGTCACTTGTTTGGACGGATCGCTCCCGTTGCCATGCACCATGGCATTGTTAAATGCTTCGGAGACTGCAAGTAAGAACCCCCGACAGTCCTCGCGGGGGACTCCGGCTTCGTTGAGGGCAGCCTCAAAGTCATCGAGCATCCGCTCTTCTGATTCCAGACGAGATGGATATCGGAAGTCGTAGGTGGGCATAGATCAGTTCACTTTCACCTGCAACAGGGTAAAATCATCGTGAGAATCTTCCGTGGTTCCTTCGGAGAAGCGGTCAACCCATTCCTTGACTTTCAGACAGAATTGCTTGGGAGGAAGATCGATCTCGGATGTAAGCACCTGCTCTGCGCGTTCGCGCCCAAACAGGTGACCGTCGGCATCTTCCGCCTCGGTCAATCCATCGGTAAAGAGAAAGAGTCGATCGTTCCGATGAAGCGGACGATCTTCTTCTATGAAACGTATGCCCGGAAACTGGCCGATGATTGGGCCACCGGCCGCCAGTGAATCTATCGTTTGAGTTTCGTCATTCCAGTACAGACCAGGGAGATGGCCAGCGTTACAGAAGCTCAGCCGCATTCCCGCCAGATCAAATTTGCAGAAGAAAAGCGTGACGAACATTTCGCGATCTTTGATGATCCCCTGCCCCATCAACTCATTCACTCGACGGGCCAGTTGCGAAACGGAGATGGTCGGTTCGTTTTCCACGACTGTCTTGATAATGCCCGAACAGGCCGACATCACCAACGCCGCCGGAACGCCCTTGTTCGAGACATCGCCGATCACGACATAAAACGTCTGTTCCGATATTTTGATGACATCGTAGAAATCGCCGCTGACATCACGCGCGGGAAAGTAGATCGCGCCGATGTCGACTCCCGGAGTTTCGTCAAGTTGCTGAGGAAGGATCGTCTCCTGCACCTGTTTGGCAATGGCGATCTCCTGCTGGATCTTCTGACGCTGCAACCGTTCCTTCATCAGCAATGTATTGTCGATCGCGACTGCGACAAAGCGAAGCAGCATCTCCAAGACTTCCTGATCGTCGGCCGAGAAATTTCCGCCATCAGTCTTGTTGAACATCACGATCAGCCCGTGACACCGCTCGGAAGTCTGGATCGGTAACGCTACGACGGTGTTGAGCGTGATACCTTCTTCGGACTTGATGCCGAGATCCGCAAGGACTACGGTTTCCCGGTGTTCGAGACAGTAGGTGGCTAGATCCTTGCCATCCTGATACATCAGCGCCTTGACAAACTCTTCGCTGACTCCCCAGCAGACTTTGTTGGTCACTTTGCCTGATTCTGTCAGCATGATCAGGCCGACCTCTCCGCCAACCAATCCCATGGCCATATCCATGACCACGGACAGGACGGCGCCGGTCTCATGAATCGAAGTGATTACTGCGCCCATAGTTGCGAGATCCCGGAGTTGTGCTTTCCGGTATTCGAGACGGGCCTCTAAGTCTTCGATCTGGGTAGTTGTAGCAGCTTCGGACAGCATAAAAGCTGTATCGGCAGGAATGCGCCGAAGTTAAGGTCGGACTGGAAGATATGAAGAAATGGCAGAGCTACTTGTGCCGGAATTTCAGGCGGATCGGTACGCCCTCGTATCCGTAGCGAGTCCGCAGTTGATTGGAGAGGTAAGAGATATACCCTTTGTCCAGCAACTCAGGCAGATTAACGAAGAAGACAAACGTTGGCGGCGAGGTTTCAGACTGGGTCAGATACTTGAACTGAATGTACTTCCCCTGTTTGGCCGGTGGCTTTCTTTTGCCGTAGACTTCCTGCAGGAAAACGTTGAGTTCGGCGGTGGCGATACGGGAATGATATCGCTCATGCACGGCATCGACAGTCGCCAATACTTTGGAGACGCGCTGACCGGTCAGAGCAGAAATGAAAATGATCGGGACAAACGCCATTGGTCCGAGCAATTCGCGAAGTTGCGCCGTGAAAGTGTCTGCGGTTTTGTCATCCTTTTCGATCAAGTCCCACTTGTTGACGGCCAGAATAACGCCGCGACGAGCATCAATAACATCGCCGAGTACCCGCATATCGCCTGCGGTTAACCCGTCCACCGCATCCATGAGTACAACGCCGACATCGCATTCATCGATTGCGCGAGCCGTGCGGAGGGTCGTATAAAACTCGATATTCTCCTGCACTTTGTACCGCCGACGGAGTCCTGCGGTATCGATCAGGAGATACTTCTTGTCGCCCATTTCCAGGAGTGTATTGACCGAGTCACGAGTAGTCCCGGCAATTGGCGACACGATGAGCCGATCTTCTCCGGTCAACTTATTGATGAAGGATGACTTTCCGACATTCGGTCGACCGACCACAGCGACTTTGATCGCCCCTTCTTCTTCGGCCGTTCCGGCGTCCTCAGCGGGAAGTCGTGCAATGAGTTCGTCAAGCAGTTCACCGATGCCGAGTCCTAGCGAGGCGGAAACGGCAAACGGTTCGCCCAGCCCCAGCTTCATGAACTCATAGACATTCAGGTCGAGGGATGCATTGTCCGCCTTGTTGGCTGCCAGGAGATGTGGTTTGGATGCCTTAGAGAGCGCGCGAGCAATGCGCAGGTCAGTTGTGTCGACTCCGGTTTGTGCGTCGACCACCAGGATCACCAGGTCGGCTTCGTGTATAGCGAATTCGGACTGATCCATGATCAGCCGTTCCATTTCATCCCTGGAGTCGGGCACCATACCGCCGGTGTCGATCAGCCGGAATTCCCGTCCATTCCAGTCACAGACGGCGTAATTGCGGTCGCGTGTGACACCAGGTGTGGGATCAACTACCGCCAGTTTCTTTCGGAGAAGTCGGTTGAACAGCGACGATTTCCCAACATTGGGACGCCCGACTATCGCCACTATGGGAAGGCTCATATAAACAGGTCTTTGATGGTTGCCGCCAGGTCATACTGACCAATGTAAACAGGTTTCTGCAGGACCGCCTGAAACTGCGATAGTGAGAGATTATCCAGGAACAGATCGTCCTGGTTGAGGCAGTTCGGAGGAAGTACCAGCAGGTCGTAGTCATCAAGTCTGGCGCGCGCTTCGCGAAGCAGATCCTGCCCAGTCAGCAAACCGGAGACGGTGACCATCTCCCCCCAGAAGCGATTCTTGACCGGCTGAATGGCAACTTGAAGCCCCAGTTCATCGGTCAGGAAAGGCAGTACTTCGGTTGTAAGGAATGGACTGGCCGAATACCCGGTCAGGAAAAGCGCCCGCTTGTTCTGGTATTTCTGTTTTTTCAGATACGCTTTTTTGCGATTGAAGTTGGTCAGGAACTCCCTCACCATGCCGATCCCGTTTTCGAACTGATTCATCTCTTCGTATTCGGATCGTTTGGGGAAAGGTCGGTGGGCCTGAACATAAAACTCATCGGCGGCCCAGACGAACCGACTGCCGCACGCCTTGAGGATTTCCTTCTGGCGCATCTCGACATAGTCAATAATGGTGGAAGCTTCATCGGCCCGATAGGTCCGGAGATTCGGCAGATCGTCACGATACCGGGTCAAGCCGACCGGCACTACCGCCAGTGTTTCTACCGCCGGATAGAGGTCGACCAGATCATTGATGGTCCGCTCCAATTGCGGTCCATCATTGATGCCGGGACAGAGCACAACTTGTGTATGAATGGAGATGCCGTTTTCGCCAAGCTGGCGAAGTCGCGGGATGATGGGCGCCAGTTTCTCGTTCTTGAGCATACAGCGGCGCAGGGTGTCATCAGTCGCATGGACCGATACATACAACGGCGACAGGCGCTGTTCGATTATTCGCTCGATATCTTCATCGGTGGTATTTGACAGCGTGACAAAATTGCCGTGCGTAAACGAGAGGCGATAGTCTTCGTCTTTGATATAGAGGACGCGACGCATCCCCTGGGGTTGCTGACGGATGAAACAGAAAATGCAATCATTCTTGCAGGTGCGGACCTTGTGATCATCGAGCGTGATTCCCAGATCACCGGCGGCAACATCGTGAAATTTGAAGTCGATCTCTTCTCCCTTGTCGTCGGCGAAGATGATCTGGACCCGTTCATCGGCGATCTTGTAGCGAAAGTCGATGGCATCCTGAATCTTCTGACCATTGACAGTCAGAATGGAATAACCGGGGCGGATATAGCCGAATAACGGCGATGCGGGGTCGATCTCGAGTATTTTCATTCGGTTTTGTATACCAATAAAAAAAGCGGGCGATGGGGCTCGAACCCACGACGTCCAGCTTGGGAAGCTGACATTCTACCACTGAATTACGCCCGCTTATATTGGACCGGTAAAGTAAGGGCTCCCGGCCCGAATGTCAACAACTAAACATCGAGACGGGAGCCTAACCATCTGTCAGCCAATCAGTTTACCCAACTCTCCCCTTCTATTGCGGGCAATTGGGGAGTATTGGACGAGGCGTAGCTGTCAGGTACGCGATCAAAAGCGACAAGTCCGACAGATCTGGTGTCGGTGTCGGACTAGCATTGACATTGGCTTCTGCTAGGCAAGTGGTTTGAAGCGGCGGGAAGATCAGCCCGTTAATAATGGCTGATATATCCCCTACGTCCACTTTACCATCGCCATTCACATCTCCGGTCGTACCAACACAGCAGGAAAGGCAGGTAGTCTGCACATTTCGAGTCCAGGCTACGGCTTTATCGATAGTCCTCTTGAGTGAATCGAGAACTTGCACCGGCGTCCCCCCCGTCGGGCGGGTCACCGCCATCGCTGTCCAAATGGTCAGCGTATCATTGGCCGGCAGAGTCCATCCTGTCGACATTTCATTCTTGTATACCAACATCGAATGCAGGTCAGTAATACGCGGTTCAGTCGAATACCCCGGGCTCTTCATCTGGTTCCATTGCTGTTCGGGTACGAATCCACCCGCAGGATAGACAAAAGTGTCGTTGGCGGCATTTAGTCCGGCATACAGTGTGGTCGAGGAGACACAGTTTTTCATGTGCATCCTGATCAATGCGGCACCGCCATAGCGGAGGGAGTTATCATAGCAATCAACGCCTGCGTCACTTGAGTTGAACCCGCGCATGTAGAGAAGTCGCCGAGTGGCATCGAATCCGCCGATATTGTTGCTGGTGCCTGAGTCAGTCGGGATATCCCAGTCAAAGGCTTCTCCTATGGCAAGATTAGTCACGGACTGGCCGATACTATAGGGAAAGACTCGCATTCGCTGGATGATGAAGGTGCAACTATCGGCGTTGGTAGCTCCAGTTGGGGCATACCAAGTCTTCTCAACTTTCACGAGTGAGTCTGAAGTGCAGAAGGTACCGGAATTGTAGCCGTCCCACCGAGCACCGGTGAATGACCCGCGCGGCGAAGATTCTGCCAATTGTCTGAATCCCCATTGCGAGGCGAAACCGTCCTGAAATATCGCCCAGGAAGCAACATATGTATTTTCAGCCGGCTTGCGAATGATGACCGGCGAGGCATCGCCCAAATAGATGTCAGCATCCCCGCGGCTCAATGTTCCAACACCGGTATCGCATTCTGGGGATGGTTGCGGGAAGTTCATGTTCACTCCGCCAAGGTAGTTATTCCCCATATTCCCGATACTGTTGACGGTGAGTGAGATCCCGCATTGTGACACGACTGTATCATAGACAGACGGGACATACGGGTAGTGAACCCAGAGGTCTACTCCAACGGTGATCGAATCAACCGGTGAACCATATCGGAACTTAAGATACCCGTGATACTGTGCACCAGGGTTGGTCAGAACTCCACCGTTGTTAAGATGAACCGTCACATCTCCCGAGTCACTGCCGTTGATTGTCGATGGAACATTAGACACCGCCAACCAGCCGGCCGGACCATCAAATTGCACCGCTTCGGCGCTTGATATCGCCAGAGGGACAGAGCATTGATTGTAGAGCGAGAGAGTCATGTCTGATTGAATGCCCGGCTCCACTGTTGTCGGGTAATCGATGTATGCCGGAGTCGCGATCAATTTGCATTTAGGTGTTGGGTTGCAGGCCAGACGTATCCAGCGCATGTCATTGAGCGTTGGTGGTCCCTGGGGCGTTGAGAGAATAGACCCTCCGGGGTATTTATCTGTCATATACCAGACTTGAATGAACTTATTCCCCGGCGTGCCCCCATCCATGGCATAACTGACCGCATTAGACCAGTCGTTACTTGGGTAGAGCGCGTCATCCATCCCATAGCGACTCACCCCCAGCAGTTGGTCATCGGCACAGGTCCCGGTATCACAAGCAGGGGTGTAGCTCGAAGAAATGTTGCGTGGGGAGTCCCAGGCAATCCCACTTAGCCCGCCGGACACACTGACGAAGATCTCACCGTTGGCTCCCTGGTTGGCAGGCGCACTGGCGCAACAATCATCTGAGTGTCCGGTGACAGGGTCATTGAAACTGGAAAAGACGACAAAGAGGCGGTTATCGCATTCGGCGATCGAGAATTTGGCGACATTCATCGCATTAGAACCACTGGAGCAGTATATGTCGGCAGGATCCCAATCAGCACGATAGACCGTGGTAAATATAGTTGGATGCCACTGCGACCAATGGAAGAGGCGGCAGCGACGGGAACCAAAATCGACTCCATCCGTGACCGATGCATTCCAGACGAGATGAAGTCTGCTCTGATAGTCGTACAGAGAAGCAACCTCCAGCCAGGCACGGTAACCGGAACCCGAGTAATTCGTGACGTTGGTGCGGGTCCAGGTGCCGGAGGCTCCGGTAGGTGATTCCGCATACCAGACATCCGAATCAAAAACATTCTCTGCCAGTCTCCCCTGTTCGGTCATCTTGGTCCAGGTGACGGCTACCTTGGAAGAAACTCGGTCGCATGAAATGTCCTGCGAAGGAAAGAAAGACGTATCGACGAAAACCAGTTCCCAGCTATTGTCCGGATTGGCTTCCGACCAGCCAACCTTCCGGAAGACTTTCATAGCGCCGTCATTACCGGTGACACTTTCAAACGCCGCAAGATAGATGGTCGTAACACCGCCGAATTCGGAGATGTCCATGGTGGGCCAGAAGGTCTCTCCCCCTTCAATTCCGCCGGCATCACGTACCGATTCCGCCATAACGGAACCATCAAGAATTCCACCGAAGTCACCGTCAATTGGCCCACTGTCGCGTGTTACTTTCAATTGGGTGAGATTCGGGTTTGTACCGATATCAGGGAATTCATAGCCAGCAAGATAGGCAGCCCCTTCCTGGTCCACAGCTATCTTGGGATATACACCCGCGACATTGGAACAGGAACCGGGGGGTGAGTCAGAGCCACAATGAATATCCAATCCTCCCGGAGGAACAAATGAGCCACCCGGGGAGACCGCTTCAAACGCACCCCACCCCCAGTGGTTTCTGTCGAGCGTGGCGGTGGAGGCCTTGTAGATGAAAGCAAATTGCACAGCCGGTAGTCCACTGGAGGGCGGAGTGAAATCCACGGTCCGTCCGATTGTGGAATTGGCTTGCCAGTCACGCCAGGTTTGCGCGACCAGTGCTCCTCGCGAGTCAACCGCCGCATTGATCGAGACAAGAGATCGGGTGCGGACAGCATCTGCCGCGCCATTCCCCTGATCAAGTACTACAGTCGGCTTGGTGACGGGTTGTTTTTTGAGGTCGGGATTGTCTGGGCGGTTAGCTGATTGGACAGTGATCGCGGTGAGGGCCACGATCTGAATGGTGAGGACGATCCACAGTCTAAAACTGTGCCTCATACCTTCTCCTCCTACCCGATGTCGGTTGACCGATGTTCTCAGAGGTCGAACGACCTTCGCGCTCCAACCTCCGCGTACGTGAGAAGCCCTCTATAATAACGGTACACCGGATTGATCGCTTCCTGCGACGTCCGGTCTACTTGACTTTCGACGTAAATTGCTGAAATGAGAACGACATATACAATAGTGCCACCGACTCGATGCCGGTGGCGCTGTACTTTTCGCCTGGCGTGCGGGGAGACGGTCCCCTCTGACTCCTGCTTTAAAATAGACCACTGAGTTGATCTATGCAAGACAAAACTATAATGGACAAGTCAGGACTATATGGTATGGAATCGTCAGTTGCGGCGGCCCGTCACACGCACAACCACGATCGAGGTCTCATACAGCAGGTACATCGGGACTGCCAGAAGTAGCTGAGTGACAACATCCGGTGTTGGAGTCAGGATCGCCGAAACGATCAGGATCAGCACAACCGCGATCCGTCGTCCTTTGGAAAGGAATGACGAAGAGACGATGCCCAGCTTGCCCAGCAGAAAGGCGATGATCGGCAGCTCGAAACTGAGCCCAAAAGCGATCAGTAGCATTCCGGCAAATGAGATGTATGAGTTGACTGTGATGATCGGGCTGAGCAGGTCATCGGCAAATCCGATCATGAATTTGAGGGCAACGGGGAGCACATACAGGTAGCAGAACCCAGAACCGGCAACGAATAGCAAAGTTGCAACCACCAGAAATGGAATAACCAACTTCCGTTCTTTGGGGTAGAGTCCCGGCGCGACGAACGCCCAGAGCTGATAAAATAGGAACGGGAGCGAAGCTCCCAGACCTGCAAAGAGACAGATCTTGAGATAGGCGGAAAACGAGCCGGTAACCTCAGTAACATGCAGTTTGACGCCGTCAAGCGGGGCGATAAACCAGGCGACCAGTTGGTCGGCAAAGGTAAAGGCGACTCCGGAGAAAACAATAACAATCAGTACCGACCAGACTAGCCGCTTACGAAGCTCCTCAAGGTGCTCCAGAAACGGCATCTCCCCCGGCTTGCGGGTTGGCTGGGTATCCTCTACTGGCTGGTCAGTTGGCGACATAGGTGGAATCTGAAACCCAATCGATTGAAAGTCAAACCTAATGTGTAGGCTATTCCGAGGGAGCTTGGCCGGGTGACCGCTTCCCTTTGTGCTTCCGCAGGCGATTCAATTCATCGAGAAATTCGTTCATGTCCTGAAAGTCGCGATAAACAGAAGCGAAGCGAATATAGGCAACCTCGTCAACCTCGCGCAATTTGGCGATTACCAGCTCACCGATCTGCTTGGAGTCGATCTCCCCCTTCCCAATGTCATGAATGGAAGCCTCGATGTCCTGCACAATCAGGTCAATTTGAGCGGAATTAACCGGCCGCTTATTACAGGCCAGCTTGATACCATGGAGTAGTTTGTTGCGGTCAAAGGGTTCTCGGCGACCATCGGATTTGAGGACTATCAGGACCGACTGTTCAACATACTCATAAGTAGTGAAGCGAGTGCCGCAGGAGAGGCATTCACGGCGACGGCGGATGGCACGATTGTCCTGCGATGGTCGGCTGTCGACCACCTTATCTTCCTCATATCCGCACTGGGGGCAACGCATGGGTTAGAGGATCAGGCTCAGGACTCGCGATTCGTTTCTGCCTTGACCCAGGCGACATAGTCCGGGAAAGCTGATACCAGCGGAAGGCCGATGATCTCGGGAAGTTCGTATGGATGGTTCTCCACCACAAAGTCCATCAACTTCTGAAATTTCTCCTGGGTCGTTTTGACGATCAGGAGCGCTTCGTCATCGTGCTGAACCTTGTCATCCCACCAAAAGTAGGATGATATTCTGGGGACGATATTAACGCAGGCGGCCAATCGTTCTTCGACCAGAGAGCGGGCCATCCGGTCTGCTTCATCCTGCGGGATAGAGATATAAACGACGCGAATGGAATCCATCAGCTCCTCACTTCCCGGCCGAGCCGCTTTTTGACCGATTCGATCTTGCCGGTCAGCCGCCCCTTGGCCCCTTTCCGGTCATCAATCGTTATACTGATATAGATGCGGCTATGGTTTCGTCGCAGCATCAATCTGGCTTTGTTGATCACGCGCATCACCGGTTCCCATTCTCCCTCGACAATGGTCGACATCGCCGTCAAGCGATACGGAAGGCCCGAGCGATCAATGATATCGATCACTTTGGCGACATCCGCAGAGACGGAATCTCCCCGCTTGTCGGTCGGGAACATGGTGAGCTGAAAAAGCATCAAACTGTCTCCTTCAGCCGTTCGGAATAAAGCGGGTATTGGCCGGAGAACTGGGCGACTTCGCGAGCGATATCGGCCAGGATCTCATCTGATTTGCGATTTTTGAGTGCACGGTCGATGAAGTCGGCAATCGTCTCCATCTCGCGCGTCCCCATGCCACGCGTCGTGACGGATGGGGTGCCGATCCGGATACCCGAGGTGACAAATGGTTTCTCCGGGTCAAACGGAACTGTGTTCTTATTAACGACTATCCCCGCCTTATCGAGTGCCTGTTCTGCCTTCTTGCCGGTCATGTTTGGTTCGCCGACAAAGGAGATCAACATCAGGTGGGTGTCGGTGCCGCCAGTGACGAGGCGATAGCCGCGTTTCTTGAGCGCTTCGGCCAGGACTTTGGCATTGTCGACAATCCGCTTCTGGTAGGCTTTGAATTCAGGCTGCAAAGCTTCTTTGAATGCGACAGCCTTGGCGGCGATCACATGCATCAGCGGTCCGCCCTGAATGCCGGGCATAACTGTCCGATCGAGATCGGCGGCATACTTCTCTTTGCAGAGAACCATTCCCCCGCGGGGGCCGCGGAGCGTTTTGTGCGTGGTGGTAGTAACGAAATCCGCATACGGGACCGGAGATGGATGTAACCCTGCCGCCACCAATCCTGCGATGTGGGCAATATCAACCATCATGTAGGCGCCGACCGCATCGCAGGCTTCGCGTATCTTCTCGAAATTAAGGAATCGGGGATAAGCCGACGCGCCGGAAACGATCATCTTCGGCTGTACTTCCTTGGCCTGTGCAATCAGCTTGTCGTAATCGATCACTTCGGTCTCGCGGTCGACTTCATAGCCAACAAAATTGTAAAGCATACCGGAGAAGTTGATCGGGTGGCCGTGGGTCAGGTGGCCGCCATGCGATAGCGCCAACCCCAGGACTTTATCGCCCGGTTTGAGTACTGAGAAGTAAACCGCCATATTGGCCTGAGAACCGGAGTGAGGTTGAACATTGACATGCTCGCAGCCGAAGATCTCTTTGGCGCGGTCGCGCGCAAGATTCTCTGCCTGGTCGACAAACTCACAGCCGCCATAGTACCGTTTTCCGGGATACCCTTCGGCATACTTGTTGGTCATGACGCCGCCGTTGGCTTCGAGGACAGCCTCCGAGACATAATTCTCGGACGCGATCAGGACCAGTTTGGTCGCCTGTCGCTCCGTCTCTTTGAGCATGATATCGTACAGTTCGGGGTCAGCTTTTTTCAAGTAAGACATGGTTCCTTCGCTCCTGTGGGGTCGTCGAGCGTGTTCTCTTTTCTGGTCTCGGCGACATACTTGTCGGTAATCTACGCAACAACCTGCCAATGGTCAACAGGCTGGCGGGCCGACTTTGTCCGGCAATTCTAGAGTATGTATCTGCTCAGGTCTTCATTCTCGACTATGGCGGCCAACCGCGTTTCTACCTGTTTGCCGCTGATCGTGACTTTCTTCTTGCGGGTAGGTGGCTCAAAAAGGAGATCTTCAAGCAAGGTAGTCAGCACGGTGTGCAGCCGTCGGGCACCAATATTCTCAGTTTCACGATTTACGCGCTCGGCTATCTCTGCGATCTTCTTAATGGCATCCGGAGTAAACTGCAGGTCGACCGATTCCGTCTCCAAAAGTGCTTTGTACTGTTTGACCAACGCATTTTTCGGCTCAGTCAGAATTCGTTCAAAGTCGCTGGCGGTAAGGGTGTCCAGTTCCACGCGAATGGGGAAACGGCCCTGAAGCTCCGGTATCAGATCGGAGGGCTTGGAAGAATGGAAGGCGCCGGCAGCGATGAACAGCACGTGGTCGGTTCGCACCATGCCATACTTGGTCATGACGGCCGAACCCTCGACAATCGGGAGAATGTCCCGCTGGACTCCCTCGCGGCTGACATCCGGTCCGACCGACTTCTCTTCCCCGGCGATCTTGTCTATTTCATCGACAAAGATGATGCCGGACTCCTGAACTCGTTCCAGCGCCTCAGGAATGACCTCATCCATATTGAGCAGTTTATTCAGCTCTTCGCTGAGAATGTATTTACGGGCTTCTTTCACCGTCATCTTGCGACGTTTGGTTTTCTTGGGCATCAGTCCGGAAAACATCTCCTGGAAATTGACTCCCAATTCTTCCATCCCCATCGGGGAGAAGATCTCGACCACTGGATACTGTGACTGCGGCGTTTCCAGTTCCACTTCACGCTCATCCAGCTTCCCATCCAGCAACATCTTTCGAAAGCGTTCGCGGGTGGGGGATGTCGCTTCCTTTTGCTCGGATTCTTCCTGCGCTCTTGTCGATTTGGGTTCCGGAAGCAGGAGGTCGAGGATGGTCTCTACTGTACCAAGATTGGCTTTTTCTGTCAGGTCGCGGGACTTTTCCATCTTAACCATGTTGACGCCGATATCAACCAGGTCGCGAACCATCGATTCGACATCGCGTCCTACATAACCGACCTCGGTGAATTTTGAAGCTTCTATTTTGAGAAATGGGGCTTTGGCCAGATCGGCGAGACGGCGGGCTATCTCGGTCTTGCCGACCCCGGTCGGACCGATCATGATAATGTTGTTCGGCATGATCTCATGACGGATGTCTTCCGGCGCGTTCTGGCGCCGCCAGCGATTGCGTAGCGCAATAGCGACCGACTTCTTGGCGTTGGCCTGACCGATGATATATTTATCGAGGTGTTCCACGATCTCGCGCGGAGTGTAGTAGCCGTTTTGCTTCATTTGATCGATTCCACACTGATATTTTTGTTGGTAAAGACGCATATCTCGGCGGCCAGTTCAAGGGCCTTCTCGGCGACTTTGTCTGCGGGCATTTTGGGATTGGCAAAGATCAGGGCGCGGGCGGCCGCGAGCGCATAACCGCCTCCGGAACCGATAGCGACAATTCCGTCATCCGGCTCGACGACATCGCCATTGCCGCTGATCAGAAAGATATGCTCTTTGCTGGCAACCGCGATGACGGCTTCAAGTTTTTGCAGAGTTTTGTCGGTGCGCCACTCTTTGGCCAGCTCTACCGATGCCTTCGGGAGATTACCATTGAATTCGTCGATCTTCTTCTCGAACAGCTCATACAATGCCAGGGCATCGGCCGCCGCGCCTGCAAAACCGGCGAGGATCTTGCCGTTATACATCTTGCGGATCTTCACCGCTTTGGTTTTCAGTATCTGATCGTCAAAGGTCACCTGGCCATCGCCAGCCATGGCCGCCTGACCTTTGTAGACCAATCCTATGATCGTCGTAGCATGCAGTTTCATTCTCTTATCCTATTTGCGGGAACCGGAGCGTGGATGCGCCGAATGGTACGCTTTTTTCATCACTTCACTGGTGACGTGCGTGTATTTCTGGGTAGTAGACAGCGAACTATGTCCAAGAATCTCCTTGATCAACAACAGATCGGCACCGTTCTCCAACAGATGTGTCGCGAACGAATGCCGCAAGGTATGCGGAGTGAATTCCAATCCCTCTCCCTTGCCGAAGGCTTTCACCAGGCGGTCGACTGAGCGGACAGTCAGCGGTTCACCTTTCTTATTGAGAAATAGGTGCGGAGAACCCGATTCTGTAGCGGCGGTGTGTAGGCGTCTCACCTCAAGAAAGCGCTTGAGGTCCTCGAGAGTTGCTTCGCCGACGGGTACGATTCTCTCCTTATTCCCTTTACCGATCACTGTGGCCAGCCCGCGATGCAGGTCGATATCAGAGACGCGCAGTCCGGCAAGCTCTTCCCGCCGAAGTCCGGTGACATATAACAGCGCCACCATCAGATAGTCTCGCCAATATGAGTAGGTTTGTTTGTCCTCACGGGTATTGCCATGTTCGAATAATCTCGACGCTTCACCCTGGGGGACAAACGTTGGAAGCTTGCTCGTGTATTTGATCCTGGGAAGTTTGAACAGCTCATCTTTCCCGCCATGCCTTTGAAGAAATCTTTGATAGCCGGAGAGAGCTGAAAGGAATCGAGCAATCGAACGATTGGAGACGCCATCGGACATCCGCTGCTGCAGATACATGCGCAAATAGAGCGGGTCATTCTTGGGTGAGGAGGGAAACTTGTCCTGCTGAGTATTGAGAAAGGTCAGCCAGTTACTCAGGTCATGACGATATGCCTCGATCGTTTTAGCGGAACGATGTTTGGTTTCGGCCAGATCCTTGAGGAACGCGACCAGCGTCTTTTGTTGCATGCCTCGAACATATCGAAATTGTAGGGCGGAATCAATCGGTTTCCCCAATGAAAAAGCCCATGCTGGGCATGGGCTTAGAGAATCCAATCGATACGGCAGAATTACGCCACAGTTTTGGTGGCGGCAGCCTCTTCATTGACCGTGTGCCCACACTCCGGACACTTGGTGAAGTCCCCCTTGACCTTGGAAGTCTTCTGGACCATGAAGGGGTGATTGCAGACGGGGCACGGTGTTTTGACCGGCTTATCCCAACTGGCAAAGTCGCACTTCGGGTAGTTGCTGCACCCGTAGAACAGCTTCCGTCCCTTGGTGGTCTTTTCCATGATCTGACCGCCGCAGCCCGGCTTCGGGCAAGTAATACCAAGTGTCAAAGCCTTGGTAGTTTTGCAGTCAGGGTAACGCGAGCAAGCCATGAACCGACCGAACCGCCCGGTCTTGATGACCATTTCAGCGCCGCACTTTTCGCACTTTTCATCCGTTTTCGCCTGAGCTTCTTCACCCGGCAGAGGTCTGGTGGACTTGCAGTCCGGGTAGGATGAGCAGGCAAGGAATCGGCCATTGCGACCCCACTTGATGATCATGGGAGAACCGCACTTTTCGCACTTGATGTCAGTCGTCTCAGTCATCGACTTTTTGATCTTGTCGTGACTCTTTTCGAGACCCTTGATCGTGGCCATGAATGGCGTATAGAAATCGCCAACCACTTTCACCCAATCATCGGTCCCCTCTTCCACCAAGTCGAGTTCCTTTTCCATATTGGCGGTGAACTCGATATTGAAAACATCCGGGAAGTAGGTGACCAGTATTTTATTGACCGCTTCGCCAAGTTCAGTCGGGAAGAGTTTTCGCTCTTTCAATTCGACATACTTGCGGTCCTTGATAGTCGTGACGATAGTCGCGTAGGTCGACGGACGGCCTATCCCGTCAGCTTCCATGCGCTTGATGAGCGCCGCTTCCGAGTAGCGAGCCGGTGGCCGAGTGAACGACTGAGTGGGCATCACATCCTGCAAGGTAAGCGGATCTTTCGCTTTCAGTACCGGCAGTTGCGCATCGAGACCTTCGCCGTTGCCGTTTTCATCCGGTTCTTTTTCCTCATGATACAGCTTGAGGAAACCATCAAACTTGAGGTGCTGAGCGGTCACGCGCAGCAGGAACTTGCCGCCTTCAATGTCAACCGTGCGGACATCGTAAACCGCGTTGGTCATCTGAGAGGAGACAAAGCGGTTCCAGATCAGGCTGTACAGCTTGAACTGCTGCGGCGTCAAATGCTTGCGGACCTTCTCCGGCGTCAGGTCGAGGTGAGTCGGGCGGATCGCTTCGTGAGCATCCTGCGCCTCTTTTGCCCGACTATAGAAGTTCGGCTTGTCGGGGCAATACTCTTCACCATAGTTCTTATTAATGTGGTCGCGGACACCGTCGAGAGCTTCTTTTGAAATTCGGGTCGAATCGGTACGCATGTAGGTGATCAACCCGGTGGCGCCCTCTTTGCCGATCTCGATACCTTCGTATAGCGCCTGTGCAATACCCATAGTCACTTTGGGCGAAAAGCCGTAAACCTTGGCAGATTCCTGCTGGAGGGTCGAGGTGATGAACGGCGGCGACGGCTTGCGAATCCGTTCGGAATCCTTCACGGAACTGACCGTATACGCTTCTTTGCGCATCTCGGCGATAAACTTGTCGGCTTCTTCTTTGGAGCGAATCACCATCCGCTTGCCTGTGGTAGTGCCATCATCATCCGGCTTGGAGACCGTCTGATCGTCGATCTTCACCAACTGAGCGGTGAACGACTCATGCTTCTTGGTCTCGAATTGAGTGGCGATCTGCCAATATTCCTGCTGGACGAACTTGCGGATCTCTTCTTCGCGCTCGCAAACCAAGCGAAGCGCCACAGACTGCACGCGTCCGGCAGAAAGATTGCGGGCAACGGTCTTCCAAAGGAACGGGGAAACGATGTAACCGACCAGGCGATCGAGCACACGCCGGGCCTGCTGGGCATTGACCAAGTCCATGTCGATCTCGCGGGGATTCTTGATCGCATCGTTAACCGCGCTTTTGGTGATCTCGTTAAACGTGACGCGTACGCACTTCTTGCGCGAATCTTTCAGCTCGTTGGCGACATGCCATGCGATAGCTTCACCCTCGCGGTCGGGGTCGGGAGCCAGGAAGATCTTGTCAGCCTTTTTGGCAGCTTTGCGCAATTCGGCAATGACCTTCTCCTTCCCCTTGATCACCTGATAGTCCGGAGCAAATTTCTTCTTGGGATCGACTCCCAACTTGGATTTGGGAAGATCGACCACATGCCCGATAGTGGACAGTATCTCGAAATCCTTGCCGAGGAAACGGCTCAGGGTCCGGGATTTGGCCGGTGACTCTACAATGAGAAGGTTTTTAGACATTGATCTCCTGCGTAACTGAAAGGACGGAAGACTCTCTACCTATTTCGAATCTTTCCGCTCAAACTTTACCCTTCCCTCGACAAGATTTCGGAGTGCGACCATCGTGATCTTGCGCGATTCGATATCGGAACCGGTGTCTTCCTCGTTGAGCCGTTTCAACTTGGCGAGACGAAGGGAGTTCAAATGACGGGCGTGTTGCGCCGCCACAATAACTGCTTCGTAGCGATTTCGAGTGACTTTGTCGACGTTTTCGACGTTTACTGGCTGCATGCGAACCTCCTGGGGTAGCGTCAGGCTAAACCTATTATAGAGCGTATTTGTTCCACATTCACACTATCGATGCGGCACGGATGCGCCTCGATGATACTCAAAACCTGTCGTGCGGCCACTTCAAGCTCTTGATTCACAACGACATAATCAAACTTACTGAATGCGCGCATTTCCTGCAGTGCCCGTTCAAACCGAATGCGACGTTGCTGATCGGTCTCGGTCCCACGTTGACGAAGCCGCTTCTTTAATTCTGGAACCGATGGCGGCAGCACAAAGATCATGATCGCGTCGGCATATTCCTTCTTTAATTTGAAGGCGCCCTGGATATCGACATCCAGTATGATGGTGCCGCCCTTTTGTCTCACCTTCTCTAATGGCTCGCGCGGAGTACCGTAGTTATACTGGTGAACCCGAAAATGTTCCGCGAAGTACCCAAGTTTGGCCATCTGATCGAATTTCGCCTGATCGACGAAATGGTACTCACGCCCGTTTCGTTCGCCGGGACGCCGCTGCCGTGTGGTACACGAGACAGAAAAGGTCCAGCCAGCACGACGTCGCGCCGGAGTAAGTAGCCGGCGGCAGATCGAGGTCTTGCCACCTCCCGAAGGAGACGAAATGATCACGATCCTTCCAGGGCGAGAAACAGTCATGGAGTGTGCGGATCTCGAAGTATTACTCAACGTTCTGCACCAGTTCGCGAAGTTTTTCTATCTCTTCCTTGAGCGAAATCGCCAGCGAAGAGATGGCGAACTCGGAGCACTTGGAGCCGATCGTATTCGCCTCGCGATTCATCTCCTGCAGGATGAAATTGAGCCGCTTGCCGGCCGGCTCCTTCATTTTCAAAGCCTGCTGGTACAGGTCGATATGGCTTTTGAGTCGAGTGCATTCCTCGGTAATGTCTGTTCGTTCGGCAAACAGCGCAATCTCTTCTTCAAGGCGAAGCTGTTCAGCTTGTCCGGACTCCAGCAATGACGCAATTCGCTGCTGCAGTTTTTCGCGATAGATCACGGTGGCGCCGGTGGATCTCTTTTCAATCTCGCCGATCGCTTTCTTCATGGCTACCAGGCGCTTCTGCATATCAGTCGCCATCGCCTGCCCTTCCTTCTTGCGCATAGCAATAAGGTCGGTCAGAGCTTTGGTGAGTGCTTTTTCGACCAGCTTCCAGACCTGCTCGTGGTCGACTCTCTCTTTGTCTGGCTTGAGGATATCCGGGATAAGGACCAGCTCCTCCAGGGAGACATCCCCTTCCATTTTCAGCTCTTTGCCCAAAGCGCGTAGCTGCTTGGTGTAAGCCGCCGCGAGGCGCTTATTAATGAGGGTTCGTTGGACCAACGCATCGGTGTCGTCCAGTGTGACCGATAGGTTGATCTGCCCGCGATTAACGCGGGAGGAGATCAGTTCTCGTATCTGCATCTCCAGCAACGACAACTGACGGGGAATCCGAACCGACATCTCAAGGAAGCGGTTATTAACTGAGGAAACTTCGACGGTCAAACTACCGACTGGTGAAGAAACCTCTGCGCGGCCGAAGCCTGTCATTGAATACATATTGCGTATCCTCTTGAAAGCAAGGGACTAAAATAGGCGCTGACGGCTCGTTGTCAATGATTATTGTGGAGGAAAGCGCGTAATCGATTGATCAGTCACGATTTGAGCGTGAAGAAGCTTCAAGCAACAACCCGCCGGCGGTATGCACAACTTCCGGTTCGCTCATTCTCGACAGTTTCAGGACCGCCGACCGGATCCGTCGAGCCGATTCTTCGATCACCCGCAATTTCTCACGAGAAGAAGGATCGGCGAACGCGGGGCACTGACTCAACAGGTCGGTCACGCCAAGGATTGTCATCAGCGGATTGTTGATCTCATGGGCCAGCGTCGCAGACGCGAGGGCGATCCCATCAACCTGATCCTGTGATCTGAGTCGATCTTCCAGCTCACGGTTCTTACGAACCAGCGAAGCGCGACGCAGGGAATCCTGGATGATCCGGGGAAGCACCAGATGGTAGGTGTCATCTTTTGTCAGGAAATCATAGGCGCCGTAGTTGATTGCTTCCGATGCCACCTGTTCGCATTTGTGCGCGGAGAGCAGGATCACGGGAAGTTCGGCGGCTTCGCGACGGATCAGTTGGAGAAGTTCAATGCCATCGAACTCTTCGAGGTCGTAGTCAATGATCGCAATATCGTAGCATCGCGCCGACAGCTCACTGATCGCCGCCCGGGCGGACGGGACAGTCACAATGCGGCCATCCGGGCATCGCTGATGCAATGTCCGTTCGATAAGCCGTGCATGGTATCTGCTCGGCTCCACGAGGAGAAGAGCAAAAGTCAGGTCCATGATAGTGTGTCGATTTCTTTAATGCGATTCCGTTTTTGATTTTCCAAGCATGGTGGCGATCCGCATTGCGGAGGCCAGGGACGATCTCAAATCGTTGAGCACTGAGCTACCTTCGGACACCAAGGCGGAATCAGCGTTGATCGCCTGTGGGGCGAGTCGCTCAGCCAGGCTAATCGCCTGATCGATTCCACGGAGCGCATTACGCTGTTCCTCGGTTTCGGTGATCTCCTCCAGCAGCACCCTGACCAGATAGAGTTCACCGCCCAGTCTCAATCGTTTGATATATTCATTTGGGGCAAGTCCGGATCGTTCAACTGCGCGTCGAGCACTGTCCGGATCGAGAAAGCTGTAGGTCTCTTCCGAGATCGCCACCCACTGGAGCAGTGCTTTTGGTTCCTGAGTCATGCTGATCCCGGTTTTCGGCTGGGCAGAATGCCAGTAGATCGGCTCGATCTGTTCACCGGAGACTTGGTAGATCAGACACTGCTCATCACCCAGATATTCATAGATCCCATCAAGGGCGTCCGCCACGTAGGAATTTGGATCGGCATACAACAGCTTGTCGACGAATTCGCGGTAATCGAGTCGTTCCAACGCGATCCGCTGGATCGGCTCTTCCTGGCAACCGGCATCGATGATGATCTGGAAATTCACGGGGTTGCCGGCGATGAAGTTCAGCGAAACGACGACATTGGCGGGGATCCGCTGTTGATCGCGGGACAATAAGTTGACGGCAGTTATATCAAAGTTGGCTTCGAAATGATTTCTCTGTTCAAGGATGCGACTGAAGTGGGGGCGGTCGGCTTCGTCAATAAAATCGAGGAATGACTTACCAAACAGCTCTTCGCGCGTAAATCCAACCAGCTTCTCAACGCCGTCATCAACATAGACGAATCGGCACTTCATGTTGATGCGACAGACAGCGCATCGGCGAACGGAGAGATCTTGAGCGGTAGTCATAGCCTGAATCACTGCTTACCGTACTTTCATCACTTTAACGACTCTGACCTCTTGCTGTGTCGTGACACAGACAAGATAAACACCCGGCGCAACAGACTGACCGGCTAGATTCCGGCCATCCCATTCAATAGTAATGGTATCGGACAAAGCGGACGAAATGTTGACCCTTTCCCATACCTTTTCGCCGGCGGCAGTGAGAATAATGATCGATCGTACCGTGTCCGCGATCCCACCCGCTACTACGGTCAGCTGGTCAGTGAATGGGTTCGGATAAGCATTGATGGCAACCGGGTAACTGATTGCAGATGAATAAGTAAGAATGACCATCGCGGTGTCGGCAAACGTGGAGTTCGTCGCTACAAGTCCTATCTCTTGTCGTCTTTGCAGAACTGAATTTGAATCAAATCTGACGCGACCGGTTCCATCCCCGTTGTCCTGGACACTAACACCAACGGGGAGGTTAAATCCAGTCAGCTCTCGAGCTTCGAGGCTTCGGCCCGTCGTGGAGATCTCAATTTCGGTAGAGAAGGCTGAGTCGATTTCCACGCTGTCCGGCACGATCAGGCGAAGTATGTTGGCGGCTCTGGCGGCATTCATCATACCGTATCCGTAGTCATTGTCCGGATTGTCCGCTCGGTCACCGGTCTCCTTTATTAGTTGAAGGAGTTGCATAGCGGTCAACTGGCTGTCGGATTCCAAAGCGAGTGCGGCTCCGCCCGCCACGAGGGGAGTTGAAAGCGAAGTCCCAGACATGAAATTGTATCCACCAATCGCAGCTGCGGTGAAGACTGACTGCCCCATCGAGACTATATCCGGCTTGATGCGTCCGTCGGCCGATGGTCCCGGAGAAGAGAAAGAAGCGATGACAGAATCTGCACGAGTCGCGCCGACTGCAAGAACCGAGTCACCATCGGCAGGAAATATAATGGTCGGCCAGGAAGCATCTCCCCTTTCGTTCCCACCCGCAGTGCAAACCAGTATATTTTTGGAGGCGGCGATATCGGCAGCGATCGTGATGAGGGCGGTGTTGCCATCTAACTGGTCCATGCTATAGTCGCCAGAATCCTGAAAGACAGTGTAACCCAGCGAAGAGCTGATGATGTCGGCACCGATGGAATCAGCCCATTCGGCGGCAGCGATCCAATTGTCTTCTTCTACCTTGATCTCTGTGCCATCGCAACTGATCTCTGTCTTGGCCAGTATGAAATCTGCGCCAAATGCCGTACCTACGAGCGAACCAGGAGCATATCCACCTACTGCGGCGAATGTTCCTGTGCCGTGACGATCCTGCGGATCGGTGGAGCAGTCGGCGCCGGTAACATCTGCATCTCCGCCAATGAAATCCCAGGTGGCGATGATATTGGTCGAATCAAAAGCTGGGTGGTCGGTATTAAACCCGGTGTCCAGCATCGCGATCAAAACACCTTTTCCGGTAAAACCCGCAGCATGCATCTTCTGTGCCGAGACAATTCTGTTTTGGGTAAGAGAAGGCCCATAGCTCAGTTCGATAGCCGTGGCATCAGATGGTGCAACTAGTTTGTCCGCCGGAACCGGGTCCGGCTCGCGAATCAACTTGAATTGCGAAACCAAATCGACAGCAAGAACAGGAACCGCCCGCAGTGCATTTTCAAGTTGATCAGGGGTAGCTTCGACTGAAACTGCGCGGAGCCACCGCGAGATATGACGAATTTGAGCACCAGTTGCCTGAATGCGATTGATTATGTCGGTGGAGATTTGCAGATCGCGTGAATCAAGCAAGTACCCACTGGGATCGACTTTGGCTCGACGTCGTTGGGCACGGTCGGTCAGGATGATGTCATCCTGAGTGGTAGCAGTGCTGTCGAGATAGAGCCAGAATGAGTGCGAGGTGGTCGAATCACCAGTGGCGATTGTATTGGCCGCACGATTCAAGATACGTGTGTTCTCTGCAGCGAGGAGTCCGCTTGTGAGCGACAGCCAGATCAGCAATATTCTCCTAATCGCCACTGACGAGCCTCCGGAATGTAGGAAATTCCTCTCCCTCTTTCTGGTATCTGAGCCCGACCCGATTTGACTGGAAGATATTGTTTTGCCTGTTTCGGTCGGGTAGTTTGCGGCCCGGATCAAGGACAATGGTCGACGGTCGGAAAGAGACCTGCTGTTCAAACGGTGCGAATTTTTCCCCCGCGAATATTGGAGTATGGACTGCTATCACTGTATCTGACCCGGCGATCATGGCGATCTCAACTGGCTGATCCTGTAGCGCTACTGCACCTACTGAAACGGTAACAAGAAACCCACTCCCCGATCGTTCGAAATGGACATCTTCGAGACTCCAGTCAAACGACTTCCGGTTGCCCTGAAACTCGGCGAGTCGAGTTCGCCACTTTTCACCCAGTTCAGTCGCCACAAGATCGACCAATTCACTAGTTGTCGGATGGAGATGGCGCGACGCCAGGGAATATCGTCGCAGCAAAGATGTGACAGCTTCATCGGATGTCCCTGCCGCAATGAGTTGGAGAGCCGATGGCGCTGCAAAAAGTCTTTCGAATTTGGCCGAATCGGAGGAACTCAACGGGCGCTTGGGGCGTCGCAGATTATCCATGAATGCGAAAGGTGAACTGCCCATTGGTTGACGTATGTCACGAGGCGGGAGTTGTCTTTCCAGCCAATCCTCAACCATGCGGTAGCCATCATCGCCGTAAAGGTCATGCAGCACTGAGGCGGTCAACCAGATCGCTCCCCCTTCCGACCAGGCGAGTGAGCCGGGCTGTTGCTCAGCTCTATTGAAATACTGTGAGATCAGTTCCCAGGCGAACGATGTCAGCATCTCCCGCGAGTTACGTGATGCGGCACTTACAAAAGCCAGTCGGTCAGGTGCACGTCCGATCGGGTCCTGGCGTCCGACCAGCACAGCATGGCGGCCGTCGGGAATGGTACCCATTACCTTCACGGTTGCGCGAGCAATACGTTCAATCTCCAGAATGAACTTGCGTTGTTGCTCGGGATCGAATCGATCGGCACTAAATAGATCCAGTCGATGCCGGTCAAACATGATTCGAGTCAAGTTGGCTTCCTTTAGTACAGCAAAGGACAACCGCTCGGAACCGGTCATACGGAAAAGGTACTGGCTGGGGCGCGTGGTGTCGGCATGAGTCTCGACGCCACGAGCATACAGATCGGTGAGGATCGTGTCCGCACGATCAGGTATGGAGCCGATCTGTTCGATCTCGTTTACCCAGGTTCCCGGCGCGGCTATAGACAGCGGTCTGGTCACTCGCAGATCAACGTGAAAATCTCCGATCTCAGGAATATCGAATTCACTTGCAGAGCTGCTGATAAGTAGTCGTGGGTACCAGTCATCCACCAGTATCGAGCCAGGTGCATCCAACAAATGCCGAAGACCGTCAATCCTGGTCTCAAACGAAAAGAGTAGCGGAACAATCTCGCCGGATGTGATCGGAATGGTCAGGAGTAGTCTTCCCTCCTGCATCACAATTCGAGAACTATCGACTGGTGTTCCGCGCCAGAGAATACTGTCTAAATGGAAACCTGATTCCTGTGGAAGACTGAATACGAGCGACTGTGTTCCGACAGTAAACTCGCCGGTATATGCCAGATCCATGGTCGCCTTGACCACACCGCTCTCAGCATCAACAATGATCTTAAATCCATATTGAGCGGCGGCCGGAAGAGCACTTGCCATGGTATTCCGGTCGTGATCATGTTGCTGAGCGGCTGATCCGGCGGCGATGGCACAGAACAGCCCAAGAGTACAGAGTAATTTTCGCATTAGAGTACCTTGGCCAGAAATTCGCGAGTTCGCGGGTGCTTTGGATTGGAGAGCAATTCTGACGGGGGCCCGGATTCGACGATCTTGCCGGCATCGAGAAAGAGTATCCGATCGGCGGCCTCGCGGGCAAATCCGATCTCATGCGTCACAACCAACATCGTCATCCCCTCTTTGGCAAGCTGGCGCATCACTTCGAGTACCTCGCCGATCATTTCCGGATCGAGCGCCGAGGTAGCTTCGTCGAACAGCATGATCTTGGGATTCATCGCCAACGCTCGAGCGATGGCCACGCGCTGCTTTTGTCCGCCGGAAAGCTGGCCGGGGTATGCGTCGACTTTGTCTGCCAGTCCAACCTTGGTCAGCAATTCAAGCGAGATCCGCGTCGCTTCCTCTTTGGAACGCTTACGGACTACTTGCTGAGCGAGGTTGACATTCTCCAATACATTCAAGTGTGGGAAGAGATTGAAATGCTGAAAGACCATCCCGACTTCCAGCCGGATCTCATGTATCTGCTTATGACGACGGTCCAACAGATGGTTGTCAATCTTCACCTCGCCTGAGGTGATATCTTCGAGAGCATTTAGACAGCGAAGCAACGTCGATTTACCAGAACCGGAGGGCCCAATTATGCAAACGACATCCCCCTTCTCAACATCGAGACTGACGCCGTTGAGCGCGACAATTTCGCCAAAGCGACAGACGAGATCTTTGACCTGTACGATCATCGCTTTTCCACTCCGTAGCCATGCACGGCGACTTTGCGCTCGATCAACTTCACCAGCCGGGTCAGGGAGAAGGTGAGTATCAGGTAGATAAGAGCAACCATCAGCCAGGTGTGGAAATCAAGAAAGTACTGCGACGAATACTCTCTGCCGGCGCGAGTCAGTTCGCGAAGCCCGATGATCGAGACGAGTGATGAGTCTTTCAGGCAGGCAATGAATTCGTTCGCGGCCGGTGGAACCACAATGCGGACGGATTGCGGCAGGATGATATGTCTGAGCGTTTGCCAGCGGGTCATGCCAAGCGACATGGCCGCTTCATGCTGGCCGTAGTCGATCGCCTGGATGCCGCTTCGAAAAGTCTCCGCAAGGTAGGCACCGTAACAAATGCCGACCGCGAGTACGCCGGCCACAAAGCGATCCATATTGACCACCGCGCCAAGTCCGAAGTAGAAGAAGAATATCAGGACCAAAAGGGGAATGCCGCGAAGGACATTTACATAGGTTCCGGCAATGATGCGTACAAATCTATTTGGGGACAGCCGCATGATCCCAAAACAGAGCCCCAGGCAGAGTGCGAGCGCATAGGCCAGCACTGAGATCAGGATAGTCCAGTGGACTGTCTGGATCAGGTAATAGAAGATACGAGAGAGGATATCAATCTGGTGAATTAACCAGTCCACTGATACTCCGGCACAAATCCAAGACTACTTCTTCTTATCCCCGGTGAGCTTCTTGAGGAGGTTGCTCGCTCCTTCTTCGATCGCCTTCTTTGTCTCCTGCTTGACGGACTCCCCTAGTTTGCCGGTCAAGGCGGCATAATTCAGTTCGATGGTCGGCTTCTCGAAAGTACCGCCGATGACCAGCGGAATACGCAGGCGTTGTGTTTTTGAGTCGAGCAACAGTGAACCGACCAGACCATTCTTGGATGCATAGCTTTGGGAGAGTTCTTTGGTCAGTAGAATGGCTCCGTCGTACTTGATGCTGTTGTCGAACGAATAGTACCCTTCGACTTCGGCATCGCCTAGCCCCCCAAGTGCGGTGGTTAGTTTGTCGAGGATGACCTTTCCATCCTGAACTTTGATCTTACTGCGAAGCGTCTTCAATAGCTGTTCTTTGTCGACCTTCAGGCCGGCCTTTTCGCCGAGCGTCTGCAGATTCTGATGCATATTCGCACCGAGGGTCAGCTTCCCTTCCTGCATGGCGCCATCGCCGTTCATGGTCAATGAATTGAGAAACTGCTCAGGTTCCCAGCCGGTGGCACTATACGTGCCATTCACATTGACCTTCCCGAACAGGTAGCCACCAAACTTGGTGAAGCGGGTCAGGAAATCGTTGGCCTCGATATTGGTGGCAGTGTATTGCCCGGTGTATTTGGGCGCGTTGAAGTCGTTCAAATCGATCGTCGTCTGCCCCGCCACCTGACCAGTGTAGGCATTGCCCGTGATGTCATACAGGTTGATGCGACGATTCTCAATCTTCGCTTTCCCTTTGATATTCGTGAGTTCGATCGCACTGTAGATCAAGGTGTCAATCGCCATGGTACCGGCGCCGTCAATATCCGGAAGCAGCAGTGACGGAAGTGTGTCGGTCGGTTTCCGCTGAATCTCGCCCTCGGTCCCCGGGGTGGCCTCCGGAAAGAGTTTGTCGGAATCAAAGCGGGTCGATGCCAGCCGGAACTGAAAAAACGGTTTTTTCAGCTTGGTGCGATCAACGGTCTTGAGCGGGAGGAAATAGGGGAACGGCTCGCTGAGCTTCCCCTGGAACGACGCATTGCTCGAGACAAAGTCGACCTGCATCTTCTCTACCGTTATCGTATCGGGAGAAAGCACCAGATCGGCATTAAACAGCCGTATCGGTTCGGGAAGCGCGGTATCGGAATAAGTTGCATTAACGAACGAGACTCTCCCCCGCGGCCGGATGTTTTCGAGGTCCTTGGTCGAGCCGCTCAGCGCCAGATCAATATTCATTCTGCCGGTCAATTTCGGTTGGCGAGCGGCTGGAAGGAACGGCTGGAGCATGACCAGATCGACCGCGCCCTTGATCGCACCATCTGCCGTCATCGCGATCTCGCGAGCCGCGATAGAATCAGCCAGGATATATGGGATCAGATTTTCGACGCGCCCCTGAAAGCCGAGTTGTGCGGAAGCGGTCCGTCCATAAAATTCGCGGACATTGACCAGTTTCTGGTCGAAATATGCATCCAGTGTGAAGCTGTCGATCGGCTGAGGCAGGAATGTGGCGCTGTACTTTCCTCTCTCGACGGCGATGTCACCGGAAAAGTTCATACTGCGGTAGTCTTTGACCGGGCCATTGAACTGGAAATCGAATCGCGCAAGCCCCTCCAGTTGATGTCCGCCACGCTGCGGAAGGAAAGGCCGCAAGAAGATGAAGTCGAGATAACCTGAGAGTTCGCCATTCACCTGCGGTGCGGCAAAGTTGGTGACCAGAATGTTCGCCTTGATCGGTCGGCCGTCGAAAGTCCCATCCTGGACATTCAAACGGGCGTTGTCTGGCTTGGCATCGACAACGATCCGGCGGAATTTGAGTTCGCCTATCATGTCGCGACGTGCCAGGTAGACATCGGTGAAGACCGCCGAACCAGAATAGATAAGGGCGCTGCCGGTGCGCGAGGCATTGTAATCGACATCCATATCGACTGCGAAATCTCCGGAGACGCGGAAATTCTGCAGCTCTTTGGCTGATTGGGCGGGGAGCAGACTCAGCACTTGCTCAATAGAGACCTGCTCGGCCTTCAGCGTGGCTTTCCCCCGCTCGGCTCCGGCAGTATGGAAGAACTCTCCGGCCAGATCGAGATCGATCTCATTAAATCGGAAATCAGCGCGGTCGATGACGATATGGCGCTTCTTCATGTCATAGGTTGCCGAGTACAGCAATTCGGCGCGGACAGTCGGAACGGGCTGTTTGGAAGTCACACGCAGTGAATCGACCTTCAGTTTCCCGTTTGAGGAGTAGACACCCTCAGTTGGATTCTCCAGATCGGTGGAAAGTTCGAGGTTTTCCGCCTGCATGCTAAAGCCGCCGGAATCATTGGAGTAGTTGACCATGCCGGAGTGGATCTCGAGCTTTTCGAAACTGACCGCGGCAGCGGCAGTCTGACCCTCAGGCGGTATTGCGCCTGCGGCACCGACCAGACCGGTATCGGTCGGTTTGGCCAAGGTGTAGTTGTTTGTGCCGTCAGGGAGTTTCATCATATTCAGCACGGGCCGATTGATGATGAGCCGATTGACCCTGAACTCCGACGAGATGAGCGGCAACAAGCGCAATTTGATGTCTATGTTGTCAGTGGTGAGAAATGCGGGACCTTCGAATCCGGCCGGATTGCCGATCGTCACGCTATCGAGCCTGACTCCCAATCCACCCCAAAATGAAAGCGAAACATCTCCGATCTCAATCGGCCGTTTGAGCGCGGCGCTGGCCTTTTCGACGGCCATTGATCGGACTTTGTCGACCGGGAAGAAAAGCTGGAGCAGAATGACCGCCAGAACGATCAGAGCGACCAGAGATCCGACTCCCCACGCGGCTATTTTCAGCATCTTTTTCATCGATTATTGTACACCTTTTGGCTGTTCTCGAAGCATTGTAGAAAAACGTTCGGGGACTGACAAGTTTAAAAGCGACTCACGCGCATACGGCGGTGCGCATAGACGAAAAACGGCAGATCCGGATTCGAATCTGCCAGTCAAACCAGTACCCATCGTTTTTAGATCTCAAGGGCCTCACCGGGCTTAAGGATCACCACGCGAGGGCCGGTGACTTTCTGGGCAAATATCTCCGGACCAGCTTCAATCACGGGAAATGTATCATAGTGAATCGGGACCACGGTCTTGGGACGAAGGAATTCGACCGCCTTAACCGCGTCATCGATCCCCATCGTGAAGTTGTCCCCGATCGGCAAAAATGCCAGGTCGATGTGATTCATATCTCCGATCAGTTTCATGTCATAAAAGAGGCCGGTATCGCCAGGATGGTAAATGGTCCGTTCCCCGATCTCTATCAGGAATCCGGTCGCCGGACCCATATAGACCGATGCATCTTCACCACCACCTGAGCCGTGATGAGCGATCGTCAGTTTGACCCTGCCGAAGTCGAATTTGTGTGAGCCGCCGATATGCATTGGGTGAACTTTGACGCCGTACTTGGCGGCATACATGCAGATCTCGTAGTTGGCGATCAGCAGGCAGTCGTTCTTTTGGCAGATCTGCAGGGTATCGCCGAAATGGTCGCCATGACCATGGCTGACCAGCACATAGTTTGTCTCGACTTCTTCCGCTTTCATCGAGGCAAGCGGGTTGCCAGTCAGAAACGGGTCAATAATGAGCCGGATATATCCATCGGTGAGGGTCACGCAGGAGTGACCGAGAAAGCGAGCTTGTACCATAATTCCTCCGTGAAGCGCGGGCGAAGCGGGAGTCCGGACTAAGCGATTATCCCACCGCCCAGTAGAATATCACCTTCATAAAACACAACTGACTGCCCGGGCGAGATCGCACGCTGACTGTCATTGAATATAACGCGGGCGGAACTGTCAGTCAAGGGAGTGACCGTGGCATGCCCAGGCTGATGCAGATAGCGAATCTTGACTTCGGCCTCAAACGGTTCACGACCCGGCAAACGAGCGATCCAATTGATCTGTTCGGCGACCAATTCCTGTTTAAAGAGACCATCATTATCTCCCACAATCACCTGATTTGCCTCAACATCGATCCGTTGCACGTAAAGTGGAGTCGGGTGGGCAATCCCCAGTCCCTTGCGCTGACCAATAGTAAAAAAGGCGGTCCCGTCGTGATAACCGAGCAGCCTTCCGGACTCGTGCCGAATCTCCCCCTTTTCAAAGCGGCGTCCCTGCTTCTCTTCATATTCGCTGAGAAAGCGGCGGTAGTTGTTGTCGGCGACAAAGCAGATCTCGCGCGATTCCGGCTTGGTGGCCGTTCTGAGATTATGAGTCTGGGCAATCTCACGCACTTTGCTCTTGAGCAGTCCGCCGAGAGGCATCAGCGTTTGCGCGAGCGCCTCCTGGGTAACTCCCCAGAGAACGTACGACTGATCGCGGGTGGCATCGACTCCTTTGCGCACGTAGTAGCGCCCGTTCTCCCCTTGCTCAATAAACGCATAATGCCCGGTAGCGATATAGTCGCATCCGACTTCGCGCGCCTTCTGCAGGAAGGCGTTCCACTTGACATCTGAATTACAGCGCACACAGGGATTGGGAGTACGGCCAGCGCGATACTCAGAGACGAAGTTCTCGATCACGGTGTCGCGGAAGTGAGCCGACAGGTTCAGCACGTAAAACGGTGCGCCTATCGAATCACAGACAAAGCGACAGTCCGTTATCGAATCAAGCGTGCAGCATCGGCCATCTCGGTAGACATCGCCACCGACATCTACATAGTCCCACAATTTCATATGGGCGCCGACGACATCATACCCTTCTTCCTTGAGCAGGAATGCGGCGACGGAGGAGTCAACCCCGCCCGACATAGCTACCAGTACGCGCTTACTCATGCTGTAATCTGCCGCGCATCAGGTGCGGTTGTACTCCGGTGACATGGCCCGAAGTCGCTCGACAATCGGCGGGAGAACACGCAGGACGTAGTCGAGCTGCTCCCTGGTCGTGGAGCGTCCAAGCGAAAAGCGGATAGCACCATTGGCGATATTAGCCGGTATCCCCATCGCAGTCAGCACGTGCGATGGCTCAGTCGCGCCTGAGGTGCAGGCTGAGCCTGAAGCGACGGCAATCCCTTCCATATCCAAACCGAGAATAATCGGTTCGCCTGTGGTCCCCTTGAACGAAACATTGACCGTTTGTGGAATGCGGTTGCTACGCGGGCCATTGAATTTGACATCGGGAATCGCGGTTTCCAGTTTTCCAAGGAAGTAGTCGGCCAGCTCCTGCATGCGTGCGAAATCTGTGTCCATCCGTTTGCCCGCGATCTCCAGAGCCTTGGCCAAGCCGACAGCGCCAGCGACGTTTTCGGTGCCGGGGCGACGCTTTTTCTCGTGTGACCCACCGTACATGAGCGGGGATATTTTGATTCCCTGTCGAATAAACAGGGCGCCAGTCCCTTTGGGTCCGTAAATCTTATGTCCAGTAAGCGACAGCATATCTACGCCAAGCGCTTTGACATCAACCTTCACTTTCCCGATCGACTGGACCGCATCGGTATGGAAAAGGACGTTTTTTTCGTGGGCGACATCCGCCAGCGGACGAAGGTCCTGGATCGTGCCGGTCTCATTGTTGGCATGCATCACTGAAACCAGAAAGCTGTCCTCGCGAAGCAGCGGCCGAAGCTGGTCAGCGTGGGCAAACCCCTCCGCATCGACCGGCAAAAGCGACAGATCGAATCCTTCTTTGTGGTGAAGATGCTCGGCGGATTCGATTACGGCGTGGTGCTCATTGGCCGCCACTCCCAGATGCTTTTTCTTCCCCCGGAAGTGTGTGGCGGTGCCAAGAATCGCCAAATTGTCTGACTCGGTACCGCCTGAGGTGAAGAAGAGCTCGGACGGAAGGCAGTTGATGAACGAGGCAATAGACTCTCGTGCTGATTCAAGTGCTACTTTAGCTGACCGCCCGAACTGATGGACAGAGCTTGCGTTACCGAAGTCGTCTGTCAAGTGCGGAAGCATCGCTTCGACTACTTCCGGATCAACCGGCGTGGTGGCGTTATGGTCCAAATAGATCAACTGCATACCTGTTTTCCGTTCTTTCTATGAGAACAAAGTGGGGTCGAATTCAGGGACCCAGCACAGTGGTACTAGAACGCGTACAAGATAGTAAAGTGCCAGCGGTCGGCCAAGGGATAACGTTGCGATTTGACCGTTCGGGCATAGTCGATGCGGAGCGGACCGGCGGGGGTGACAATCTGAACACCGGTTCCAAGAGCAAAGGCAAAATCGTTGAACTGGAGTTGGTCCCAGGTATCGAACCCGTTCCCCATATCGAAGAAAAGTGACTGGTAAAGGGGCCAGGATCGCGTGATCTGCAAGGTTTTCCAGCGGAACTCCTGGTTGAAGATGGCATAGACTTGCGCGCCGGTTGGTTGGCCATCGCTTTGTGGACCGAGCGAATTCTCGCGGAATCCACGAATGGAATTTGCTCCGCCTAGATAAAAGCGATCTTCCAATGGAATGACGGTCCCCGCTCCGAACGCGTCCGCCCATCCCCCCTTTATCCGAGTCGCGGAGATCCAGCCTGGCCAGACCACTTGGAAGCTGGCGAAGGAGAGCTCCGCTTTCATGAAATCTTCGTCGCCACCAAGGAACCCGCCATAGTATTGCAGTGAACCATCGAGAACCGCGCCCCGGCTCGGTATGAAGACATTGTCTCTACTGTCCCTTCTAAAGTCGAAGATAAGCTTCCGGCGATTGGAAAGGCCCTCCTCCTCTGCCTTGATCTCGACCTGGTCCTCTGGGACTCCCGTGATGGTAACTGACTGATATTCGAATCCGAAGCGAATGGCCGCATACTGGCCGAATTTGCGCGTAGTCGAGGCGGCCACGGACCAGGAACTGACATCGTAGTCTTGCGTAGCTGACTTCACTTCAGGTCGGACTTCGCCCGTCAAATCAAGCGGCATGCGAATACCGAGAAACCAGGGTTGGGTGTAGCGTGCCCGATAGATATGGTTGAGCAGTCGACTGTCCGAGCCAAGCGCGAACTGGTAACTCGAAGAAAGTTCCACCCGGCGCGTCCCCAGAAAATTCCGTTTACCGAAGAGGAAGGTGAAATCCCAGAGCAGATCACGGACTTTCGATTGGGCGGCACCGGTCTGGAAAGTAGCATACATCGGCTTCCGCTCGCGCACGCGCAGGAGGAAGTCGGGATTAAGGCTATCCGGCGAATTCGGGTCGGTCGACAAAGTCAGCGTGCTGAAGTATCCCGATTCATAAAGTCGCTGTTGAGAGTCGAGAATATCTTCCCGCTTGTACAACGAGCCGGTCTTGATCTTTAATTCGCGAAGCGCCACCTTTTCGGGGTAATCGTCGATCCCTTCGATCCTCACCTTTCCGAAATAAACGAGCGGACCTGCATTGATCGAAAAGGTCGTGGGCGAATAGCCCAGGGAGTCGAAGAGATCAAAAGTGTGGATCACCTGGGCATACGGGTAGCCATTGTTCGCCAGGATAGATTTCATGTCGAATTCGGCCTGCCGAAGTACTACTGGGTTGACGGCTCTCCCGGGCGGCATGCGATTGGCTATCTTAACAAAATCACCCCTGAATTTCGGTGGGAAATCCCCCTGGACGGTTGCCTGGCCGTAATAGTAGCGGCGACCTTCGGTGATCGTAATGCGCACCTCGGCTTCATTGATCGAATCGGCAAAGCGGGGTAAGTAGGCCGTCTGCACGGACACATCAAGAAACCCCTCGGTCAGATAGAGATACGTGACCTCGAGTGAATCCCGGCGCGGCATTTCCCGTTGGACCTTCATTCTCCGTTCGCCGCGGAGTCCGCGCCAAAAATTGGCAGACCGCGAGTAGAGCTTCGCCTTGATATCCCCTTCATCGAAGAAGTGGTTGCCGATAATTGTGATTTTGGTAATCTTCGGCTCGCGAAACATCCAACGCTGGCTGTTACGGTCGGCGGCCTGAACCACAGATCCGAGGAGGAAAAATGCGAAAAGCAGTAGCAACCGGCGCACGGACTATTTAAACTCCCAGTGAAGTTTCAGGTTGAGATGGTAGAGGTCTTCCTCGTCGCGGCGCCCTTCCACCAGGAATGATTTGTTCAGACGGTACTCGAAGCCTAGTTCCCGTCCAGTCGCCCCCGAAAGGGATGACCGTCCGTACACATATAAACTAGGCGTTGTATAGAATCCAAGTGTTACCCGCGACTTAAGCGGGTCGAACTTCCCTGAATAGAGCGGATCGATCTCAAACGTTTCTACGCCCAGCCGACTCAATTGACGCGATCCTATCTGCGACACCTGCGTCCCGAGCAGGCCCGTCAGTCGCTGTTCCAAACCAGTAAAAGAACTCCCGTTAGCATCTGAGGTTGCCGAATTAGTCACCAGCAGAGGTAACAGGTCTTCACGGCTGAAACCGGCATCTCCGGAGACTGCCAGTTGTGGTTCTTCAAGTGTGCCGGTGACAACGACACAGAGCTCTTCATCTTTGCGGGGTTCGTCGTCAGTCGCGATCCCACGAATAATCGTACAGGCGGTGACATCGAGTGTCGGGTTCGGTTCGGCGACGTTGTCATAAATGGCTCGTGAACCGGACTGGATGGTCCAACTCCGGTCGAAAAGCGGCGCCTGGCCACGCAGAATCTCCATTTCGCCGATGAACCGATACTCTCCCCGTTCGCGTATGATGTTGAGGAAACCAGCGAACTCGGCATCAATATCGTCGTTTTCAATCCAGAAGTTGGAGGGGACCTCCACATTGATATTGAGATTCCAGGCCTGATCGCCGGCCAGCACGGCCATGATCGGTGAACCTTCTTCAGCCTCGGCGAAATTCGCCCGATAGCGAGCAGAAAGAATGGTCAGGTCTCCTGTGACCTCGGGCGGAGACTCTCCCTGTACAGAAAGGTCACCCTCGACAACCGCGTGAATATCATCCAACTCGTAGTAAACCGGGAAGGCCCGAGGTAACGAGACATCTATATTCCAGATGATATTATTGAGTTGCTTGAAAGTAAGGTCACCTTCGATTGTCGCGATACTTTTGCCGCTGGGGGCACGTTTGTCTTTGACATAGGCTTCGATCTGGTCGACCATTATCTGGTTATCCCGCATCCGAAACTCCGCGGAGTCAGCAAATACGGTATCCACCAGATCGTAGTACTTCAGCCTGGCATTGGCGAGTGTCACAGCTCCTTCGAGATGGGGCGCATTGGGAGTGCCATACAGGCGAACATCAGCACGCATATCCCCGCCCAGATATTCGACCGAGGGGAGAAACGCTTCCACCAGATCAAAGCGATGATCGGTGGCATTGATCGTCAGATCAAATGGGCGATCCAGTATCTGTATCGAGTCAGCGGTCAGATCAAGATCGACATTAAAGTTGCCATGCGCGCGATAGATGCCTGTGTCCGAGGTCAGCAGACTGCTGTCTATTGTCAGGGTCCTTTCTCGGTACGAAGCGGTCATACGAAGGTCGCCAAGATGAAGGTCCTTCCATGCAACCGAGTCAACTTCGCCAGTCAATTCAAAGAGAGGTGCGCGAAGCGATCCCCCCAGTTTCCCTTGAAGCGAAGCTCGGCCATCGAGAGGGAAATCCGGCCGAAAGAGACTGGCCCATGCACGGAGAGGAATGTCGTTGACCGAAAGCGCCAAATTCAGATCACCGTCGTAGTCGTACCGTCCAAGTGCCATGGCCATTGAGCCGCCGCTGGCAATGGCCCCGCGCTCGATATTCAGCCCACGATCATCAACGGCCAGTTCGATCTGGCCCCTGTTGTAGAGCCGCTGATCTCGGAATAACAGGGTAACGGAGTCGACATACACTTTTTGAGGCGTCTCACGGTGATGCAAATATCCATGAGCCATAGCCCGAAAGTCGGGTGAATAGAAAAATACCGTATCGACATCAACTACCTGCTGGTGCAGTTGCAGATAGGTGAACAGGGTGTCGAACGGAATGTCGTAGAGTGCTCCATTGAGTGCGGTCGCGATCACCTGCCCGCTCTGCTCGGAGAAGATCTTGCTGACATTCACTCCCAATTCGAGACTGTCGGTGAATATGTCGTAGATCCAGGCTGAGTCAGAAGTGATGAACGCTTGAAGATCAGGGTCTTTTGTTGAGCCGGAGAGCGATGCTTCGCCATGCGCCCGACCGGCCAATTCCTTGATAAAGAGCTTCCCCTGATACGCCTCCAGATTCGGAAGGTCAGCGTTTACCAGAAGGCTGAGGTCCTTGCTGTACTCGACATCGCCGGTGACCTCAAACCGATTTCCGTAATATTCGATCGCAAATGGTTCGGGGAAAGTGACTTTCTTCGTCGTAATATCCACCTTGCCGCTGGCAACCTGAATCGGATAATCGGCAAAGTAGCTATCATAGAAGTCGCCGGTGACAGATAGCAACATGGTCTCGCTCTTGAAGGAACTCCCCTCCATGTGAATATCCGCATTGAGATCGGAAGGGAGTGTTCCCTTGATAAGCGACTCAAGGTTGAAATGTTCAATCGCGAGATCAAGCCGATACGTTTCCGGCTTTGGACTGAAAATAATCTCACCGGAGCCATCCACTGCGCATCTATCCAGAATCAGACCGTACACTGTGTCAAAGACCAAATGCTTCTGCGGGAGGTGGAAGTGAAAATTCATGAAGAGATTGTTGATGTCGGCGATCATGAACCGTCCACCCATCCCAAGCGTACCGTTCAACATCGAATCGCTGAACGTGATGGAACCGTAGAGATCCAGCATGCCATTTAGTTTGGCGCCGGTCCAGGGCCCGATATCTCGGAGATCGAGGTTGTCGGCGTTGAAGGTAATATGCCCTGCCTTTTGACGGATCCCCCCTGCCCCATTCAGTTTTATGTGCGTACTGTCACGGCTGATCGTCAGATCTCGGAATGCCACTAACTGATGCGAGTAGGTTATCTGGCCGGTGAGTGACGACAGCAGGTAGCGCGACTGATTCGAATTGATATTTGCCTGCGTGATCTCGAGGGCCACCGTCTGGTCGGCGCTGGCGATGGATGCGTGAAGGTTGATGTCGAAAAACTGGAGCGTGTCATTCGGCTTGAACACTGTTACCGCCAGATTTTCGATTGAAAGCTTGTCGATCACGAACTCCGGGATCGCGCCGGCAGAGTCGGTCGCTTTTGGTCCGGGGCGGGTCGGCAGGCCAAATCGGCCGACCGAATCCTGCACCAGTGTTATGCGAGTCGAATCAAGTCGTACGGATGAGAAGTTGATTCGGTTATCGATCAGATTTCGCCACGAATAGCTGGCGCTGAGATTTTCGGTATAAAATATCTCCTGGCCGCCGAGTGAATCATCGAAACGGACACGCAGTTCGCGGATAGTCAGGTCATCCAACAAGCTACCGTCGATATCGCCGATACTTACCTGAAACGGGAGCGATGACGGCATTAACTTGTTCAGGCGCGCTGTGACGATCCGTTCCAATCCATGCATCTCAAACAGATAATAGGCAACCCCGGCGCCGAGCAACAGAATGCCGGCGATACTGAGAAGCAGTATTTTCAGCCAGAGACGCATCAACTCACCTTCATTCGAATCAACAACTTCCCGGCCGTCGCATATCCGTCGGCGAAATCCGCCAGGTCCTCGATCACCAGCCGCAGCAACTCAGGAGTGGCTCCGACATTGAGAGCGCCCCGCATATGCGAATGGAGCTGTTGCTCCCGGTCATCGGCAATCAACATAGCCACATTGGCCAGTTCACGATCAACCAGCCCAAGTCCGGGGCGAGACAGGACTTTGCCGTATCCTTCCATGATCATCCAGCGAAAGACTTCGGGGGCCATTGCCTCGACTCGGGTGCGCAATGGCTCGAAATTCTCTCCATATACCTTTTTACACAGAGACATACCGTTGACGAACCAGCTTGCGGCCTCGTTTCCGGTCAGCGGTTCGAGGGAGCCTGGCTTACCCGACAATGGGTAGACCTTATCCAGCGCCTCAGCGGCGGTCAACATTCGTGGAAAGCCAAGAAAGAGATACGACTGCAGGATGAGCTCATAAAACGGGTGACGTTCAATGGAGTGTCGCTTCCCCCCTTGAAGCAGGAGTTCAATGGTTGCTGGATCATTTGTGGCAAGGGATGCAGCAAAAAGCGCGAGCCAACGGGAGACCAGATGTTTTTCGGGAGCAAACCGTTCGGTCCGACTGCGGAAAGCCTCCAACTGGGCGTCTGGTAACATACCTCTAAGGTATGCAGGAATGATAAGTTAGGGCAATGTTGAAATTAGCGGGCGCGACGTAATCGTTGCTCGAGGCGGGAGATTTCCTGTTTCAAATACTGAAGCACTTTGGCCAGAGAATCCGGGGTCGGCTCGTACGGGTTCCATTCCTCAGTTTCCGCCGTAGGGCCACTGAGTGTTTTTTGTCCGATCTGGACGCGAGCGGTGAGGACCTGATTGGAGCGGATATAATTGATTTCGGCAATTGCCCCAGGCTTGGCCAATCGGACGATTTTGGCAAGGTCAGCCGCTGTGGTGATCCGTTGTCCGCGGAATCCGACAATCAGGTCGCCACGGATCAGCCCGGCCCGCTCAGCAGGTGAACTTGGTGAGATGTAGGTGATCACGACCCCCTTGTCGATCAGGTTGCCAAATCCGCTCTGAGACGCGGAGGCAACTGATGAAATTGACGCATCGAGTTCTATCCCGGGAGTGATCTCGATATCGGCGGTCGACACGCCGATGTAACCGGCCTGACGGTCACCATGAACCAACAAATGGCTGATCGTACTATTGAGCTGGTAGGCAGGAACGGCGACGGTGACATCCGGGGTCTGGCCCATCGAACCAACGACTATCCCAAGTAGTCTCCCTTGTAGGTCAAAAACTCCTCCACCCACTGCCGACGGGCTCACTGAGGCGGAGAATTGGAGATTTCCATCTGGACGCAAGCCGGCACAAAAGCCGATCGTCGGAGTGGCACGAAGACCGAACGCATGCCCCATCGCCACGACCATTTGGCCGGCGCAGACGCGTCGATCACACATTTTGGCCGGAGTACCAATCGGCTGACTGGGCAATAAAAGAGCCAAATCGGTCAGGTAGTCCACAGCTATCAGTGTAGCTGGATAACGATGATTCTCGTAATTGATGAAAAGCCGCTCATGCTGCACGACGGATGAAGCGGAGACCAGAACATGACCGAAGGTATCGCAAATCACTCCTGACGAGACAAGGTTCTCCATCAGGTCGTTCCCGCCATACACTGAGGAACTCCCCGGTCGGTAATTCTCAACAGTGACAATTGACCGGGAGAGACTATAAACCAAGTCATTCATGCCGCTTTCGAGAGATGTCAGCGGTCGTTCAGCGGCTTCAGAATGAGTGGGAGAAAGAACCGCCCAGATGACGGCAAACGTCAGTATCCGGGCGGTATTAAGGTAACACGTTAGCATTTTAGTATATGGCCCGTGCCTCCGAAACCTGGGTGGAATTAGCCGGCTGATAGACGCGAATCACCGGACGCATCTTCAGCATCTCCTGGAAATACTGGTTGTGGCCAGCCCAGCCGTGCGACGATTGCGCGGCGACATTCGAGAAACTCGACGAGCTGGTCAGCATACCGGAAAGTCTGTTCATCCGTTCTGTCTGCGCCAATTCAGAGCGTAACGACCAGTTAGCCTTGAGTCTTGGCGACATGTTCGGGTTGTTGGTCGGTTGGACAGTCTGATAATCATCGGACTGGGCGACCGGCTCAGAGCCAATCAACGGTACTTGCTGAGGGGAGGTAAGGACCGCAATGGCAACGACCGTCAACACCAAGGCGCTTGACAGAACCGGCGCAAGCGTCCGCCAGGCAAAACGCGGGGCTCGCTGGGGCAAGTATGCTTTGGTGCGGGTCTCCGCAAATCGCTCTTCAGCGATCCGGTTCAACAGCCGGGTATTAAAATCACCCGACAACGCAACCTTCGGCATCTCGCGCGTGGCAGTATCCATACCGCGCACCATCACTTCTTCCTGTCGGCAAGCGGCACAGGTAGAGAGATGTTCTCGCACGGCGAGTACTTCCCGACCTGTCAGCTCATCTTTACAGTAAGCCGACAGGCAAGAGCGTACTTTTTGACAACGCATTATATTCCTCCAGTCTTGGCTGTAGCTTGTCACGCAGAATCAGACGCGCCCGGTTGACGCGGGACTTGACTGTCCCCAGCGGCACACCGAGTACTTCGGCAACTTCTTCGTAAGGCATCTCCTGAACATCGCGCAGCATGAAAGCGGTACGATACTTTTCAGGCAATTCCTTGATGGCGGCATCGATCGCCTGGGGCAGACGGCTCGGGATCTTGGCTTCGACCGCAAATTCCGCTTCGTGCCCCTGCATATCCGTGATCTCGTAAAATTTGAATTTCTTCCGTTTGCGAAGTTCGTTTCTCGCAAGATTCAGGCAGATGGTATAGATCCAGGTTGAAAAACAGTGCTGGAAATTAAACGATTGCCGATGTTGATACACTCGGACAAAGGTCTCCTGGACTATGTCTTCCGCCTCCTCAGCCGACGACAACATTCGGCTTATCACATTCATGAGCCGATCCTTGTATCGGTCGACCATGGTATTAAATGCTACCATGTCACCCTTTTGGATCGAGCGCATTAACGCGAAGTCAATGTCCTTTTCGGTCTCTTTGGCCATAGTTGCGATGCCCTTGTCTTTATGGTTCTTAAGGTAATACCCGCGAAACGGGATTTCTTTCCACCGGCAGGCCAAAAAACTACGTTTTTTAACGTCTTATGGGGCCGGTCAGGTGCAATCGGAGAACCGTCCAGATCTCCCCCATTAGAACGAATTCGAGCAGATAAAGTTGAAGACAGTCAGAATATACTACGTAACCGATTACTTGTCAATCAGTTAATTGCAAACAGGGTGGGCCAGGCCGATTGACTCAAGAGAAACCCAAGTACAGCCAAAATGAGTAGCGGCACAATGACTAACTTATAGACAGACATCAGGTTACTCTTAAAGTACTCATTGGTCAGTACCAAGCAAAGGTGGGTTGGGGCCAGTAACATCCCGACATAACCGGCCAGGTAGGCCAACTGAATGTTTCCGGGGATAATGACGGGTTGGTACAGGAAGCCTGCCAGAAGGGCATACCCCATCCCGACATAGGCTGCCACCATTCCAGTCAGCAACCCAATGATAAAGCAGATCAGGAAAATCAACAGCGCTGGAGGGAAATGATACTGCTGTGCCAGCAACGTGATCTGCGAAATTGCACCGGAAAGCTCTAGCACAGTTTGGAACGAGAGAATGCCAAACACGAGGAATACGAGTTTGTACGAAAGCCCATGCTTCAGCGATGGCCAGAGAATCTTGGTAGATGGCCGGGTGGCAATAATGAGCGCAAGCATGGCGGCCAGAACCGCCCAGGCCATATTGACCTTGAAAACGGCATAGACGGCTATCGCACCGGCGATCGGCCAGAGCGAACTCAGTATACCTTTCACCGCCAGCCCACTGCTCACCTGATGTTCAGTGCCGATTTCGATGTGGCGCGAGTAAAACAGCCCCCCGATGACTGCCATCATGATCGTCATAGGCAGTTGCATCATCGCCACCTGGAACATCGGCATCCCGGTGATTGCTTCGGTAAGTATGATCCCGGGATAAACCGGCCAGAAAAACTCGACCATATGGCGGAACCAGTAATTGGTGACCGTCTTGAATTCAGGCGAGTATCGCTTCTCCTGAAGAACATTGCCGACCAAGGGCGCGGAAAGGAGAGCTCCACCTGGCATCGGCATTAAACCGATCAAGAAAGGGAGAACCGCAACGGCTGTTCGATTTCCGCCCGGCAGGAGACGGCAGGCCTCGGCAAGGCGGTGCAGGTACCCCAACTCCGCCAACAACGAACCAAGCGTAGTGATCAGGATAATGACCGCAGTGAGAGAAAGAAATCGCTCGGACTTGATCAATTCCCAGTAGCCGTCCAACAGCGCCGAAACCGGAACCTGATACAGGATAGCCGCTAACAGCCCGGCGATGAACAAGGTCAATCCAACCGACAGTTTTTTGCGAAGTGCAAAGACGATCAAGGCAAGTATCGCAAGCAGTTTGGCGAGTTCCATCGGGCCAAGAAAGCAGGTTGTGACGGCAATGTCAAACACGCTTCCGACTTGACAGTCGGTCGCCCTCGGATACCTTACTGCAACCCATGAGTCACTTTACTGCACAATCCGCTTCCCTCTCTCAGCGGGAATTTCTGAGTCACGTCCAGCAGTGCGCCAATCAGCCCGGGTTTGCCTGGCTTGATTCGGCCATGCAATTGCCGGACCGTGGGCAGCTCTCCTTGCTTGCTTATCATCCGGTCCTTACGATGGGCTATTCGGGCGGACAGTTGACCACAGAGACCAAGCACGGCCGTCGAGAAGTGTCTTGTTCTCCTATGGAGGCACTAAGACTGATCGATACTCTGGTCAATGAAGATGAACTGATAGCTGTCGGCTGTATCTCGTACGAGGGAACGCTGGAGATGCAGGAGATAGAGGCTGTCTATTCCCTTCCCTGCCCGACTTTCGAGTTTCGCCTGTATGAATCGGTTCTTGAGTACGACCATGCCCAGCAAATGATTCGTCAGGTCGGGCATCCAGCAAACTTGCTGGATAGTGCACGAGAAGAGTCTCGCACCCCGCCGAAAAGACCAGCTACTGGGCCGACAATCTCGTCGGCGCTCAAGCGAAGTGAATACTTGCGGGCCGTGGCACGGATCAAGGAGCATATCCACGAGGGTGATATCTATCAGGCGAATTTCACCACCCGCTTTGATGTCCGGTCGCCTGAATCACCGTTCGAAGTATATTTGCGATTGCGCTCGCTCTCCCCTGCTCCTTATGCCGCCTTTCTCGATTGCGGAGCGATGCAGATACTCTCATCTTCTCCCGAACGGATGCTCCTGCGTAGCGGTGACCGGATAACCACCAGTCCGATCAAAGGAACCATTGCCGCCGGAGACTCGGAGTTGGAGACCGAAGCGAATCGGAGAAGCCTGATCGCTTCGGAGAAAGATCGTGCCGAATTGTTGATGATCGTTGACCTGGAGCGAAATGACCTCGGCAGGATCGCCGAAGTCGGTAGCGTGACAGTCGACTCTCTATTTCGTACGGAGCAATATCGATCGCTCATTCACTTGGTCAGCGACATTTCCGCGACAGTCGGAGCTGAGACATCAATTGCAGATGTCCTGCAGGCACTTCTCCCCGGCGGTTCGATCACCGGGGCGCCAAAACTGCGTGCGATTGAGATACTGCAGCAGCTTGAGCCGGTGCCACGCGGAGTATACACCGGGTGCATTGGCTACATCATGAGTGGGCGGGCTGATTTCAATATTGCAATACGGACCATGGTTCACCAAAATGGGATATACCAGATCCATGCCGGGGGCGGTGTTGTGGCCGACAGCTCCCCTGATGCGGAATATGAAGAAATGCTGCTCAAAGCGACCAATATGTTTCGGGCGGTTGGGCTAACCGAGGATAAGATCGCATGTTTACACCGATAGCTTCGATAAATGGGAAACTGTTCAAGCCTGACCAGGCTAAGATCTCTGTCTTCGACAATTCTCTACTCTACGCCGAGGGGCTCTTTGAGACATTTCTGGGAGTCGAAGATCAAGTAGTCTTTGCCAAAGAGCACCTCGATCGCCTTGAGCGCGGGGCCAAAGTGATCGGCCTGCAACTCCCGGCTTCCCGCACTCAAATTGAGACCTGGATGAAACGGGCTTTGAAGGCGTATCCCGCAAGAGTCAAGCAACTTCGCCTGACGGTCACCGCCGGTGACTCACCACGCTGGCGCGGCAAAGCGAGCGACCCGCAGGTAATCATCCTGGTCGGGCCCCATCAACTGCCGACCAGACCAACCCGGTTGATCGTCTCACCATTTCGAGTGGATGAAGAATCTGTTTTCCGACGGATTAAGACGATCTCCTATGCCATTCATGCGGCCGCGCTGAAGATTGCCAAACGGAAAAAGTATGACGATGCCATCATGCTCAACGAGCGGGGGTATGTGGCGGAGGTCTCCTCGGCCAATATCTTTTGGGTAAAGCGAGGGATCGTTTATACTCCCCCGGTCAATGCCGGCTGTCTTGAAGGGACAACGCGCGAAGTTATGTTGCGCCAGACGCGGAAACTGAAACTCCGTCTTGTCGAGAAAGATGCGACGGTCAAGCAGTTAGTGAGTGCCGATGAGGTATTTATCTCAAGTTCCACCCGCCTGGTGATCTCCGTGCAGGAGATAGCCGACAAGAAACGTCATTTCTTCGAGCCGGGGCCGGTCACCGAGATGATACGGCAACATTTTCTACGAATGGTCGGCCTGAACGAGTGAGTGTGCGATTTCGGCCAAACCGGTTCGCCTGTTTTAATTTGACTTGTTCCGCCAGCCCGGGCATATAACTGGTAGTAAAAAAACAGCTACTGCAGGATAACCAGGCATGACCAGACGACTTTTCACCATACTCCTGATTGTAACCACGTTCGCTACTGCGAATATGGCGATCGCACAGCCCCCGGCAGACAACGAGCAGGCCCGCGATGTCAGCGGGACTCTGTACGATATTCCCCCACGCGATCTCATTGATATGCCGACTGCGGGTACTCTACCGCGCAGCTACTTTGATATTGGACTCCGCGTTTATTCAGGTGGTGGGGCGCTCGGTACGTGTAATATCGGTCTGTCTAATCGCCTGACGCTGGGTATCGCCTATGGCGCGGAAGGGGCGATCTCAAACGACGAGCCGAACTGGAACCCGGACATTGAATTCAATCTCAAGTTCCGCATAATCGATGAGATGCAGTATTTCCCCGGCATCGTGGTGGGGTACTCGTCGCAGGGGGATGGCCGCTGGAATAAGGACTTACAACGGTATGAGTTTAAGTCGAGAGGATTTTATGCCGTTGCCAGCCGTTCGTTCTATTTCTACAAGTGGACCTCGGGATGGCATGCCGGGATCAACTATTCAATGGAAAAGAAGAAAGACGAAGACAAAACGCTGAATGGATTTTTCGGTTTTGATGCGACCTTCAATTACAACCTGGCCCTGCTTTTGGAGTACGATCTGGCGTTGAATGACGACCGCTCAACCTATCCGGACGGCTCGCCCGCTAATTTCTCAGGCCAGGGGCGGGGATATCTGAATTCATCGATCAAGTGGTTGTTTGCGCAGAATCTCCAGATCGAGGTGATGCTCAAAGACCTGCTGTTGAACCGTCGCGAAGCCTCGACCATCACGCGTGAGCTGCGGTTGACGTATATAGAGCACTTCTGATTTTGTTCTGAGATTATTGATAGCTGAAATGAAAAGGGCCTCACACCGGTGAGGCCCTTCTGATTTGTTACATTCCCCACTTTCGCCAGCGGGAGAGGACCAGTTCGGTAAAATCACCGACTGTCTCAATCACCTTCTGACGGTACTCCTGTATTCGTTTATTGTCGAACTCAGGATACCCCTCTCCCTCTTTGTAGAGCAAAATCGTACCTGGAACCGGGTAGATATCCGCGCCGGGCCGAAAATACCATGCGAGGTCAGGATCGTATTGTTCTTTGCCGCCCAGTTTCGGGTCAATTGACATTACCATCGCGGTTTCATCGGTCCCGGAATGACCGCCGGTATGACCAAAGAACTGTTCCGTCATCTTTCCGCACAGCTCCCACCAGTGAAGCACCGCGATATTGCACTTTCGCTCATGGTGAAACTCGAAAGCGACCGACTTGAGCGCGTTATTGTTACCGCCATGCCCGTTCATCAGAATGATATTCTTGAAACCTGAATCGGCATACGAGTCGAGGATGTCTCGAACGAACCGCCGGTAATTATCCTCGGCAATAGTCGAACCGCCGTTATAGCGGATCAGCGAACGGGTGATGCCGTAGTTGAGCGTTGGAGCAACCAGCGCGTTTATCCGTTCGGCGATACCATCGGCAATGATCTCCGGGATGAAATTATCAGTGCCGATAGCAGAGGAACCGTGCCCCTCAACCGTCCCGGCCGGGAATACGATGGTATCAATTTGTGACGGGACAAGCTGACGGACTGTCAGCCAGGAGAGTTTTTGCAGATGCCGTTCCATTACGGCTCCAATCGGGTGAGAATGCGCTCGATCACCACTTCGGTCTCCCGGGCGGTAAACTCGTCTCCTTCGAAGCGGAACTGATTGATATCGCGCGCCATCGTCTCAAGATAATCCGGGTTCTCGACCGCATACCAGATCTCAAGTTCGGCCCAGGAGAGGTGCGCCGACGTAAAGGCGTTTGCGACGTCATGATAGATGGTTGGGGCCTTCCAGTCAAAATCCCGCAATTGTATCTGCAGGCTGCCGGACATCCCAAGCGAATAGTAGCGACCTTCCGGCGTCGGTCCGAAGACGGCATCGGATTCATTGAGCATCTTCAGCGCGGTCTTCATCATTTTGCTGGTGATGGTCGGCGTGCGACTTCCCAGCAAAAGAACATGCTTATATCCCTGGTCGAAACAGTCGTGAAAGACTGCATCCATTCGCTCGGCCCAGGCACCGCCCGACTGCTCTATGACCGTGAAACGGTTCTTGAGCGCCTCAGCGCGTTTCCCATCGAGTTTATTGGTCAGATATTCAGTAACGATTTTGATCAGGCGCTTGCGATCGGTCTGATCGACATGGTACAGCCGAACGTCGGCATTGCCGACATCGAAGGCGTTGGTGATCGTATCGGTGATAAAAGCCTGATGGAGAAAGCGAAGATTATCACCTTTGATGATGCCGAAATCCATCGACGACCCTTCTTCGGTCGGCTCCTGGATGCAAATGGCAACGACGGAATCTATCTTCTTCTTTTCAGGCATATATATCCACACTCGACAATGGTGACTGTTTCCATGCCGGAAATATATGTCCGGGCGAAATGGCAGTCAAGCCACGCCCGGGAGATTTGCGAAAAATTAGCCGATCTCCTGCAGCGCCGGAAACCAATCCATCAGGTAGATAGACAGTCGCTGCAACAGGTCAAAGAAGATCATAACGCCGACCAGCATCAGCAACGACCCGGAGATGATCTCCACCGCTCGGAAATGACGTTTTATGAAGCCGAATGCGCCGATCAGGTAGTTGAACAAAACAGCAGTCAATATGAATGGAATGCCGAGTCCGGCAGAATAGAAAGCCAACAGAATAACGCCCTGCGATACATTCTCTTGTTGTGTAGCCAGTGTCAGAATAGCCGCAAGGATCGGACCGATGCATGGAGTCCAGCCAAAGGCAAAGGCCATACCGATCAAGATAGAACCAACGACGCCGAATTTCTTCTGCCCGGCGTGGAAGCGCTTCTCATAGTTGAGGAAGCCGATACGGAATACCCCCGCAACATGGAGGCCAAAGATGAAGATGACCACCCCGGCCACTTTGCTGAAGATATCTTTGTATTTGAAGATATTGCCGACTTGTGGGGCAATCGCACCAAAAAAGATGAAGACCAAAGAGAAACCGACCACAAAGAGGACTGTATTGAGTACCAATTTCCGATAATGCGCGCCAGCCTTCTCACGTGAAGTCAGATCCTCGATTGAGACACCTGAAATGAATGACAGGTATCCTGGAATCAGCGGTAGTACGCAGGGGGACAGGAATGACAGCAATCCGGCAAGAATGGCGGTTGGGATCTCAACGGTGGCGGAACCTTGCAAAGTGGTCTCTCCCTTCCTATGGTGAGCGACGATTCAGTCGAGCGATCTATTGTTTTTTCGCCTGGTGATGAGCGAGAATCTCAGCCTTGATCAGTTGTAACAGCTTGTCCGGGTCGATCTTGCCGACGATCTTCTCGGCGATCTTCTCAGCAAGTTCCGCGGCAAACTGACGGGTGAACAGCTCAACTTGCTGGGGGGTGACTTTTTCGAGTGACTCTTCCCAGGCCAGTGAGTCTTGATCTACAGACTGTTTCTGTTCTTCGACAAAGATCGAGTCCGGCTCATTCGATCGGATCCGCTCGATCTCCTTCTTGAACTCATCGATGAATTTCTCGACACCGGCCGTCTTCGGGCGACTCCCCACACCGCTGGTTGAAGGCATTCTTCCTGCGGCTGTGGTGTCTGCTGCACGAATATCCTCATTCGGGAGTGGCCGAGCCTGGATTCGCAATTGACCCGACTCATTCACGGCTACAGAAGGCGGTTGCGGAGCCAGCGGTTTGGGAGCGCCACCTATCTCCTCACGCATCGAATTAATAAACCAATCGTAGTCGTGCTGCTGGGTGGCAGGATCGGGCTGGAAACTGGCCGGATCGACCAGACCATACTGATCCTTCATGATCTCAAGTTTGTTGGACGTCGTCGGAGTCGGCGCCGGCTGCTTGATCTGTCCGGTCTTGTCGTCACGGATCATGACCGATTCGACACGGGCAGAATCAGAATGCTTCTCTTCCTCGACATGGTCAAACCCGACCAACTTGTCGGTCGTTACTTTGACCTGAGTGGTCCCGTTGGCGAGTGTAGTGCGATCCATCACCTCAGAATTGGTTACATCGATCCGATCCAATCCAAGGGCTGCATCAAGAAAAGCGTCATCACCGGCCAGTCCGCTCAGCGGATTCGGCGACGCCGGTCCATTGGCCATTCCGGTGAACGTGGTCACTCGCTGGACGAATTCGAGCGGCTCGAACGGCAAATGTATGACAACCTCGGGCGGAAATGGGAGATCCACCGGAGTCAGCGGTTCGAATATCATCAACGGAATGGTGGCCAGCTTGGGATTCGCGGTTACCTCATCGTAGAACGGCTGATTATTGGAAGTCATGAGGTCGCCGCCGATGATCAGGAGATCGGGGCGAGAAAATTGCAATACTTCGCGAGCCTTGTCGACCGCCGCCACAGAAATGACTTCGAAGCCATTCTGGCGCAACAGGGTTTCGGCAACCCGGCGGTTCGTATCGGAAGCTTCTGCGACGAGGACTCGTTTGCGCATAGGGTCGCCTATCTTTCGCGGTGCTGTTTCTGTTTGGACAACTGCGAAGAAGCGTCTTCGAGAAACTTGCGTTCAGCTTTGGTCAGATTTTCCATTCCGACCTCATTGATCTTATCGAGAATGGCATCAACCTTTCTCATTATATCTTCGGCTTCCTGCCGCCGTTTGTGCAGTTTAGCTTCCTGACGTTTATAACGCAAGTTCTTTAGCTTTCGGCCGATCGCCAACCAGCGCCAGTCCAGCTTCAGGTGGGCCAAACCGAAGAGCGCTCCGCCCAGATGAGCCATATGAGCTGTGCCGCCATTTGCTCCTCCGGCGAAAAATCCGATCAACATCATGATCGGAACCGCAAACTTCACCGGCACTGGGAAAAAGAAATAGAGGTAGAGAATTCTATCAGGGAACATCAGCCAATAGGCGATCAGGATCGCGTAGATCGCGCCGGAGGCACCTACCACCGGTCCACCGGTTGCGCCAAGCATGGCCGATCCGCCAGTAGCCAGAAAAACTCCAAGAGTCAAGAGCGCACCACAGATGCCGCCGATCAGGTAGAAACGGAAGAATGACCGGGAGCCCCAGGCTCGCTCGATCTCCGTACCGAACATCCAGAGCATCAACATATTAAACAGCAGGTGGAAGAACCCACCATGGAGAAACATGTAGGTCACTATCTGGTACAGATAGAGAGGGAAGCTCTGAAATGTGACTAGCGGCGTGAACGCCAGGTAGCCGGTCAGTTGTGGAATCAACAACTGCAGAAAGTAAATGCCGGTGGTGACCAGCAACAATATCTTGATCACGGGGCTTGGAATGCCGGGACCAATGCTAACTCTTCCCATTGAGCCGTCGGAGTAGGTCGATCTCATATTAACTACTGTATCGGCTGGAAAGCCAATCGGGTTAACGCCCTAACCGTAACGGTCTTGGCGACTTAAGATTGCTCGTCTGGTCGACGATCGGCTTTGGCGGGCTTCACCGACTGCTCTTCCTCCGGAAGAGAACACCGAGTCGGCATTCAGGTAGGCACGCCCATTCGAGGTAAGATCTTCCTGGTCAGGAAGATGTAGAACAGGGCAAAAAGCGCCAGTAAGACGATGTCAATCCAATCCATAAGGTTGTACCCGGTAAATAGCGTTTTCGTTGACTGCCGGTGTCAAACTCCACGTGTGGAGAACGGTCGCCCTCTTCCCCATTTGTATCAGCCTCAAAAACGACAGCACAGGCGAAACTCCCTGTGCTGTCGAATATGTCCGGACTTTCGGAAAGGCTGTTTGCTTACTTGGCAAGCACCTTCTCGAGACGGGCCACCAGTTGTGCTTTCGGGATGGCTCCAATAACCTGGTCGACCACTTGACCATTGCGGAAGAACAGCAGCGACGGGATCGACATGATATTGTATTTTCCAGCCGTCTTGCTGTTAGAGTCAACATCCAGTTTAGTAACCTTTATCCGGTCACCCATTTCGCCAGCGACCTCTTCAAGGATCGGGGCGATCATTTTGCAGGGGCCGCACCAGGTCGCCCAAAAATCAACGACTACCGGACGATCTGCCTGGAGAACTTCATTCTCGAAAGTGGCGTCGGTGATATCCATCGGTTTGCTCATCAATTATCCTCCAATTCCCACTCGGGGGCTGAATTATTGCTGCCTTTCAAACAACTGGAACACCAAACAGTTCCGCACCAGAAACCTGACCGGAACCGACTGCGCGGTAAATATATGCTGGAACCGGCCGGAAAATCAATCGGTAAACTGGTGCGACGGGTACGGATAAGAAGACTCACTTAACCGGTCTGACCTCCGGTACAGATAGTCCAACCGAAAATGAGCGGACCTGCTCGGCGAATGCCTCCAGCCGCGTCTCCTCGCCGGAATCTCGTAACCCCTCATAACTTATATTCAGCCACGGGACTTTGCCGAGATCCTCGGCAACAGTTCGCGACAACGAACTAACCACTGTCCCCGGCATACAATTGAAGGGCATTGCGTTGATGATCCCGGAGGCGCCGCTCTCCACCATCTCCATCGCTTTGCCGATCGAAAGGATCGCTTCTCCCTTGAAGTCGACCGAAAGATAGCGCGAGGCTCGTTTGAGCACGGAATCAACTGACTGGTCTTCGATGATCGGAAAGACCCGCGAGAAATGTCTGACGATCCGGTGCTCCTGATTTTCCTGTACCAGATACTGCAATTTTCCGTGGATGGTGTCCCGCAGTGACCGTCGCCGCCAGGCGTCCCGTTTGTAGGTCCAGCCCGTATACAGGGGCCACTCAGTAAAGGTAGCCAATCTCACTTCGAGTCCGAGCGATTCCAATTTGGAGATCAGGTGATTATTGGAAAAACGATTATTGCGCAGGTATATCTCGCCAACCAACCCGACTACGGGCAACTTCTCTGGCCGTCGCGCAAGTCGCGCAAATGCACCAGCCGCTTCAGCTGCCAACTTATCCAGCGGCTGATTGTCAATGATAGCCTTCTGGAGTTCGGCAAGCTTTGTATAGTAAAGCCTTTCAGCTTCACCCGGGTTCATTTCGTATGGCCGGGTCGCATGGAGCATCTTTTGCAGACAGTCGACATGGACCATTCCCTGCCAAGCCACCTGACGAAAATCTGTCTTCTCAAGTCCAAAATCAGAATAGCCGTTCCGCGAGTTCGGAGAGTAAAGCGGTATATCGTGAAAGCCGAGGTCATCAAGCACAATGCGATGCAATTGTCGATAGAGACCAAACCGGCAAGGTCCCGTTGCGCCCGGCATCATAAAGACTGCCTTAGATCGGTCAAACCCCTTCTCCCGCACTTTCTTGACAATCTCGCCCGTGGTGATGATGCAGGGGAAACATTCTTTGCCTGAGGTAAACTTTTTGCCGCACTCGAGGGTTACCTGATCCGGCTCATCGAGGACCTCCGCATGGAGGCCGAAGCGACGGAAGGCTGCTTTCATCACAAATGCGTGGTCGCACATGTTGGGAATGTAGATAGTCCGCTCGAATGGCTTGAAGTTTTCGCTCGACAGTGTAAAGCTGGTGACCGGCGGCTCGTACTGGTGAAAGCGAAGCGAATCAATAAACGCTTCGCACCGCGTTACCATACCGGCATCGGCGGAATGCTCATCGATCTCAAGCTGCAGATATGGCTTTCCCGCCATCTGTTTGCGGAAGAAGTGCAGAATGAATGAGTCTGGTCCACAACCAAACGAGCTGAGGTAGATCGCAAAAAGATTCGGCTGGGTTCGGATATATTCAGCCGCCCGCAGGATCCGGCGACCGTACCGCCAGTACATATCATCCATGATCAACTGACTTTCTTCTAGCGGAAGAAAGTCCATCGGGATCACCCGGTATCCAAGATCGCGGATCTTTTCCGGAATATTGAGCGATAGTCGCTGGTCGAATCCGTTATATGGCCGACTGATGACCACCATCACCTTTTCGTCGGGAGAGATCGACGCAAGGATCCGTCGCCCTTCTTCGGTGATCTGGCGACGGAACTCCTGGAATGCCTTGAGCGCTAATTCGACCGCTCGCTTGAGTTCTCTGTCGGTGATTCCGAGCGACTCGGCTGTCGCCGAGAGGTCACGGCAGAGTCTCCTGGCATCATGACTGAATTGCATCGGGGGGTGCAGGAACTGAGTTCCGGTGTGATCAAAATCAAATCGTGCCGAAAGCGCCGAACCAATGCTCTGCACATAGGGGCAGATGTAGCTGCCGTCATCATGTTCCTGGTGTTCATCTGCCACTTTGATGATCGATGGGAGGAAGATCCAGTCTACCTTCTTTCCCATCAGATTGGCGACATGTCCGTAGACCATCTTGATGGGATAGCAGGTCTCCGCGCTGAATAGCTCCAGCGATTGTTCGACTATTGATTGGTCGGACTTATCGGAGTTGACGACTTCAAAACCGAGCGATTCAAAGAACGTCCGCCAGAACGGATAGTAATCGAACATATGAAGAGCGCGCGGTATGCCGACACGCCCGCGCGAAACCGGCCGTTTGGGGAAGTCGACATATCGTTTTAGCAGCAGCTTCTGGCGGAGATTAAAGAGGTCCGGCGGCAGTTTCCGCTTGTCGGCGACGGCAACCTCGTACTTTTCACACCGTGATCCGTAGTAGAGCGGTGCCTCGCCATCGATCTCCACTTTGCGGATCTCACACTGATTGGAGCAGTCTTCACAGGGGAAGCTGGAGAGTTGATATTCCCGATTGCAGATTTCAAACCCCTTGAAGCGAGTCTGGAAAGCGCTGTCCACTGTGCACTCGATCGCCAGGATCGCCGCGCCCGTGGCTCCGGTAACATCGTGATGGGGCGGGACTGTCACTCTTTTGCCAGTGAGGTTTTCAAAGGCCGCCACTACTCCCTTATTCCATGCGACCCCCCCCTGGAAGAAGATATTCTCACCGATACGCCGGTCGTTCACGACTTTTGTCAGGTAATTTGAGGCAATCGAATAGGCCAACCCGGCGATCAGGTCATCTTTGGAGGTCCCGGACCGCTGATGTGCGACGAGATCCGACTCCATAAATACAGTGCACCGTTCGCCGCACCCAACGGGACAGTGCGATGCCAGCGCCCGTTCACCAAATTCTCGCTCGATGTTGATATTGAGCCGTTCGGCCTGCTCCTGCAGGAATGATCCGGTCCCTGCGGCACAGGCTTTGTTCATCTCGAAATCAACCACCGCCTTGTCTCGCAGCGATATATACTTGGAATCCTGACCGCCTATCTCAAAGATCGTATCGACTGTAGGGTCGATGGCGACAGCCGCAGTCGCCTGGGCGGTGATCTCGTTGCGGACAATATCCGCGCCGACATAATCAGCGATCAGGTATCTTCCGGAACCAGTCGTTCCGACGGCCCGGACAGTCACATGGTCGCCCACCTCTTTGGCTATTTCGCGCAGCCCGTTTCTGACGGCTTCAATTGGTCTCCCCTCAGTCATCAAATAGCGCCGAGCGATCACCCGATGATCTTTGTCGATCAGGACGACATTGGTTGAGAGTGATCCGATATCGATACCGAGAAATACTTCGATTGTCGACTCGAGTGGGACCCGTGGTGCATTGGTGACTGCATAATACTTGGAGTCAGGAAATTCGAAAGTGAGTGCTTCCCGACCTGAACTGACTTGTTCGCGGTATGCCAGATACGCGGGGATACGGTCCGGCCGAAAGAGCACTTCGGAGATTCGGGTGGTAGCCGCCAAATACGCGGCCCCAAGTGCGGACATGACGTTGAAGCGATCGGGGACTATCAATTCGCCAGGTGCCAAATCGAGTATTTCGGTGAAAGCCCTGATCATACCAGGGTTGGCGGCCACGCCTCCTTCGAAGGCGATAGGACGGTCAAATCGCTTTCCGCGAGCAATGGCCGATTTGAAGTTTCTTGCCACAGCGAAACAGAGTCCGGCGACAATATCATAGTCAGGAGTAGCGATCTGCTGCAGATGGATCATATCGGACTTGGCAAAGACAGAGCAGCGACCAGCGATCCGCGGTGGGTGTTTTGATTTGAGCGCCAGGGCGCCAAATTCACCTTCAATTGAGATCTTCAGTCGACTCGCCTGTTGATCAAGAAATGATCCTGTCCCGGCGGCACATTGGGCATTCATGGCGAAGTCCCGAACTGTCTGTGTGTCGGGATCCAGTATCAGCAGTTTGGAGTCCTCTCCCCCCATTTCGATCACGGTGCGCACTTGTGGCAGAAGGCGGAAATTCCCCGCCGCCAGGGCAGCGATCTCGCCGAACTGCTTGCCGCCGAGAATAGATTGCAGTGTTTTCCCGCCGATACCGGTCATCCCAAGGTGAACCGACTTCTCGGTCAGGTCGCTGAACGACTCACCGAGTATTTCGATCAGGGTCTCGAATGGACCCTCGCCAAATCTTCGATAGACAGTGCGAGTCACCTCGCCCTTTTCCACCAGGACCAGCTTGACGGCGACTGAGCCAATGTCGATGCCCAGAGATGGGACTGAGTTCTCCATAATCGAAAGCTATTGTCCGGGTCATGGAGTTGCAAGCGATTTATGACAACATTGGTCTGACTTTCTATTGCCGCTCCCGCTGAATTCCCTATATTGGCTGGCTGGGAGACTACTGGTATGCGATTAGTGATACAACGGGTCTCGGAAGCCTCGGTCTGGATTGACGGAAGTGCATTCAGTCAGATCAATCGGGGATTACTGGTGCTTTTTGGTAGTCGCACGGGCGACACGGAAGAATCCACCCAATGGCTTGCTGAGAAAACCGTTAATCTGCGCATCTTTGAGGATGCGGAGCATAAGATGAACCTTTCAGCACTGGATATCTCCGCGGAGATTCTGGTGGTATCGCAGTTCACTCTGTATGCTGATGCCCGCAAAGGAAGACGTCCAGCCTTCACCGATGCCATGGAGCCGGTCGAAGCTGAGCGGTTGTACCAGCGCTATCTGTTTGCGCTGGAGGCATCGGGCCTGACAGTGCGGACGGGATCATTCGGAGCTAAAATGGATGTGCGACTGATAAACGATGGACCTGTGACGATCATTCTCGACCATGACCTACCCTAACCTCACGGCACTCGCGACACGACATCCACTTGTTCTCGGTTCTGGATCACCTCGCCGACTGCAATTGCTGGGCGAGATCGGAATTCCATTCACCCAACGAATCCCCGACATTCATGAGTCGATTCGCCAGGGTGAAGCGCCCTATGACTACGCACTTCGACTGGCTGAGGAAAAGGCGCTGGTGACGGCGATTTCCGGGGAAGTGAATGAGATATCCCTTGGATGCGACACCATTGTTGTTTTGGGGAATCGCGTTCTGGAAAAACCGACTGATCCGCACAATGCACTTCAAATTCTCACTCTGCTCTCCGGGCAACAACATGTTGTTTGCTCCGCAGTCGCGTTTGCCCGACATTCCGGGCTGCTCGCGTCAGACTATGAACTGACCAAAGTCTATTTCAATCCGATCACAACCCAACAGATTCAGGAGTATATAGATACCGGCGAACCGATGGACAAAGCGGGAGCGTATGGTATTCAAGGGATGGGGGCCTTTTTAGTTGACAGGATAGACGGAAACCTTGATACTGTCGTGGGTCTCCCGCGGGCACTAATAGAGCGCTTGGCCGGGGAGATTTTATTTATTGTCTGACAGGCACTTACAGAAGAAACAATGGGTGAATTACATACTATTCTGGGACGGTTACTCAAAACCGAACGTGAACGTCAAAATCGGACCCTTGCCGAACTCGCGCAAGAGCTGAAAATTGCCGAGGGTCACTTGCTGGCTATCGAGGCCGGCGATATCGGCGGCGTGCCATCCGAACTCTATTTCAAGCTGTTCGCGCGCTCATATTGCGAAGCGCTCGGCATCGATTACGCCAAAGCGATCGAAGCCATCCGCGAGGATGTGCATGAGCGGGAACCCGCCTCGCAGATCGCGACAGATGAGCGCCCAACTATGCCCCGTCCTTCCCTTTCGCGGAGTGACAGTTCAGCGGGCAAAGGTAAAGGGAGCATACTGATCTTTGTTGCGATCGGCGCTATCGTCATCGCCGCAATTGTCTGGCTGGTGTTATCGAACAAGGACACATTCGTTCTCGACACCAGCGGCAGTGACAGCACGACTGTCGAGATGGACGAACCGCAACAGGATAGCGAGCCAGTCGCAACACGCACTAATCGCGAGAGCATGGCACTGAGTCTTGATCTGGTCGCGCGCGACCGGACCTGGGCAGTGGTGATCGCCGACGGTGACACGGCACTGCAGACAAATCTCAAGCCGTGGCGCGAGTATTACATCGGAGCCAGGGATTCCCTGATCGTATCGATCGGGACACCTCTCGCTGTCGAGCTGATGCTAAACGGCACCACCGCCAACCTGACCGACCCGGAGCATGGGACCATCTCATCGGTGGTCATCACTCCGGAGAATCTGGCAATGTTCATTCAGCGCGCTGTCGAAGATAGTGCGCGAGCATTAGATACGATCAGAGACAGTCTCCTGCAGGATTCTACTCGCCCGAAGCAGGATTCATTGCCCAAAACAGGAACAGGAAGTTCCTCAACCAAGCCAGCCGGCAAGGACACGGCCTCGACACAAAGAGGTAGTACAGATGGGCTTTAGGCAGTATCTGGCCAAGTTCCAGATTGCCCGGGTGAAACGCAAAGCAGAGTTGAGGCCATTCAACATTCCCGGCGATCTTCTCCGGGTGCGCCAAATGCTTGTTCTGCTTCCATCCGGACTGCGTGAGCTGACGTTAGTTAAGGGATTCCTGCCGACCATCAGTCAGTTATTCAAGCATGCCGACATCACCCTGCTGGCCATGCCCGGGATCCAGGTGACCGACATCTACCCTCGCAAAGGCTTCCAGATCATTACCCCATCGGTAGACCAACTCGGCTGGACCGGCCTTCCGAAAAAGTCGTTCATGTCGGTTTTGCAGGGATACAATTTTGATATGATCCTCGACCTAAACCTCGAGGAATCCAGCTTTACTTCGTCCGTACTTCTCAGTTTTCCCAAATCCATCCGCATCGGCAGAGGCAATTCGCTGGGCGGGCCATACTACAACGTCGAGATCAAGACCAAGTACCTTCGTGACGAGCGGAACATTTATCGTTCCCTGCTTGAAACGCTCGGCGACCTGATGCACAAGAAAGTGCAGGTCGGCAGCGAGGTACCGGGCAGCGGCCTTCTGGAGGAATAGTGTATCTTCGCAGACTTGATATCATAGGATTCAAATCCTTCGCCAATAAAACGACAGTACGATTTGCCACCGGTGTCACCGCCATCGTCGGTCCGAACGGCTGCGGCAAAACGAACATCCTCGATTCGCTGCGCTGGGTGTTGGGCGAACAGCGCCCGACCATGCTACGCGGCGGCAAGATGGAAGAGGTGATTTTTAACGGCACGCGCGACCTGAAGCCGCTTGGAATGTCTGAAGTCACCCTAACGGTCATCAACGATCGCGGCGTTCTGCCGACTGAATATCACGAAGTGCAGATCACCCGCCGCCTGTTCCGCAGTGGTGAATCCGAGTACCTGATGAACAAGGTCCCCTGCCGCTTGCGCGACATCCAGGACCTGTTCGCCGACACCGGTATGGGGGCACACTCCTACTCGGTTATTCAGCAGGACATGATCGATTCCGTGATCTCCGACAAGGCCGAGGAGCGACGTTTTCTTTTCGAGGAAGCAGCCGGGATCACCAAGTATAAGCAGCGCAAGAAGGCCGCTCTGCGCAAGCTGGAGCAGACAGAAAACGATTTCCTTCGCCTGAAGGATATCTACGCCGAAGTTAAGACCCAGGTCAATTCGCTCTATCGACAGCAGAAAAAGGCGGAGCGCTACCAGAAGATCCTCGATGATGTCAAAGGCTGGGAGCTCTTCCTCAGTTCATCTCGAGTTAGACTGCTCGACCAGGAAAAGCGGCAGCTCCGAGGAGAACTGGATTCTCTCACCGATCAGCGACTCCAGCGTTCGACTGAACTCGACCAGATAACGCTCCAGTTGGAGACTGACCGCAAGGAGCAGTTGGACATTGAGCGGCAGTTGAATGAACTGGCCGGCCAGGTCTATTCGCTTTCCGAAGAAGCCCATACCAAAGAACGTGAGATCTCGGTCCTTCGCGAAAAACGTTCATCCGCCACCGCCCTTATCGAGCGGAATACAGTGGAGATCGAAGCACTTCAGACTCGCGTTCAATCCATGGACGATCAGTTGGTAGCCGGCGCCAAAGAACTGGCTGAACTCCAACTGGAATACGAGCGGGTGACGGCTGAATTAGCCGATGCCGAAAAAGCACAGTCAGAGGCCGATCAGCAATTGATCTTCGCGCGTTCATCGCGTGAAGATGAAAATCGAAAGTTGATCGAGATTGAATCACGCCTCTCCTCCGGCAAGACCGAAGAACATAATCTTCGCGAGCAGGAAACGGAGCTGGCTCAGCAGATCGAACAGGTCGAGAAGCTTATCGCCGATGCGTCCCCGCGTCAGCAGGAGCTGCTGGCCTCTTTCGAACGCCAACAACAGACCATTGCAGCTCTCTATGCCCGCAAATCAGAGATCGAACAGCGCCAGACAACGCTGACCCTGGAGATCGAAGGGCTAATAGAGCAGAGTGAAGAACTCGCTCTGGAGATCTCCAATACTCAGGCGACAATCGAGGCGTGCGAGGCCCGCAAGCATCTCCTGACCGAGATGATGGTCCATTACGAAGGCCATGAGTCAGGATTGGTCGCCGCCATGAATCTTCGTGGCCGCTGGCCCGGCATTGTCGGCACGGTTGCAGAAAAACTGGTACCTGTCGAGGGACTCGAGTTGGCGCTCGAAGCCGCACTCGGCAACCTTGCCGGATTCATGATCTGCCGCGATCGCTCGACTGCCGAAGAGATCATTGCCTTCCTCAAGTCCGAGAATAAAGGACGGGTCGGTATTCTGGTTCCGGATTCAGGCATATTCGCTCCGGCGATCAAACGTCCGGAGGTACCGAGCGAAAATTTCGTCGGCTGGCTTGAAGGGTATGTATCAACCGATGCAGAGCTCCGTCCGCTTGTCGAGGCTGTTTTGTCCCGCGTCGCGGTTTTCAAGGCCGGAACGAATCCATCGGATATTCTGGAGCGTCTCCCCTACGGGTTCAGTGCCGTCTCAACCGACGGAATTCTCTATGGCAAGAATCAGATCGTGGGCGGTTCCGATGACCGCTTCCCGCTCTTCCGACGGAAAGAGAAGGTCGAGGAACAGGAAAACCTCATTCGCGAGCATTCGCACAAGCTTGAGCACCTCAAAGAGCGCCGCGCTCAGACAACCGCCAGAATTGCCGCCTCCCGGGCGGAATCCAGCACATTGGTTTCTGCACTGGAAGCATTGGCCGAGGAGCTGGACGGCGAACAGAAGGCGTCTGCTGAGATCGAATTCCAGCGTCGTACTTTGACTGCCGAATTCGAGCGATGGGAGCGGGAACGCAATCAGGCGCGCGCGAAGCTGGAAGCGATCCAGGGACGCCAATACTCGCTCGGGCTGGATTTCAACCAACTAGCCGGGATCAAAACTGAATTGGTCAACCAGATCAGCCAGCATGCCGGACGGTTGGGTGAATACGAACGACTGGTCTCCGAATCACTGGAGCGCTCGGCCAAGTGCCAGATCCGAGTGGTCGAGTCTCGCAGCCGTCTGCAACAGACCGAGAGCAGGATCGGACACCTTAAAGATATCAAGCATGAACTGGATCAAACTCGCGATACCAAGTCTGAAGAGATCGTCCGCGCCACAGCCGACATAGCCCTCGCCGACGAACGCAGTGTAGTACTCGAACTCGAGCTCAAAGAGACCTTTGAGCGTCGCGAACAGATGCAGCACTCGCAAGAGTCCCTGCGCGGCTCACAGGGAGAGATCCTCGGCCGGATCACCGGCAAAGAACAGCAGGTCAAGGAGATCAGTGACGGTCGCGATGCGCTGAATGAGCAGATGCACGAGCGCGAGATCCGACTCAATACGATCGATTCCGAAACGCGCACGCTTTCCGAGCGGATCCGCGAAGAATATGGGATGGAGATCGAATCAGTCGAGGCGTCGCGCCCGGACGAAAACCTCTCAGACGATGCCGCCCGGCAGTACTTGCACGAGCAGAAAGAGCAACTGCGCAAATTCGGCGCGGTCAACCTGCTGGCCCTGGAGGAGTATCGGACCGCCTCGGAGCGCGAGAAATTCCTCGCTGAACAACTGAACGACCTAACGACTGCAAGGACCGACCTCCAGCAGACCATCCAGAAGATCAATATCACTGCTCGCGAACTTTTCATGGAGACGTTCGAGAAGGCTCGAGTCAATTTCAAGAATCTTTTCCAGGAATTGTTCAACGGCGGCGAGTCGGATATCATGCTTGAGGATCCGAATGATCCGCTCGAATCCAATATCGATATCATTGCCCGTCCTCGCGGCAAAAAGCTTCTTTCTATTACCATGATGTCGGGCGGAGAACGCGCCCTGACGGCGATCTCACTCCTCTTTGCCCTTTACCTGGTGAAACCGTCGCCGTTCTGTATTCTGGACGAGATCGACGCACCGCTTGATGATGCCAACTGCCATCGCTTCCTGAAGATAATCCGCAAGTTCTCCAGCCAGACGCAGTTCATAACGATCACGCACAACAAGATCACGATGGAGGCGGCGGACAATCTCTACGGTGTCACCATGGAACAGCCCGGTGTCTCCAAGCTGGTTTCCGTGAAGTTTTCCGAAACCAGCAGCGATGACGCCTCCGCAGCCATGGATATCGCTCAACCTGAACTTGAGCCTGCGGAGAGCGAAGGCGGCAACGGTCATCATGACAAACCGCCGGTTGTGCGACGTACCCGCAAGCAGAAGACCGAATCCGAACAGGTAGAAACTGCAGAGCCAACAGGCGAAGTAGCCTCTCCGGACACTGAAGATATCGAGCTCCCTCCGGCGATCGCTGAGCGCATGGAATCGATCGTCACGATCAGCGAAGACGAGCAGAACTGATCCGCATGGGGTTCTTTAATCCGTTCGAAAAGCTGAAGCAGTCCCTGGCCAAAACCAAGGACACCATCATCAACAAGATCGCCCAGGTGGTGATTCGTCGAAAGATCGACGATGAACTACTGGAAGAGATCGAGCAGATACTGATCGAAGCTGATGTCGGTGTCCGTGCCACGATGCGCTTGATCGAAGCTATCAAGAGCAAGGCAAGAGAACGTCGCCTCACCGAAGGTGACGAGGTCATGGCATTGCTCAAGGAAGAGATCTCCCTCATTCTCTCCAAAGAAGATGAGCAGATATCCCTCGACACCCCCCACAAGCCGGTAGTCTGGCTAATTGTCGGTGTGAATGGCGTCGGTAAGACGACCACGATCGGCAAGCTTGCCAACTACTTCTCCGGAACCGGCAAGAAGGTGATGATCGGTGCGTGCGATACATTCCGCGCGGCCGCCATCGAACAGGTGGCGATCTGGGCCGAACGTAGTGGTGTGGAGATCATCCGCTCCGACAACGGGGCCGACCCTGCGGCCGTGGCCTATGACGCAGCCTCAGCCGCTCGTGCACGTGGGACAGACATCCTGCTCGTCGATACTGCTGGAAGGTTACATACCAAGAGCAACCTGATGGAAGAGTTGAGCAAGATCCGCCGGGTCGTGCAAAAAGCCGTGCCGAACTCCCCGATCTATGCCAAGCTGATCCTGGATGGCACCACCGGCCAAAACGCCCTCTCGCAGGTCAAGGTCTTCACCGACGCTGTCGGTTGCGATGGCCTGGTCATCACCAAGCTGGATGGCACTGCCAAAGGTGGCGTGATCATTGCGATTGCTGAGGAACTTGGAGTGCCAGTCGATTTCATTGGCGTGGGCGAGGGAATCGAAGACCTGCAACGGTTTGACTCTAAGCAATTTGCGGAAGCACTGTTTGCATCGTGATCCACGAACTTTCCATTCAAAGCAAGTCGCGGGACGAATTCATCGACATCACCTCCCGCATTCAGGAGATCATCAATTCGTCAGGGTATCCAAGCGGCCAGCTGATCTGTTTTGTACCGCATACCACTGCCGGGATCACTATCAATGAAAATGCCGATCCGGATGTGCGTCGCGACCTTCTTCACAAGCTGCGTCAGGAAATTCCCCAATCTGATGGTTACCACCACGCCGAAGGGAACTCCGACTCTCATCTCAAAGCATCGTTGATGGGCTTCTCGCAGACCCTGCTGTTCGAACGGGGTCGACTTGTCCTGGGAACCTGGCAGGGGGTATACTTTTGCGAGTTTGATGGCCCGCGGAGTCGCAAGCTACTGGTGAAGGTGATTCCTGATGCTTAAGGTACGGCTGGTCACTATCGGTGAGGACAAGGATCGCTGGGTCACCGAGGGGATCAATCATTACGCCAAGCTCCTATCCAAGTACGCCACTCTCGAAATCGTCCCTCTCCCCTCACCCAAAACCTCATCCTCATTGAGCCCGGACGAAATCAAGCGGCAGGAAGCATCTATTCTCAAGGAGAAGCTTGGCAAAGGGATGATCATTGCATTGGCCGACTCGGGATCCGGATATGATTCGCGTGAATTGGCCAAGCAGCTCGAACGGTGGCAGGTGAGCAGCGGCGGAGTGGTGACCTTTGTCATCGGCGGGCCATTCGGACTGGACGCACAGATCACTGGCGCGGCCAACCTGATCCTCTCCCTCTCCCCGCTCACGTATTCGCATCAACTGGTTCGCCTGGTGCTGCTGGAGCAGCTCTATCGCGGCTTCACCATCCTTCACAATACCGGCTACCACAAATAGCACCAAAAAGAAAGCGCCCTGCTAACAGCTCCAGGGCGCTTCCTGAGGAAAGATAAAAGGGGATTCTCTGTCTATTTCAAGAGCATCATCTTCTTGGTCTGGCTGAGAGAGCCTGCCTGCAGGCGGTAGAAGTAGACGCCAGAGGCCACCGTCGTGCCGTTGTCCGCCGTGCCATCCCAGACCAGTTCGTTCACTCCCGCTTCGCTATCACCGGCAAATTCGCGTACAACACCACCATTGACATTGTAGATCGTCAGTTGCCAGGCCGCGGCGTTAGGGAGCGCGAAACTGATGGTCGTGCTCGGGTTGAACGGATTCGGATAGTTCTGCGCCAGCGTGAAACTGCCCGGCATTGAACTGTTCTTCGATGCCGTTACGTAAGGACGTCCCTCATAGTCGCAGAAGTCGGCTTTCAGGATGCTGAGTCCGCCATCCCCAACCACTGGAATCTCTACCAGCGACTGTTTGCCGGCTTCGATCCGGTTCTTACCGATGTTGAAGATCAGCAGGCGAAGCTCGCCGTTCTCAACCGAACTGATCAGTTCCATACCTGAGGCAGAACCGAGCAGGCGTGGTTCGCCCAACGTTGTGCCACTTGGCACCTTGCAAACCAGGTACGCCGCACCGATTGTACTGACGGCATTCGTGTTGATCCTTATCGCACCATCACTCGGCTCCGTAGAGACCGTCAGGTATTCCTGATACGGTGAGAGTTTGGGGATCGGCGGGATATCGCCAACCACCACTCGGATCAGGGTGGTCAGATCGGCCACGGTCAGGGTCAGTCCATCGGCATTGACATCGGTGGCAGCGATCTGTCCAGCCTGATTGATGACAAAGACAGACAAGCCATAGATGAAATAGCGGCTGAACAAGACCGCATCGGCGATCTCATACGCCTGGTCATTCAGGTTGATATCACCACGGTCATCGATCGAATCCGGATGGATGATGCAGATACCACCGTTGACGAAGTCCACACAGCGGAGCGGCATACCCTTTGCCCCGGAACTGAGGCAGTTATCAGGAGCACCCATACCGAACTGGCGGCTGCTCTCCGGATAAAGCGTATTGTTCTCTTCGTCCCAGATCAGGATACCTTCTGCATTGTAGATCCGCTTATCGATATACAGAACGTTACCAGTTTTGTCTGAGAACGAGTTGTCGCCGCAATCATACCAGACGAAGGAGATCGGGACGAACTGGTCACCCAGGTTCTGGTTGTTAGAAACCTGGTACTCCATCCTGACCAGCATGCCATCCGGGAGGAAGGTAGAATCCGGCGGATGGTTCGAGCCATTATTGACTTCGGCTATACCGATCAGTCGAACCAATCCGGGCGGACAGGCTGAACCGCAGGACGCACTGTTCAGATTGTACGTGAAATACTCCCATCCCTGAATATCGGTGCCGGAGATCAAGGCGGTCTGGAATGAGAGTGCCGATGGATCGTAGGTGATCAAAAGGTCGAATCCGCCGATCGGATCGTTGGTTTTGATCCGCAGATCAGCCGCCTTGCGGAGGCCGACCGGCGTGCAGGTGCCGCCATCGATCTCAACCCGGGCGCAGACATCGCAATCCGGTTTCAGCGTGATATTGATATCCAGAGTATCGACGAGCGTATGGCAACCATCGGTAACCTGAATGCAGAACTTCTGGGGAGTCACCGATTCCGGCTTGAAGCAAATCTTGTAGCCGTTAACATCAGCGGAAAGCGTTCCCGGTCCACAGAGCTTGGTCACAGTCACCGCGCTCTCAGCATCGGTGGCCGAGATACCGGAAACACATATAGTGTTCGTGTCATCCGGGCAACGTTCGTAGCTCAGACCAACCGGCAGCGTAAGCGATGGACGCTGATTCGCTGTCAGATCCACCAGGGTCGAGCAAACGGCCGTGCCACAGGTGCCCGTCGCGCTGACCTTCACGTAGAACTGGCCAGCCGTTGTCACCGGCACGCAGACAAATCCTGCCTGGTAAGTCGCGCCGGCCGGAGTAACTGTCACCTGGACTCCCGTGCCAGTCACAGTCACCGGGAAGCAGAGCTGCTGAGGTGTCACGAGACACATTGTCGTATCGACAGTGCCTGGGCAGGTAACCGCCGGAGCCTGTCCCATGTCAACTTTCAGATTAAACGTACAGGTATCCGCGCCGCACTGTGAGGCCGCGATCACCGTGATCGGATACGTCCCCCCCGTTGTCACATAGACCGAGACTCGTCCTGTCGTTGGATTGTAGCGTCCCGCCGGAAGTACAGTCACGGTAGCGCCGCTCGGCGAGATCGGGACAATGATATGCACCGAGTCGGGCTTGCAGAGCGACACGAATTGGTCACCTTCAGGGCAAACGATCACGGCGCTCGGTCCCAGATTAACGGTGACGCGCACCTGCTTCTGGTACGCCATACCGCAAGAGTCGGTTGCCGTAATGGTGATCGTGTGTACTCCGAACGACGGAGGCGTGAAGCAGACGGAACTACCGACAACCTGACCCAGCGAACTGGTGATCGTCTGAATGTTATTATTCGGGTCGGTTGCGACAAACGGAATGCAAATCTCTGTCAAGGTACAGATCGTCAGCGCACTATCGCGAGCCGTGACGTTCGGCGAACTGTTGAAAGTCGAGGTCACCGTGAAGAGACAGGTATCCACTCCACACTGCCCTTCGGCGATCAACCGAACCGTCTTGGTTCCGGCCAACGTGATCGGCACACAGATCTGGTTGCCGTTAATAAAGCCGCCGGTGCTTACGCGAACATTGGTCGCTGACGAAGAGACAGCAAACGTGTAACAGAGGGTGTCAGGGCCGCAAAGGAAGGCCGTCTGATTCCCCGGACACGAGGTGAATTCTACTGCAGGCTGAATGGTGACCGGCACGTTCACCACACAGGTATCAGAAGTGCAGCTACCCGACGCGATCACTCGAATCGTGTAGAGCCCGCTGGTATCAGCATCAAAACAGAGAGTACCGGCTGACCAGATTCCGAGAGTAGTCGAAACCGTGTAATCATGCCCGGTGATCGCCAGCGGCACGCAGACCTGCTGCGGAGCGCAAAGCGTCTGGGTCGGAACGGTGTTGCACGCTATTTCCGCGACTCCACCAGCGTTGACATGGACCCAGATCCGGATCGAATCTTTCAGTCCGCACGCATCGGTCGCGACGATCGAGACATACACTCGGCCGGCCGCAGTCGGCAGGAAACAGACCTGATTGTTTGCCGCATCGTAGGTACCGCCAATCACATTGATCGACGTGACATTGTTGTCGACATCGACGATCTGGATCGGCAAGCAGATCGTCTCAAATTCGCACTGCGTATAGAGCGTGTCGCCTGGCGTATAGAGGACAAACGGCTTGGTATTCAAACGAACCGTGACCTGGATCTGATCGGTGCCAATCTTGCCGCAAGCATCCGTCGCCGTCACTGAGATAGTGTAGCGGCCGGAGGCGGTCGGTGTGAAGCAGACAACGCCGCGGGAGGCATCATAGGTTCCACCGGTCGCCGAGACTCCCGTCAGGTTGTGGTCGTTATCAGTGATCCCAACTGGAATGCAGATCTGAGTGAGATCGCACTGGACAATCGTGGTGTCATGCGGCAGCAGCACGATCGGAGCTGTGTTGGTCTTTACGTTAACCGTGAACTCGCAAGTGAAGGTCGAACCGCAGGCGGAGAAGACATCGACACTGATCGTATTCTGCAGACAGCACTCGCTGTAGAAGCAGACTGACTGTTTCTGCGCATCCCAATAGGCCGCAGTTCCGCGCACGACAACTGTCGCACCGGCGGGCACGCCACCCAGCGGGAAGCAAAGCGTATCCGGCTCACACAAGAAGATCGTCGTATCAGTCGGACAGGTCAGGCTGATCGCCTGATCGGTCTGCACCGTCACCAGCGCGGTGTCGACGTCCTGCAGGCCACAGGAGTCGGTCACAGTCACGATGATCGGATAGGTCCCCTGCGAGTACGGCACAAAACAGACGGTGCCGTTGCTGATCTGTCCGCGATTGACAGTGACGCTGGCAATATTGCCATCCAGATCACTATAAGTAAGCGGCAGGCAGACATTCACTGGCTTGCAGAGATAAACCGTCGTATCCGCGCCAAGCATGGCTGTCGGGGCGGTATTCGGATTGACAGTCACGACTGCGGTATCAGCATCCATGGCGCCGCAGCTATCGGTGGCGGTCGCAATGATCGTGTACGTACCGGGCTCAACGCTTTCGACACAGACTTCGCCGGTCTCAGCATTGTACACACCACCGGTGACCTGGACATTTTCGATATTGTCGTCAGTGATCGTCAACGGCAGACAGATCGTCTGGCCGGCGCAGAATGTCCCCGACTGATCCAGTCCGAGTGTCACGAGCGGCGGAACATTAATCTCAACCGTGATAAAGGTTGTATCGAATGCAGTCAAACCGCAGGAATCGACCACTTCGGCGATCACTCGATAAACGCCCGCTGTATCCGGGCTGAAGCAGTACTGAACACGTCCGCTCTGGAAGACCGGAGCACCAAGATTGGTCACAACAGACGCAATATTCTCGTCGAGGTCGGTCGAGGTTAGGTCATAGCAGACTACGTCGGTCTGGTCGCAGATACTGGCCGAGAACGGCTCAGAGAGCGACACAGACGGGGCCGAATTTGACCGAACTACTATGGTCGAGTAGCAGGTGTCTGCTTCCTGAGCGTTGCTCGCAATGATCTGCATCGTATACGTGCCAGACTCTGAAACCGGCAGGCAAAGATTGCCATTCTCGTAGGTTCCGTACGGGGAGACTGAAACAGAGATTCCGGTACCGGAAACGCTCACCGGCAGACAGATGGTGTCTATCCCGGTCAAGCAGAGAAGAGTATCGACCGACCCAATGCACTCGACAAACGGCGGGAAATACTGACCCAACTCCAACTTAAGGGTGCAGGTATCCGTATTGCAGTCACCGTTGACTATCAGGGTATAGGTGTAATTTCCGGAGGTCGGTGCATACACCACTACCTCGCCGGTCGCCCAGTCATAATAGCCATCGGGGAGTACCTGAACAGGTATGTTCGCCGGCGTAATGCCGACCGCTACACGAACCGTGTCAGGCAACGTGACGAGGCGGGTGATCGGGCTGGGCGGACAGTTTATATCGACACGTGGCACTGTTACGACAGTCACCACGGTGGTATCTTGGTCAACCTTGCCGCAGGCGTCTTTGACCGTCAGAACAACTGGATAACTTCCTGCCGCCGTCGGGCGGAAGATGACAAGGTCGTCTTCGATGATCCCAAGCGAGCTGGTTATCTCGCTGATGTTTCCATCCGGGTCGCTCACTGTATAGGTGAACGCGACATAGCCGGTATCACCGCAGAGCAGGATGGTCGTATCAGGTGACGCCACCACCATAGGCGGCTGGTTAACATTCACGGTCAACCCGAACGAACACGAGTCCTTACTGCAGCCATTTTCGACAACGATACCAACTTCATAGGTACCGGGCTCTGTCACCGCCATCTTGATGAACCCAGCTTCGTAGAACGCTCCGGCCGGGAAGACAGTCATCTGATCAACAGTTCCGGTGATCGTTACGGGGAACTGCAGATTGATAGGCAGAGCACAAACAAAGAGACTAGTGTCAGTGCCCGGGCAGGCAACATCAACAGGAGTGGACGCTTGGACCGGCACGATCACGGCGCAGGTGTCGGCATTGCAGCTTCCAGTGGCAATAACCAGGACCGTATATGTCCCGGTAGTGTCGATCGGAATACAGAGCGTGGTCCCGTCCAGAGTGCCGTAGCTGGTGGAAAGGCTGGAGTACGGCCCCGTCACGCCGATCTGATAGCAGAGCGTATCCGGGCCACAGATCGTGATCGGGTCGGTCGCCGGAGGACAGGTCAATCCGACATACTCGCTGGCGATCACCGTCACACAGAGGTTCGCGGTATCAGAGACACCGCAGCTATCCATCACCACTACTTCGGCGCAGTACTGACCGGCACCCTCAGGCACAAAGCAGATAGCCCGAAGTTCCGCGTCATAACGACCAAGAGCGGTGGTAATCGATTGTAGATTGTTATTCCCGTCCGCAATCGCTATCGGCAGACAGATCTGCGTCGGGGCGCACTGTTCGAAAAGGGTATCGGTTGGACCAAAGTCAACCATCGGCGGCAGGTTGTTGACTGTCGTGATGGTGATATTATCGCTGGAAGTCGCTCCGCACGCATCGGTGGCTGCGACGGTGACCACAAACGTGCCACCATTGGCAGTGTTCACGCAGACAATGCCGCGGCTCTGGTCATAGGTGCCGCCAGTCGCCTGTACAGAAACGATATTGTTATCCTGATCGCTGATCCCTACTGGCAGGCAGATCTCGCCATTGGCGCAGGAACCGAGCGTCGTGTCACGCGGTAGCAGGACGATCGGCGCCGTGTTTGTCTTCACCTTCACGGTGAATTCACAGAAGCGGACAGTGCCACACGCGGTCGTCACTTCAAACTTGATCGTATTCTCAAGACAGCATTCGCTGTAAAAACAGATCGACTGCGTTTCGACGTTCCAATATGCCGCAGTTCCGATGACTCTTACTCGCGCATCGGCAGGCACCCCGCCAACCGGGAAGCAAAGCGTCTCGGGCTCACAAAGGAAAATGGTAGTGTCACGGGGACAGCTCAGAACCACTGCCTGGTCGGTCTTGACAGTCACGATGGCCGTATCGGCGACAGTGAACCCGCAACCATCGGTTACCGTCACGATAACCGGATAAGCTCCCTGCGAATAGGGCACAAAGCAGACGGTGCCATTCTTCAACTGGCCGCGATTCACGGCAATCGAAGCGATATCGTTTTCGGGGTCGGTGATGGTGACCGGCAAACAGACATACGTAGGCTGACAGAGCGTTACTGTCGTGTCCAGCATCGGCGAAATCACCGGCGCTGATCCAATGGTGACCACCACGGTCAAGGTATCTTCCGCAATCTTATTGCAGTCATCCGTGGCGCGCGCGATGACAGTGAATGTCCCCGAATTTAAAGGCGTGAAGCAGAGCTTGCCGGTTTCGGGGTTGTATGTGCCATAGCTGGTCCAAACGGACTTGAGATTATCATCAAATATCGACAGGTCATAACAAAGCTCACCGGTAAAACAGATCGCCGAATCAAGCGTTTCGCTGAACTGCACGATCGGTAACCGATTGACCTGGACCTGGACGAAAATGGTATCGCTGTCCATCGAACCGCACTGATCCGTGGCGGTCAAGATAATCGCATAGGTGCCGGTGGTATCGGCGGTGAAGCAAATTCGATTTGCGTTCGGGTCGTAAGTGCCAAAATTAGTGACGACGGTGGCGATATCGAAATCCTGATCATCGGCAAACGCGTCAAAGCAGATCTCCTCGGGCTGACAGACGGTCATCGAGAAGTCGTTCGGCAAAGTGACATACGGCGGGTGACCGATACCCCGTTTCACGGGGATGGTGCACGTGTCGGCGTTATCACAGTCGTCAATGACCCGGACCATCACCATCAGGCTGTCGCCTTCGCCGGTGACGCAAATGGTGGTGCCATCGATTGTGGCGTTGTCCGAGAGTATTTCATAGGTCAAGGCCCCACCCTCAGGGTCGATCGCGCTGATCTCGAAACAACCTTCGGAGTGGCAATTGCCAAGATCGATTGATTCCGGGCAGGCAAGCTGCGGGGGGCGATTGATGATCACGGTCACATGCAGAGTGTCTTTGTAGCAGACCGGCCAGGCCGTGGTCTCTTCGGTCAGGGAACCCGCGGGACAGCGGTCGGCCACACAGACGATAAAGGTGTAAGTCGCCGAATCAACATCCATCGGGTTAAAGCAAAGTTTCGCAGTCGAGTCCGACAAACGAGTCAGGGTGCCATCTCCGGCCTCAAGTCGGATCTCCATATCCAATCCCTCGGGATCGATCCCGGTGAGAATGGCGCAGATCTCGTCGGGCGCGCAGAGATAGAAAGTCGAGTCCGTCCAGGCGAAATACGGCTTTTGATTGAGCGTGATCGTATCAACCACAGTGCCTGTGTCGGCAGAGCAGCGATCGCGCACTTCATAGGTGAAATTGAAAATCCCCTCGCCTGCAGGCAGATACTGCAGGAGACCGGTACTGGAGTTCATTGATCCGGAACCGGACAAAAGCGTGTAGGTCAGGATATCGCCATCGGGGTCCGTAGCATGGACCTGGATCTTACGTGTCTCCGGTCCGTAGCAGAACTTAGCAGAGGAATACTTGTCGAGAGCGGTCGGGCGCTGATTGTACACGATCGTATAAAAGGCAGTGTCCGTATCTTTGCGGTTGGATTTGTCGGAGAGCTGCCAGATAAAACGATAGGTACCGGATTCTGAAGGCGCGAAGCAGATATGCTCGGTAAATTCGCGACCGAGCTTCTTCGGCGCATAGCTGATCGGCCCATCAAGCAGGGTCAGAGTCAGCGAATCCGAGGCGTCAAAGTCATACCCGCTTACCCAGAAACAGGCAGAATCACCAGTACAAAGATTGTAACTGGTGTCCGGCTGCAGCGTAATCTCAGGAGTCCACGCGGGATCCGTCAGCGGATCCGGCTCCTCCTGGGCCACTGCCATCGGGGCAGCGAGCAGGAATGCCGCGAAGCTGCATATGAGTAGGGTGAACAAAGATGTCAACCGCTTCATCTTTCCTCCAGACAAAAATGCAATCGCAAGCAGTAGAGTGCTGTTACGCTTGCGACTTCAGGTTCGCGAAAGTGGGGACTGATGAACATACCACCCCCCCTTTTGACGCTGAATATTGTATTAACTTCCCAGCTACCATCAAGCCCGAAAGGGCCAAAGGGCAGTAGACAAAGGTAGTAACTATGTTGCTGTTAGTAACCATCGCAAGATACGTCCTTTGCCCAAATTGTCAATAGGCCAATCCTCTTCTGCCCCCTACGCTGCAAGAATCGGGCCAACTGGTAACTGATTGTAATTCGCTGCCTTACATGGTACTCCCGGATCGGGACGCCCCCAAGTGCCCCCTGACTATGCAAACCACGTGACATATTGTGACATGCCTTACCTAACGGCCAAAGTTATCCAGATTCTCCGTCCGGCGGGACTCCCTTTCCCGCCCCATTTTCGGATCACCTTAAATCGGTCAATCATGGACTTGCGCAGCCAATTACTTGATCCCTTTAACTAAAGCATTGGTGATAAAAAAGGGCAGAACCTGCGCCAGTTCCATCACCCTATGTTTGGTTAGTTTCTTCTCGATCCTCAGCGATACTTGACAAAATAGACACCGTAAGCGAATATTGTCCTGATAGCCGGTCCATTCTCTCTCACCCGAAGGAGTCCCGTTCATGGCGACTAAAAAAACCGCCTCGCGCCAGGCAGTCTCGAAAACTCCGATCGATTCGCTGCTGCATGAATCCCGCCTCTTCAAACCGTCTGCGGCATTCACCAAGCAGGCCAACGCCGGCAGCGCGGCGATCTACAAGCAGGCGGAAGCCGATCCGGTCAAATTCTGGGAACAGATGGCCGAGGATCTGGTCTGGAAAAAGAAATGGACCAAAGGGCTGGAATTCAAGGCACCAGATGCCAAATGGTTTGTTGGCGGAAAACTAAATGTCACCGAATCATGCCTGGACCGTCATGTCTTGGTTAATGGAACCACCCGCAGAAATAAGGCAGCCTTGATCTGGGAAGGAGAGCCGGGTGACCGGCGAGTCCTGACCTATTATGATCTTTTCCGCCAGGTGAACAAGTTCGCCAATGTGCTGAAGAAGTTCGGAGTCGTCAAAGGAGATCGAGTCGCAATCTATCTCCCCATGATCCCTGAACTGATCATCTCCGTCCTCGCTTGTGCCAGGATTGGCGCCATTCACTCAGTTGTTTTTGGCGGATTCTCTCCTGAATCGTTGCGCGACCGTATCAACGATGCTGAGGCGAAACTCTTGATCACTGCTGACGGCGGCTATCGCCGTGGTCAGATCATCCCGCTCAAGCATGATGCCGATGTCGCCCTGATGGATTGCCCGTCGATAGAAAACGTGATCATCGTCAAGCGCGGGGAGTTCCTCCTGCGTGTTAAGGAAGGTCGTGATCACTGGTACCACCGCCATATGCAGGATGCGGACCCATGGTGCGAGCCGGAATATATGGATGCCGAGGATCCGCTTTTTATCCTCTACACTTCGGGTACCACCGGCAAACCAAAAGGGATCATGCACACTTGCGGCGGCTACATGACCGGTGTCCACGCCACCACCAAGCTGGTTTTTGATTTGAAAGATACTGATGTCTTTTGGTGTACCGCCGATGTCGGCTGGGTTACCGGACACAGCTACGTGGTTTATGGCCCGCTCTCCAATGGAGCCACTCAGGTTATCTATGAAGGGGCTCCCGATTGGCCGGATCAGGATCGCTTCTGGCAGATCGTCGAAGATAACGCGGTTTCGGTCTTCTACACGGCACCAACAGCTATCCGCGCCTTCATGAAATGGGGACGCCAGTGGCCGGATAAGCACGATCTGACCTCACTCCGTCTGCTTGGTTCAGTCGGAGAACCGATCAATCCCGAAGCTTGGATCTGGTACAACGATGTCATCGGCCGTGGACGGTGCCCAATAGTCGACACTTGGTGGCAGACGGAGACCGGCCATATCATGATCACTCCCTTGCCGGGGGTCACCACCACCAAGCCGGGCTCGGCCACGCGTCCGTTCCCCGGTATTTCCGCCGCTATTCTGGACGAGAGCGGCAAAGAAGTAAAAGAGGGTGGCGGATACCTTGCGATCACGCACCCCTGGCCCGGCATGCTTCGCGGCATCTGGGGAGACCGTCAGAGGATGATTGATACCTACTGGTCGAAATGGCCTGGCATCTATTTCCCCGGCGATGGTTCCAAGGTGGACAAAGACAAATACTATTGGATACTCGGGCGCGTCGATGATGTCATTAACACGGCCGGACACCGCATTTCCACCATGGAAGTTGAATCCGCGCTGGTGGAACACCAGATGGTCGCTGAGTCCGCTGTGGTTGGTATTCCGCACGAACTCAAGGGAGAATGTCTGGTTGCCTTCGTAACCTTGCGCTCGGGGATGAACCAGGATGAACGGCTGCTTGGTCAGCTCAAGGACCATGTCGTACGCAAAATCGGCGCGTTGGCTAAGCCGGAAAAGATCATTTTCACCGCGGACCTTCCCAAGACCCGTTCGGGGAAGATCATGCGTCGGCTGTTGCGCGATGTTGCACAAGGGAAAGTGATGGGCGACACGACTACACTTTCTGACCCCGATGTCATGAAGAAGATCAAGCGCCACTACGAAGAAGATTAAGGCGGGCAGCAGCAACTTTTGCTCAAGGGGCAGGTTCAGCATGGACTTGCCCCTAATTCATGTGCAGTCTTGCGTAGACATTCAAGATGACCTATTTTCGTCTATGTTTAACCTGACCGGCATTGTAAAAGAGGATCTCGGGTGAGCGACGGTTTCGAACAGGATAAGACCAGATCGGTGCCTATGCAAGCCAGCGGCGCCATTGTCAACCACTACCGGATCGAGCGACTGCTCGGTGCGGGTGGGATGGGCGAGGTCTATCTGGCCGACGACACCAAGTTGGGACGCAAAGTCGCACTCAAACTGCTTCCTCTGGCTTTCTCTACTCAGGCTGATCTGAAAGCACGGTTACTCCGTGAGGCACAGGCCGCCGCAATGCTGAATCACCCCAATATCATGACCGTGTACGAGGTTGGAGAATCTGACGGTCGGCTATTTATCGCCCTCGAGCATGTTGATGGCTCCCCCCTCTCGGAACTACTCCGCTCAACCCAATTCTCGACAGAAGAGGCCGGACAGATCCTCTTGCAGATATGTGAAGGGATAGCGGAGGCGCATGACAAAGGGGTGATACATCGCGATATCAAGCCTTCGAATATTCTTTTGAGCAAACAAGGGCGCGTGAAACTGGTCGACTTCGGGCTCGCTTCAATAGCCTCTTCTGATAGGCTAACTGTTGACGGTGCTCGAGTCGGTACGATCGGCTACATGTCTCCCGAGCAAATCGAAGGCGCGACAGCGGATGTACGCTCCGACATTTTCGCTCTGGGCGTGGTCGCGTATGAACTGTTGGCAGGCAAAAACCCGTTCCGCCGTGACGATGATGCCGCCACCCTTTACTCCCTGTTGCATCACCAACCTGTGCCACTGCCCGAATTGCGATCTGATGTGCCCGTCACGCTCTCTTTGGTGGTTGAGCAAATGCTTTCCAAATCTCCCACCCTTCGCTACCAATCAGTGAATGCCGTTATCGCCGACCTGAAGCAAGGTTCTTCGTCAAGAAATGCAGCTGCCGCCGCGCCAGTTGAAAGCGGTCAACAGGCACCATCGATCGCCGTCCTGCCATTTGAGGACCTGTCTTCATCCCGAGACCAGGAGTACTTCTGCGACGGGATCACTGAGGAGATCATCAGTTCTCTCAGCCATATTGACGGCCTTCGAGTAGTCTCGCGAACCTCATCGTTCCAATTCAAAGGGAAGGGCCAGGATATCCGGCGAATCGGAGCACAACTCAATGTGGGAACATTGCTCGAGGGTTCGCTTCGCAAAGTAGAGGGACGCTTGCGCGTCACCGCCAAATTGATAAGTGTTGCTGATGGGTTTAATCTCTGGGCCGGAAAATACGACCGGGCCGCCGAGGATATCTTTGCCGTTCAGGACGAGATCGCCCAAGCGATTGTCGAAACGCTCAAGGACCGTTTGCTTGGTAAAACGACGTCCGAGACAGTGAAGGAACCGGCGCGTCGCCATTCTGCCAATGTTGAGGCTTACCACTATTATCTCCAGGGTCGGTTCCACTGGAACGCACGCGATCGCCAGTCAGTTATCAAATCTCTGGAATATTTCCGTAAGGCCCTCGATCTCGACCCCGTCTATGCGCTGGCATATGTTGGATTATCAGACGCCTACTTTATGCTGGGGGCGTACGATTTTCTTGATCCCAAGGTTGCGGTTCCTGCCGCCCGTCAGGCGGCGCTCAAAGCTCTTGAACTGGATGATTCCCTCGCTGAAGCACACACGGCGTATGCGGGCCTGCTGGTCTTCTTCCACTTCGATTGGAAACGAGGTGAAGCGGAATTTCTGCGCGCCATTCAGTTGAACAGCGGCTACAGCACTACTTACCAGTGGTATGCTGAGATGCTGACGTTCCAGGCACGGTACGAGGAAGCAAGACGGAATTTCGAAACGGCCATCGACCTTGACCCGCTCTCTCACATCCATCCTACTATGTTTGGATATATGTTCGCGGTGATGGGAGACCTGAAACGGAGCAACGAAAACTACCTGCGCGCCATTGACCTTGGTTCTCAAAACTATAATCTGTACAGCTGGTATGCGTTGAATTTGCTGGAGTTGGGACGGATTGAAGCTGCCCGCCTGCATAATCAGCGAGCGCGTGAACTGGCTGGCCGAAGTTCCTATCCGCTGATGGTCGATGCCTTTATCGCCGGACGAACTGGCGATACTGCATCGGCCAGGGAAGTTATCGATAAACTCGAGGCTGCCGCAATGACGGAGTATCTCCCGCCCTCTTACATATATCTCTTGCACTATTACTTCGGAGACCGCGACAGAGCCTATTCATGGCTTGAACGAGCGCGCGAGACCCGGGATGTCGAACTGCTCTTTATTTTATTGCCGACCTTCAATGAAGCCGCGTCAGATCCCCACGCGCAAACACTCCTTGAAAGTTTTGGTATCCGACGTCGGCCACAGTCCTAACTCTATTCCTTTTCCTTGACCACGACGATCGTACAGTTGGTGACCACTGCCGCGATCGCTCCGACGGCCGCCACGATCGGGGCAAGGATCACTCCGACACCCGCGATGGATACCGGCATCTCGATCAGCGTCTTCCCTTCTTCGTTTTTGATGATCACGCGCCGGACATTGGCTTCATGGATCAACTTCTTAACGGTGTCGACCAGTTGTTCGCCGCTGACCTTGATCTCTTCGGTGAATGTCTTTTCTTCGTTCATCTTAATCATCCAATCTCAATCGCATCACGATTGATTTTCTTTGTATGGCAGAGGACCGATCTCCTCCAGGCCAACTTCCTGGAACCCCATACTGTGGTAGAGTGCGTTGGCCGCCTCGAGGTTTGGGCTGGTCGCCAGAACGAGTGAAGCAGCTCCGAGCTTTTTTGCCTTTGCGATCGCGGCCAGGGCCAGCTTCCTGCCGATCCCCTTGCCACGGTGTGACCGCACCACTCCCATCTTGGCCAGTTCGTACTTGGTATCGGTATGCTTGATCAGGGCACAGGTCCCTACTATCTCTCCTTCAATCGAAGCAAACAGAATGGCGCCACCGCGTGCAATGATCTCACCAAGGGGGTCATCAAGTACTATCCGGTCATATGGTTCAACTGTGAAAAACTCTTCCAGCCAGGACTGATTGATCTCCTGAAAATGCCGCGCGTATTTCGGCTTGAATTCGAGGATTTCTATAGTGCTTGTTTGCATAAAGTTCGGTTCACCGTGACAGAGGGATTCCAGACGCGAAAGATAGTCGCCAACTTCGTTCTGAGCAAACGATCGAAAACCTATCGAGGCTATATCTTCTCCAGATCTTCAGGCTCGATCGTATACTGGTGGTCCACATTCCCGGTATTTCGAGTCGCCGCCGGCTCGAAAAGCAGCACCTTGCAGAGCTTTTTCGCGGCTGGCTTATGCTCGATCCCCTTCGGGACAATGCAATACTCACCCGGTTTGAGCGTGACTACCCCATCCCTGAGGTGTATCTCCATCTCTCCTTCGATCACCAGGAAAAGCTCGTCCTCGTTCGCATGAAAGTGCCAAACATACTCTCCTTCGAATTTGACCACTTTGACCAATTGCCCATTTAACTCCCCGATCACTTTGGGCGACCAGAGTTCGTCGAACGATGCCAGTTTTTCGGCGATACTGACTTTGGCGAGCACGGTTTGCTCCTCTTATGAGATCGTCGCTGCGTACTCTTTTAACACTTCACGGGCGATCACGATCCGTTGCACCTCATTGGTCCCTTCGAAAATCTCGCAGAGACGTACGTCGCGATAGATCCGCTCAACATTGTACTCGTGGGTGTATCCATAACCGCCGAGGATCTGGATCGCCTGGTGGGCTATCTCAGTCCCTACTTCCGAGGCGTACATCTTGGCAATGGCGGCATCTTTTGCCACCGGCAGGCCAGAGTCTTTCTTCCATGCCGCTTCGTAGGTCACCAGTCGTGCAGCATGCAGTTTGGCCTGCATTTCGGCCAATTTGAACTGGATCCCCTGGAAATCGGCGAGCGGCTTTCCGAATTGCTTCCGTTCCTGCGCGTATCGTGCGGCGATCTCAAACGCCCGCTGGGCCATCCCAACCGACTGCGCACCAACCGAAATACGCCCATGATTGAGCGTCTCCATGGCAATGTTGAACCCACGCCCGACATCGCCGATCCGATTTGCCTTGGGCACCCGATAGTCCGTGAAGATCAGCTCCGCAGTTGGCGAGGCCTTGTATCCCATTTTGACTTCGTTTTTTCCCACAGCAAACCCCTGCTTGTCGGCCTCGACAACAAACGCGGCTATCCCTTTGGTTTTCAGCGATTTATCGACAGTGGCAAAAACGATCACGAAATCAGCGATCGATCCGTGCGTCACCCACAGCTTGGTACCGTTCAGGACATACGAGTCACCATCGTCGGTCGCCTGAAGCGTCAGCGATGCCGCATCCGAACCGGCCCCGGACTCAGATAGCGAATAGGCCGCAAACTTCTCCCCTGCACAGACAGGCGGGAGATACTTCTTCTTTTGTTCTTCCGTGCCCGCCTCAAGTATTGGCATGGCAAACAGTGACCCATGCACCGCCGCGACAAGAGCGTGCGAGGCGCACCCACGGGCAAGTTCTTCGATTGATATTGTATAGGCAAGGTTGTCCAATCCGGCCCCGCCATATTCCTCAGGGACCTTTACCCCCATCAATCCGAGGTCAGCCATCTCCTTAACTAACGCCCGGTCAAGCTTTTCGGTGTGGTCAAATTCACCGGCGCGCGGGAAGAGCTTTTCGTCGGCAAAGCGCCGAGCGACATCGCGAACGTAGTTCTGTTCTTCGGAAAAATTGAAGTCCATTCCTGAATCCTCACATGCGTATTAGCTTTTCTGCGTGATAAAGTAGTCAGAAATAGTATGGAAAGAAAACGGATTTTTTTGCCCAACTTTGGAGCAGAAGGTCGCGTCAGGCCCTTATCGAGGCTCGCCTCCGCTGGATCAGGTAGATTGACAGTCCCAGTAGGAACAATCCTAACGAGATAACCTGATTATAGGTTATCTCCGAACCGCCCAGATTAAACGTCATCTCCGACTCATACCAGCGCAGATTCTCTATCAGATACCGGAAAAGTGCCTCAATCATGAAAACCAGCGCGACTGCCTGGCCTACAAAACTCCGGTGTTTGATCACATAGTGCAGCAGGATGAACAGCCCGATCCCATACAGCGAGCTGTAGATCTGCGTCGGATGCAAATGCGCATCGCCAAACACGTAGTGTGGTATTGACCCCTCCGGAAATGTAACTCCCCAAGGGAGGTCAGTTGGCACACCAAAACAGCAGCCATTGAGAAAACAGCCGATGCGCGTTATCCCGAGGCCCAGCCCCAGGGTCGGGGCAAAGTAATCGAAAGTATCCAATATGCTCATCTTCTTGCGATAGCAGTACAGTGCCGCCGAACCGACCGCAAACAAGACTCCACCGTAGAGGTTCAACCCGGCAATGCCAACATACCCGGCATCCGAGAATGGATTGAAGACCGCCGACCAATTCCCCGCAAATTCCTCAAGATGGAAAAGCACATAAAACAGCCGCGCACCCACCACCCCGAAAAAGATCAGATATGATGCCACAGTCAGGTACGGATCAAACGGCTTGCCGTCGCGGTCCGCCATCTTCTTGACATACAGCACACCAAACAGAAACGACAGCGCCAGCATCAACCCGTAGGAGCGGATCGGAATCGGACCGACATGAAACAGTTCAGGATACATTCTGTACTCTCACCTGAAGATTTGCGGCCGAGCCGGCCGAAGTTGTTGTGTAGTTCGGGTGATATTTGTCTACCACCCAGATCGCGCCACACGCGATCGCTGTCCCGACAAGGACATCCGTCATGTAATGGTACCGTCCCCAAACCGTTCCGACAGCCATTCCCAGATTGAGTGCAGCCATCAACCAGCCGATCGGCTTGGAGATCCTGAAGAAATAAACCATGATGATAAGCGCCACCGCGACATGAGTCGAAGGGACACATCCGCCGCGCACGGATCCGTTGGCTTGAACGAACTCCACTATCTGTCTGAAAAAAGGTCCCTCGACTGCATGCACATACTGATCCATGTAATGCCAGCGAGGTCCCTCCACCGGATACACAAAAAACAGCATGTAACCGATGAAAAATGTCAGGCTGATCGCCGCCAGCGACTGACGAATCATGTCATATTTCTTCCATATGAAGAGCGGAATGAACAACGCCGGGAGCATCAGGTAGTAACTGAAATAGCTCCCCATGAGTATTTCGGTGATCCAGGGGTTGAGTAAGTATCTATCTATATACAGCGACGGTTCAAACCCGAGTATTCCCTGCTCGAATCCGCTCAACTGAGCATCCATGAACTTATCATGCAACAGGAACATCATGCCACCGGTCATCCGATAAAACGCCGTAAAGAGGATCGCCGGATAGAGAAGCCTGACAAATCGAAACAGACCCGATTGCCGTTCCCCAAAGATTCGGACAATGAGGACCACCAGTACGGCTGTCAATGCGTAGAATGTCAATTCATCCGTGTACTGCTCCAAGGGTCTGCCGACTGAAAGCAGGATCGCCACCATCACCAGGCAATAGCCGATAATGATCCAATCCATCGGATAGACGGGATTGCGAAACAGCCTATTCATCGTCGCTGCTCTCACTCTCCGGCTTTTCCGACCCGGAAGACCCGGCCACTACTAAGACCACTTCCCCTTTGACGCTTTCCCCTATCCGGGAGAGTATCTCGCTGATCGAGCCGCGGATGAACTGCTCGAACTTCTTGCTGATTTCGCGGGCGAGGCATACCTGTCGATCGCCAAAAACCTGCAACATGGCGGTTAGCGTCTGGCGCACCCGATGAGGTGATTCATAGAAGATTATCGTATGTTCAAAGTCCTTCAACTTCTCCAGCCGTCGAGTTCTCGCACCTGACTTGTGTGAAAGGAATCCCTCGAACATAAAGCGGTCGGTCGGCAAGCCTGAGGCGGTCAGGGCAGGCAGAAGCGCACTCGGCCCGGGAAGCGGTATGATCTCGATCTGTTCTGCCAACGCGGCTCGAACGACGCGGTAGGCGGGATCGGATATGCCGGGCGTGCCGGCATCGGTTATCACCGCCACTGACTCCCCTTGCTTCAACGCTTCTATCAACTGCAGTGCTCGACTTCTTTCATTAAACTCGTGGTATGATACCAGTCGCTTTTTAATGCCGAATTTGCTTAACAGGTTCCCGCTGGTCCGGGTATCCTCGCAGGCAACGATCTCCACTTCCTTCAGCACTTCAAGTGCTCGCGAGGTTATGTCCGACAGGTTCCCGATCGGGGTCGGCACCAGATAGAGCGTTCCTTTCGGGGCGTTGCCTTCGGTCATACCTGCACCTGCAAGCGTTGCGGCACCGCGACTCGTCCCAACGGCGCAATTACCGGCATGTTTCGTTTATAACTATGCCGGTTCACCAGCGAAACCACCCGGCTGATATCTACCATTTCAAAGCCGTCTTTTACTAACTGCTCCATCGAAGTCTCGCCATCGTCGATCACTCGCCTGAGTATGCCATCGATCTGCTCATACCTGACGCCTATCTCTTCCTCGTCCGTCTGGCCCGGCCAGAGATCGGCGGAAGGTGGCTTGTCGATTATCTCGCCAGGGAGCCCAACTTGTCGGGCCATCGCCAGCACTTCGGTCTTATACAACTCCGCGATCGGATTTATCGATGCTGCCGAATCCCCAAACCAGGTCGTATACCCCAAACAGAACTCGGTACGATTAGAGGTCCCCAGCACCATGCAGCCGCTTTCCCGTGACATGTCGAAGAGGATTGCCATCCGGATTCGCGCCGCAAAGTTTCCAACCCGGATTCGATCCTCTGTTGCTGGTGAGCCGAAATAAGCGTCCACCATTGGGGAGATATCCACACTCCGTGTTGTGATGCCGAGTTTGCGTTGCAAGCCGTTCTGCATGGGTTGATGAATCCGGAGACGAAGTTTTGTAGGGGAGCGTCAACCCGAAAATCTTCTCTTTCCCGACCGCTGACACCGCAAGGGACGCCACCAGGGCAGAGTCGACCCCACCGGAGAGCCCTATGATGTAGCCTGATAAGCCGGATTCAAGCAATTTTCCGGTTATAAACCGACGAATAGTGGTGGCTGCGTTCTCCAGGTCCATCTTAGCCGCTGTCTTAATATCACTTTTGGACAAGACTATACCCTATAACCAGCAGCCTAACAAGGGAAAACATCCCATCCCACTTGACACCCGAAACCACCCCCCTTATTATGCAGTACTTTCAACGGAGGTTATTATGAGTGTGAACAAAGCTATCCTGATCGGACGGCTTGGCAAAGACCCTGAACTTCGCTATACCCCCGGTGGCCGCGCAGTGGCGACCTTTTCGTTAGCGACCAGCGAAGTCTATCAGAATCAGGAAGGTCAGCGCCAGGAAGCGACTACCTGGCATAACATAGTCTGTTGGGGGAAAACCGCAGAACTGGCCAAAGAGTACCTTCGCAAGGGGCGCGAGGTCTATCTTGAGGGACGTATCTCCAACCGGAGCTACGATGACAAGGACGGCAACAAGAGATATATCTCCGAGGTCGTCGTCCAGAATATGCGCTTCATCGGATCCCGTCAGCAAGGCGAACCGGGCGGTGCTGCCGAAGAAGCCGACACCTCACCAGCCCCTGCCGCCTCGACCGGCGCTGAGGATGATGATCTTCCGTTCTAGCCCTCGCTGAGCAGAACTCATACAGGATACCCAGGACAGGCCGACGCCTCAACGCGTTAGGCCTGTTTCTTTTCTGATTACCATCAGTGCAATTTCTCCTCTCAGCTTTGACTGTTCCACCTCCGAAACAGTGGGAAGGAACCGTGGAACAGTGAATTGGAACTGACAGCCTTCAGGAGGAGACAGTATGTCTCGCGTAATTGCACTCGCCCTTAACAGTCTTGGTTCGCCGCTCAAGCTCCAGGTCTATTTCCGGATCGGCGCTATGCTGGTGACAACCATGCTGGTCTGCTCAACATTGATCTTCTACTTCGGCAATCAAATGGTAGATACCCTTGCCGCCGGTGTAGCGACACTCGCGGATATTGCCGTTGCCTCAATTCTACCCTACCTCTTCGCCGCCGCCATTGCTGGTATGACGGCAATGGCGATCACGACCATCCTGCCGACAGCCCGTTCGATCGAGCCGCAGGAGGCGATCCTGCACCGTCTGAGACAACTCTCTTCCGGAGACTTGACAACCAGTGAGAAGGTGGCAAGCTCGGGTCCGATGCGTGAGATCTCAATGGAACTGAATCAGAGTATCGGGATGCTCCGGCACCAGATGACGGCCATGAAAATCGTCAACCGCCAACAATGGTCAACCCTGTGCAATATTCGCGATGCCGTGGAGCGAGGGAATCTCGATATGGCGATGAGTTATATCGAACAGATGGAAAAAACCTGGCAGAAGACCGCGGAGATCGAGAAGAAGTTACTGACCTGATTTCTTTGAAGATTCGTCTTCGAGTCGTCGCACCCGCTTGAAAAGATCGGGGAGGCGCGACAACGATGCTTCGATCCGTTTCGTTGCCATGATCTCGCGGGCAGGATAGCCAAACATTGTCTTGCCCGCGGGGACGGAATCTTTCACTCCCGACTGGGCTCCCACTCTAACATCATCCCCCAATTCGATATGGCCGACAAGACCAACCTGACCGGCCAGGATCACACGATTGCCGAGTTTGGTCGAACCAGAGATACCGACCTGCGCGATAATCAGGCAATCTTCGCCAACCTGTACATTGTGGGCGAGATGAACCAGATTATCGATCTTGGTGCCGCGGCCAATTCTCGTCGGGCCAAGTGCCCCGCGATCGATCGCCACATTCGCCCCGATCTCAACATCGTCGGAGATCTCCACCCACCCAACTTGTTTGATCTTCATCATCCCGGTCGGCGTTGGTGCAAACCCAAAACCGTCCGAGCCGATAACGGTCCCGGCATGTATGATCGCACGGGCGCCAACCTTGACACCGTGCAGGATCTTTACCCCCGGGTGAACCAGGCTGTTCGGACCTATTTCGGCACGGTCGCCCACGTAGACAGATGAGACTAATTGACAACGGTCGCCGATCTTGGCGGTCGAACGAATATGGCAGAACGGTCCAATCGCGCAGTCGGCGCCTATTACCGCGCCAGCTTCAATCACCGCATGAGGACTGATCCCCGGCTCCACCAGAACCGGGTCGGCATACAGGCGATCAACAATCTTGGCGAAAACCAAATATGGATTCTGGTGACGAATGGTCGGCTTGTGGGCGCATTCCGTTTTGGGATCGAGCACCAGTGCTGAGGCACCGGTGGTTTCGATATACTGCAAATAATTCGGATTGGCGACAAACGAGATCTCCCCCGCGCGGGCCGACTCGATGGGGGCCGCACCGGTAATAAACGTGCGGCCATCCCCTTCAATCGTTCCGCCGACTAATGCCGCCAGCTCTGCCAGCGTTAAAGGCGATTTATTGGTCGAGCTTGTCAAGATACTCCAGCACTTTGGCGGTCACATCGTAGGTCGGCTTGATATAGCCGAGTCCGCTTGCCATGGTGAAGATCACATCATACCCGTCATCCAGCGCCACCTGCTCGATCGCTTTGTTCAGATTGGCCAGCAAGGGACGCATCAGTTCATCCTGCTTCCGCTCGGCGGTACCGTCCGGACCATAGATCAGCTTGGTATATGCATCCAGGGCATCTTTCTTGGCCCGAATCGCGGCTTCGCGTTCTTTCTTTTTGTCGTCCGACAGGATCAGCCGCTGCTTCTCGTATTCCTCGAGCATGGCGAAATACTCATCAGACTTGGTCTGGGCTTCGGTATCCCATGCCTTCTTTTCAATATCCCACTGTTCCTGAGCACGCACCCAGGCTTTGTATGTGGCGCGGATCTCGTCATCTTTGATGAAGCCGATCTTCATTGACTGGGCGGATGCTGACGCGACAAAACCGGTCGCCAGCACCAGGCCGGCAACCATTAAGAGGACAAGCCGTTTCAGATTACGCATGCGTTCTCTATCTCCTGTGATAACGATTAATGACTACTTAAACGTCGTGCCGATCTGGAAGTGTGGTTTCCATTTCTGCGACTCATCTCGATATTTGTCCAAGGGATACGCAAAGTCAAAGCCGATAGTTCCAATTCCGGGGACCGCAATTCGGAACCCAAAGCCGACTCCCCGATACAGACTATTCACCTTAACATCGTTCAACTCGCGCCAGGAATTACCAGCGTCGAAGAAGATCAATCCATACAATTGCTGATTGGCGATCGGGATCTGCAGTTCCATATTGGTGACGAACATATAGTTGCCGCGGATACGCACAGTATTTGAATCCCGCACCTGGTCGGTGACGTCAGTTGTATCGAGCAAGGAGTCGATAAGAAAATACCGATCTTGATCGTACACTGTTGAATCAGGCGTCAGCACACCGTCATCATAACCCCGCACTATGCCGTCATACGATGTACCGCCGGGTGTGAACCGGTCAGAGAGCAGAATGTGATCGTCATCAAAGGGCGAGGTAACTGCCCCCCATTCGACTTTCGCGGCTATAGCCATTCCCCAGAAAAGAGGTATGAACTTGGCATACTCAATTTGGTGGTGCTGATACCGATAGTATCCACCCAGAAAACCACCGGTGGACTCAAAGGTGTACGAAAACTGTGAGCCGCTGGTAGCAAATTCTGGCAGGTTGCGCGAGTCACGCGTCAGAGTAAACGAAAATCGCGATGCTGTGCGCCAATTGCCATCTTCTTCCAAGATCGATCCGGGAAGGTAGCTTCTCCGCACATACCCGGCATACTTATCGCCCGACAGCGTATCGCCCGCAGGTGGCAAATCGAGGGAATCATTTGCTTCTCGATCCTGATAATATATATCCTTGATCGAATTACTGAAGACGAACGCATCACTGAAATCATAGATCCGGTTACTCTCAAGCCTGTAGGCCCCGTAGATCCGGAAATAGTTGTCCGGCCAGCGCAAGCGACGGCCCACCCGGATCGATGCACCCTGCCTCCCCTCGGTGTAGTCCTCGTACCATCGACGGTTTGTCGTATAGATGTCAGTACTCAGCAATGTCGGGCGGCCGAATAACCAGGGCTCGGTGAAGGAGAGCGAAAACGAGTTTCGGCGGTTTCCCTTCTCTACCTGGAAAGAGACGCTCTGACCATTCCCCATCAGGTTCGGAATCCCCAGTCCAACTGAGCCAACCAGCTTGTCCTGGCTGTTGTAACCTGCTCCGGCCGAGACCTGACCGGTCTGCTTTTCGGTGACCTTGTATTCGATATCAACATCACCATTCGCCAGATCTATGGGCGTCGGCTCGACATTCGCAAAATAGTTCAATGCCATGGCATCGCGAACCGACCGAATCAACAACGACCGGCTGAATGTCTGCCCGGGCAGGGTGGAAAGCTCTCGGCGAATCACCTTGTCTTTGGTTTTGTTATTACCAACGATACGCACCAGATTGATATGCGATGGAAGCCCTTCGGTAATGTCATACGTGATATCGAGAAGCGAATCGGAGCGAGTGGTTCGTTCGTCGTTGACTCGAATGTGCAGGTGACCGATCTCCTGATAAGTCGTGTAGATCTCCATCAATGACTTATCATACTTCTCCGCATCGAATACTTCCCCCGGGATATGCTTGAGCGCTCTTTCCAGTGTTTTCGTCTTCAGGATGCTGTTCCCTTTGAAGATCGACTCTCCGAAATAATAGCGCGGCCCCTCGTAAACTTCGAGGTAAATGGTCATGCGGCTGATGGAGGTATCTATGGTCTGTGAATCCGAAACGACATATGCGTCAATGAACCCGCGTTTGTGGTATTCTTCGACGATCTTAGTCAGGTCTTCTTCGTATTTTTCTTCGGCATAGTCGGAGCTTTTGAGGAATCCCCGCTTCCGATTGCGCATCTTGCCGATCAGGTCACCGGCTGGGACTTCCTTGTTGCCGGTCATCACGACATTCTCAACCTTGACCTTGGAACGCTCATTTACCTGGTAAACAAGCACTGCCTCGCTGGAATCGGCGCTGTACGTAAGCGTGTGACCGACTGTCGCCTGGAAATATCCTTTGTCGGCATACAGCTTTCGGATCTGCTCAGCCTTCTCGTGCACGAGAAATGGGGAGATGTAGCCGCCAACACCCAATTTCAATTTTTCGGTTAGCTCTTTGGAGCTGAATTTGTCGTTGCCGGAGAAGGTCAAGCCAGACAGTTTGGGTAGTTCTTTGACGATGATAAACAGCTTCAAGCCACCAGTGACTTCCTCTGCCTCTAATTTTACGTCAGAGAAAATACCTAGGCCGTAGAGACGACGCATCGTCTCCTGGATGATAGTGGCATTGATCGGGGAACCCTTATCGATCTTGGAGACCCCAAGAATAAGGGATGGTGCGGTTATCCGGTTGCCGACAACCTCGACATCAACAACCCTGGGCCCTTCCTGTGCAACTACCGGGGAGAAGACTCCCGCCACCAGTAGCAGCGTCAGGAGAGCTATCCATGCTCGTACGCGCCTCAAATCACACAAGTCGTTTAGCTCTTTGGACTAACGATCTTATTAACCTTGATCTCGGTGTAATCCTGACGATGTCCCAAAGTGCGACGGTATTTCGTCCGGCGTTTGTACTTGAATCCGACCAGTTTTTCGCCGCGGGTATGGTCAAGCACTTCGGCCTCGATCTTTGCGCCGGAGACAAACGGGGTACCGATCACCGATGCACCGTTCGCATTCACGAGCAGCACATCACTGATATTCAGCTTTTCACCCTGCTTGGCCGCCTGGCGAGGAACCTGTATTACCGCACCCTCTTCGGCGCGATACTGAAAGCCGGCGAGCTGAAAAATAGCGTACATCAAATCCTCCACAGGTGATTGAAAATGTTACTCCGTTTGGACTTAAGCCTCGCAAAGTAACTGTTTCCCAAGCCAAGTCAAGGTCTTTTTTCTGGGACAACCCATAAGCGGGTGTCCGTCTCTCCCGGTTACACCCGGCGGAGAGGATTTGGTTCCCAACAACTTAGCCGCCCCAGCCGGTCGCTCAGAATGTGAGTTCCGCCCTCCTCCCCTTTCCGCTATATTGGAACCAGTTGACGTTTAAGAAAGAAATATGAATACCAAGTACTCAAAGCCTTCCATCCCCCCCCCTGCGCCATTCCAATTGCATGCCAATTTTGAGCCAAAGGGGGACCAGCCCCAGGCAATTGCGGAGCTTTTGGAAGGACTCCGTTCGGGCCGCAAACACCAGACCCTTTTGGGGGTGACCGGTTCCGGAAAGACTTTCACCATTGCCAACGTGATCGCCCAGTACGGCAAACCGGCGCTGGTCATTTCGCATAACAAGACTTTGGCAGCGCAGTTATATGGCGAGTTAAAGGCATTTTTCCCGAAGAACGCTGTCGAGTTCTTTATCAGCTATTACGACTACTACCAGCCAGAGGCGTACCTTCCCACCACGGATACTTATATCGAGAAGGATACCGCGATGAACGAGGATATCGATCGCCTCCGCCTTCGCGCCACCGCCTCCCTTCTCGATCGAAGCGATGTCATCATCGTTGCCTCTGTCTCCTGCATTTACGGTTTGGGATCGCCACAGGAGTACAAAAATCAGCTGCTTTTCCTTGAGCGTGGTGTCGAAAACGACCGTGACGAAGTGATCCGCAAGCTGATAGATATTCACTACAATCGGAATGAACTCGACTTCTCCCGGGGCAATTTTCGTGTACGTGGAGACACTGTCGAGCTGATCCCCGCCTACTACGAAACAGCCATCCGCATCGAGTTTTTTGGCGATGAGATCGAGCGGATCACCGAGGTCGACCCGTTGACCGGAGAGATCATCAATGAACGGCAGAAGATCGCCATCTACCCGGCGAAACACTTTGTAACATCCAAGCCGCAATTGGCCGAAGCCATCGCCGGGATCGAGGCCGAGCTCAAGGAACGCCTCGCCACCTACCGTTCGCTCGATAAACTGCTGGAACTTCAGCGCCTTGACCAGCGGACTCGCTATGACCTTGAAATGCTCCGCGAGGTAGGCTACTGCACGGGCGTTGAAAACTACTCAAGGTATTTGACCGGGCGCAAAGCCGGAGACCGGCCGCAATGTTTGATCGACTTTTTTGAGGGGGATTTCTTGACGGTCATTGACGAATCGCACCAGTCGATCCCTCAAATTCGCGGCATGTTTGCCGGCGACCGATCACGCAAGGATGTCCTTGTTGAGCATGGCTTCCGCCTACCCTCTGCTTTGGACAATCGCCCCCTTTTCTTTGAAGAATTTGAGAGCCTGCAGAAGCATACCATTTATGTATCTGCCACTCCCTCGGATTATGAACTTAACAAGTGCGAAGGTCTGGTTGTCGACCAGGTGATTCGCCCGACCGGATTGCTTGACCCGATCATCACCGTTAAGCCGCTGCGCAGCCAGGTCGATGACCTGCTTGAGCAGGTCCGCCAACGAGTTGCACGGAATGAGCGGGTGCTGGTAACCACTCTGACCAAGCGGATGTCTGAAGACCTGACCGATTATCTCGACAAAATGGGGATACGCGTACGGTACTTGCACTCTGAAATCGATTCGATAGAACGGACCAGTATCATCCGGGACCTCCGGCTTGCCGAGTTTGATGTCCTGGTCGGCGTCAATTTATTGCGAGAAGGATTGGACCTTCCGGAGGTCTCGCTCGTCGCTATATTGGATGCTGACAAGGAGGGTTTCCTGCGGTCCGAGCGATCTTTGGTGCAAACGGCCGGGCGAGCGGCTCGTAACAAGGATGGCGAAGTGATCTTCTACGCGGACAAGATCACTGATTCGATGCGAAAAGCCATGGATGAAACCAACCGACGCCGCGCCAAACAGCTCGCCTACAACCAGGAGCATGGGATCAACCCGGAGACGATCTTCAAGACTCGCGACGAGATCCTTCGGACTACCCTTTTTGCCGACAGCAAGACCGCTGAGGAAGAGAAGAAGTTCGAGAAGCCGGATCACTTCTCACTCATGTCCCAGGAGGATCAACTGGGCTTTATGGCGAAAGCGATGAAACAGGCCGCCGAAAATCTCGAATTTGAGACCGCCATCGCCATTCGCGACGAGATCAACCAGCTCCGCAAAGAGCATAAACATGGTATCAAACGGAAACGGCGCTGACTTATGACCAGGCATTCCCTACTCCGCACTTCGTTTCTCGCACTGTTGCTGATCACCCTGCTCGGTGGCTGCAAAGAGAAAGAAGTTCCCTATGTGGTCGACGAAAACGAGGTTGAACGGTACCTTCTTGAGACTGAGCAAGGACAGGAGCTCTTCCGCACCGAAGGGATCATCTCCACCGATCCATATACACTTCCTGCGGACAGTGCCACCTACGTTGATTCCGCAATCTCCCACACGCGGCTAATAAATATTACACTCTCCGACGGTCTCTGGGAGTATGAGAATTTGGGGATTATTCGCGAAGGACTCGCCAAGGTCATAGATACTTTCTTGGTACGGACCCGCCGCGTTAAGGGGATTGATACGCTCATCACCGACAACAGACGCGGCTTCGTGAGATACGGCCATTTCCTCAAGCTGGGCAACGACGCACAGGAGTACGTCGGATGGGTGTTGTATGGCTTTAACGGATTTGGATCAGCTTCGGGCGACGAATTATCGATCAGACTTGCCTGGAGCGGTATGTCTCTAACCTATTTCGATCATCGCCTTTACACCAATACGCTCAAAGATAGTTTGCTCAAGTTGTTGGGTCCGGGATATATCAAATTGACGGATATGCGATCTTCCACCAAGGGATTTAACATCTCGTCGGAAGTGAGAAATCGATTCAGGTTGGTTCTGACGAATGAGGGTCCAAACAACTCGTGGGAGAACTCGGCGATGTCGACCACGACTACGGCCAACCTCTACCGAGACACAGTGCAGATACCGACAACGGCCAATCGTCTGTATAATCTGATCACCTTGCACATGTTGGGAGATTCGACAAGTCGAACTGGACGGACCGGGGTGTTTCTTCCCTACCGCCTACCCTAGTTATGGTTCCTGAGTCGCACCAGGCTGTTCGTCCCCGCGATGCAACAGCCGTTCATCCAATATTGCTGAAACCGGCGTTAGTATCCCCTGCACGACATAGGTCTGTTCGACGGTAGTCCGTGCGCCCGGTACGATCACCATCGCAACAACCATGATCAAGGACGCGATCACCAAGAAGATTCCAAGACTGCAAATCGCGCCGATTATGGAATTAACCATTCCTACGGGAGACTCTTTGATCATCCCGGTAACCCATTTTCCGATCATGCGTGCCAGCCAGATCGCGAGAACAAAGATGAGTAGAAACGAGACTGCAATCGTGATCGGCTTGCTGACTATCCCGTACCCGAACAATTCCGCAAGATCAGCCGAAAATCGAGCGGCAAGACCGAATCCAATAAACGATGAAACCAACCAGACCACCTGACCCAGAAACCCGCGCTTGTATCCGGCATAGATCGCAGCGATTGCGCAAACGACGAAGATCAGATCGAGAAGCAATGGACTCATATTGGGTTTGACCAGGCTCTACATCAGCGAATAGCCGCCATCGACTATCACCGTCTGACCGGTTATCCATGAGGCCTGTGGGCTGGCCATAAAGACCACCACATCCGCCACTTCCTCGGGAGTTCCGATCCGTTTGAACGGCGTCCGGTCAGAGACCTCGCGCTTCATCTGTTCGTAGTTCGGAAACACCTTCAGAGCGCTGGTATCAATGAACCCGCCCGAGACACAGTTGACGGTGATATGGCGAGCCGCCAATTCTATCGCCATATACTTCACCATATTTTCAATCGCGGCTTTAGAGACGCCGATCGCAGCGTACCCTGGGATATAGCGAATGGATCCGAGCGATGATAGCGTGACTATCCGGCTGTGATTCGGCATAATCGGCGACGCCAACTGCACGCAGTTGAGAAATGCGCGGGCATTGGTATGCATGGAAAGGTCCCATGCCTTGTCGTCGATCTCAAGCATGGAAGTATACAAGCCCAGGGCGGCGTTGGAGATCAGAATATCGAGCTTACCAAACTTTGACTTGATGCCGTCGAAGATCGCCGGGATCTGATCATGATTCCCCATATTGGCGCGGTGCGCATAACACTCTACACCATACGCTTTGATCTTTTCGACTGCTTCATTGGCCGATTGACGACTGCGGAAGTAACTAATGATGACATCGGCACCCCGTTTGGCCAGACGTTCGGCCACCGCAAGTCCGATACCGCGTGTCCCCCCGGTAACAAACGCAACTTTTCCTTTGAGTTCCATGGAATCCCTCCTGGTCAGGAGCCGCTCAACCTGAGCAGCCTAGATCTCGTATCCGCCGGATTGGCTTTCCAGTTCCTCGGCCAACGATTCCAGATCGATGGGAGAGAAATCGGTGCCGAACACTTCGCCGTACTTGTCCAGCAGGACACGACGAAACTGCTCCATCTCCACCGGCTTCTTGAGAAGCCGCTTGGCCGATGTCATCACTTTGGCATTCAGCCCACACGGATTGATCTTGTTGAATTCTGTCAGCTTGGTATTGAGATTGATCGCGGCCCCATGGTACGTGATCCAGTGTTTGACCGCGATCCCGATTGATGCTATTTTCTTTTTGCCGACCCAAACACCGGTATTCTCTACTCCGCGTTCGGCCTTGATCCCGTATTCCGCCAACGCCCGAATGATCCCCTCCTGGACATCATCCATGAACTTATGCAGGTCTCTCCCCCGCCGGGTCAGGTTGAAAACGAAATAAACCACGAGTTGTCCCGGACCGTGGAAAGTGACATCGCCGCCACGTTCGATGAAATAGGGCGTAATATTGGAATCCTTGAAATTCGCATCGTGACCATCTCGCCCGACCGTTATGACCGGAGGATGCTCAAGCAGCATCAGGGTGTCGCGCGCCAGCCCTTGCTGGCGCATTTTCACCAATCCATGCTGCCATTCCAGCGCACGTTCATAGTCGATCGTCCCGGCCTGTAATACCCAGCCGAGCATTTTATCCTGTGCGACTGTGACCATCAACGCAAATGTACCAGCAATGAGGTCGGATCAGCCAGGAATCCATGGACTCGATGCAGGAACTGCACCGCGGTGTGGCCATCGATCAATCGGTGATCGAACGACATGCCGAAGGACGAAATGTCGCGGATCACGATCTGATCGTTCACCACCCATGGACGCTTGCTGATCATATGGATCCCCAGGATCGCGACCTGCGGCTGGGCAATGATCGGTGTCGAAGCCGTCGCTCCGAACATTCCGGCATTGGTGACTGAGAAGGTGCCATCGGCAACATCATCCGGTTTCAGACGGTTGGTCCGTGCCTTTTCACCCAGAGAGTTTATCTCGACGGCGATCTCAACGATTGACTTCTTGTCGGCATCCTTGATGACCGGTACGATCAACCCCTCGTCACGAGCGACTGCGATCCCGATATTGAAGTAGTTCTTGACGATGATCTCTTTTTCGGTGAGCGACGCATTGATCGTCGGGAACTCCTTCAATCCGATACAGCAGGCCTTCACGATAAACGGCATGAACGTGATATTAGCGCCGTAGGTCTCGCGAAAATCCTTCTTGATCGCATTGCGGAATTTGACCAGTTCGGTCATGTCGATATCTTCAAAGGTCGTCACATGGGGAGATGTCTGCTTCGACTTCACCATATGCTCGGCTATCAACTTGCGCGCGCCGATCAGTGGTGTACGGGTGGTCCGCTGCGCTTCGGGAAGCGGAGCAAAGACCGGGATCTGCACTTTGACTTTCGGCTCTTTCGATGCGGCCGGAGCGGATGCGGCGGCGGCAGTCGGCGCGGCATAGCTCACTGCCTGAACCGGTTGAACCGGCGACGGTATCGGAGCGGCGGTAAATCCCTGTGAACCGGAGCGCTGCTCGACGGCACGCATGACATCTTCGACCGTCACACGCCCCTCTTTCCCCGTCGGAATGATCGTCAACGGGTCAACGCCGTATTCACGGATAAGCATCCGAACTTTGGGGGACATCATCCCTTTGCCAACCTCGCCAGTAGCTTTGACAGGAGGAGCCGCAACCGGAGCAGCGGCCATAGCGACAGAGGCTGCCGGCACTGGTGTATCAGCCTGGGCAGGACGTCCTGTGGAGACCGCGGCGCCTTTACCATCATCAATAGTGGCAATTCTGGAGCCGACCGGGACTACATCCCCTTCCTTCACAAACTGCGCGGTCAGGATGCCGGCCGTTTCGGCAGGAATCTCAACATTGACCTTGTCAGTCATCAATTCCACGAGCGGCTGGTTGATTTCCACCCGGTCGCCGATCTTGACTTTCCACTGCAGGATGGTCCCTTCGAGAACCGACTCTCCCATCTGTGGGACCAGAACATCTTGTGCCATATAGCGTTTCCTCTATCGCGTTAAACTAAAATTCGAACCGTAGCATGTGAAAACAGCGACCAGTTTGGTCGCTCTGGGTGGCAAAATACGGCCATGTCAGCTAATTTCAAGCATTTTTTCCAGTGCCAGCCTGGCCTCGCCCTTGGTCGGCTCAGGGACAGTTATCGGCTTAATATCAGAATAGTGCTCGAGCGTATATGCCAGGTCATTCAGGGTCGTCCGGTACATATTGGCACAGACCGGGCAAGTATTCCCTGAAAGCTCAAAGATCTTTTTGTCAGGATAGGTATGCGCCATCCGATTAACCAGATTGATCTCCGTCCCGATCGCAATGACAGACCCACTTGGCGCTTTCTCACAGAAATCGACGATGAAGCTCGTCGATCCCGAAGCATCGGCCAGTCGCACCACCTCATTCGGGCACTCAGGGTGCACAATCACCTTCGCTTCAGGATAGCGGGTCCGTATGTCGTAAACATGCTCTGGTTTGAAATTGGTGTGGACATGGCAGTGCCCTTTCCAGAGAATGATCTTGGCCCTTTCAATCTGCTCGGCCGCCAAGCCACCATCGTCACGCGAGAAATCCCAGATCACCATCTCTTCGGGTTTCAAGCCATAGGCCACACCGGTGTTGTGGCCGAGATGTTCATCGGGGAAAAAGAACACCTTCTCCCTCTTATCAAGGGCGTACTGAAGGGCCGCTTTGGCGTTCGACGAAGTACAGATCAGCCCGCCATTACGACCGGTAAAGGCTTTCAGCCCAGCCGCGGTATTCATATAGGAAATCGGCATGATCTTTTGTTCACCGCCAAACGGCTTCAAGTATTCCCACGCCGCCAGCACATCCGCCATCTCAGCCATATCAGCCATCGGGCATCCAGCGAGTGGGTTTGGCAGGTAAACATTCTGATTGTCGCCGGTCAGGATATCAGCGGACTCTGCCATGAAGTGCACGCCACAGAAAACGATCGTGTCTGCATCCTGCTGGCGCGCGGCTATCTTGGAAAGACCGTAGCTATCGCCGATATGATCGGCGAACTCGACCACCTCGAGCCGCTGGTAATGATGTACCAGGATCACGAGCTTTTTGCCCAGGCGCACACGCGCCTCTCTGATCCGTCCGCGCAGGTCGTCGGCCGTTGCTTCGCGATATTCTTTTGGCAATGCGAAAAACATGACTACTCGTTCTTCTCCGCTTGCTCTTTGGCCCGTTCCTGAGACTGCAACCGTGCCCACTTCTTCTGGGCAAGTTCATGCTTGTCGGTCGAGTGACCCGGACTGACTTTCGCCTTCGGATCGATATAGTTTTTGGCGTTATTGACCGCAATTGCCACTTCGCCGCACCCGGTCGAGATCAGCTTCAACTTCCCCTCGTAGGTAACGATATCGCCGGCCGCGAATATTCCCTCAATATTGGTACGCATCCGGCTGTCAACCTTGATGGCATTGTGCTCCAGTTCGAGTCCCCAGTCCTCGATCGGCCCAAGGTTGGTCAGGAAGCCGATATTAAACACGATCGCGTCAATATCCAGAACCTCTTCCTCGCCCGTGCGCGATTGCACCAGAGTCACTCGCCGGACCCAGTCTTCGCCCTCTATCTTCTGCACTTCCCAGAAAGGGAATTTCATGCGGACAGTTGAATTCATAACCTTGCGGACTGAATCCTCGTGCGCGGCAAAAAAATCATTTCGATGGATATGCGTGATCGATCGAGCCACCGGCTCAAGCATCATGGAATAATCAAAAGCCGAGTCGCCGCCCCCGACGATCAATACATTCTTGTCTCTAAAGTCGTTGATTCGTCGCACGAAATAGTAGATACCCGATCCTTCGAGTCGCTCGACATCGGGGATATCCAGCTTCTTCGGTACATACGCCCCCAATCCGGCACAGATCACGACCGAGCGGGAGAAGTGCTCTCCCTTATCGGTGATCAAATGAATGATCCCGTGAGCATCCCGCTCCAGTCCGATTACTTTCTCTCCCAGACAGAGCGTGTGCGGGTATTGGAATGCCTGCTCTTTTAGTTGCCTGTTGAGATCCTTCGCCATCACTTTGGGGAAACCGGCAACATCAAAAATATACTTCTCGGGATAGAGCGCCATAAGCCCTCCACCGATCTCTTCAAGCATATCGATCGCCTTGAACTTGGTCATCCGAAGTCCGGCGTAGTACATGCCGTAGAGCGCAACCGGGCCCGCCCCGATGAAAGTGATGTCATGGAGATCAGGACGGTCGCAGGGATCTGTACTGAAATTCGTCATACGAAACTCTGTAACGCGTAACAGGCTGTTGAGTGCCCGAAAGTTAGGCGGGAAATGCCGCTTCCCGAACGGACCGGCGGAAGTGTCGCTCTGGCGGCCGAAAGGAATGACCGCTTATCGTTCAAGACCGGCAATCGCTTTGAAGAGCTCGTTATTGTCCGGGATCTCGGCAGGCGGGACCTGCTCGATGAATCGTATGATCCCCTGTTTGTCGATAAGGAAAATTGACCGTTCCGCGTACCCGCGACGGCTCAGGACGCCATAAAGCTCAGCTACTCTCCCATGCGGGAAGTAGTCAGACATCAGCGGAAACGAGAATCCGCCGTGCTCTTTTGCCCAGGCGATGTGTGAGGGGATCGAATCGACCGATATCGCCAAAAGCTGCGTGTTGTACCTTTCGAACTCGTCCTGAATGATCTGATACGATGGGATCTGGGCCGCGCAGACCGGAGTCCAATCGCCCGGATAAAAAGCAAGCACCACATTCTTCCGGCCACGATACCATGCGAGATTTAACTCTCCCTCATTGTGAGTCGGCAGAGTGAAGTCAGGCGCGAGATCTCCAACCTTCAGTTTGTCTGTTGCCACGTCCGATTGCTTCGTCGTTTTCGCTCCTGGGCCGGTCGACCGTCAGTATCGGTCGTCGTCGTTGTTCCCCATGATATCGTCGTCATCCTCTTCGAGGAAGTCTTCTCCGTCGCCCATCAACTCGTCTTCTTCGGACCATTCGGAGAACTTACTTTTCGGCGCACCGCAGACCGGGCAGCCTTCCGGTGGTTCTTCCTCATCGTGTACGTAACCGCAGATATCGCACACCCACTGCATCGTTGCTCAACTCCTGCTATCGTCAGTTGTCACGTTTATCGATCAGTCTTCGAGCGGAGCGCCGTCGTCGTAGCCAAACCAACTGTAGTTGCCGGCCAACGCATCTTTCTCCGCCTGGAGTAACTCAAAATGATGGTGCTCTTCTTCTGCCAGATCATCGAATATCTTTCGGAAAGCCGGATCATCCACCAGATCCCGCTCTTCCCGATAATACTTGGTGGCTGCAAGTTCCGCCTCGATCGCCAGGGAAATGAACTCCATCTCGGAGTGGCGCTCAAGAACATGCCCTTTGCGGAACACCTCTGCCAGGGCATTTATTCCTTTGTCGGGAAGTGGTCCAATTTCACCACCAACATACTTGGCAAAGATCTCGACGAGTGTCTCTTTGTGGCGTATTTCGTCATCGCGCAGCCCTTCGAGCTTGCGACGGGCATCGGCGTTCTTCGCCTTCTCGGCCAACAGGTTATAGAAATAGTAGCCGTCTTCTTCGCCTTTGATGGCTTTTTTGAGAATCTCTGCGATGTGGCTTTTTGTCGTCATAACTTCCCGGTGCTAAATCGTTAACTCGGCTAAAGTTTGTGCTTAGTCCGTATATAGTCAACAGCTTTTTTCACCCGTTCAACCACAATGGGTTGCGACAGCGTAACCAGTAAACTGGAGAACCCCGGACCTTTGAGGCTCCCCGAAACAGCCAGCCGGGTCAATTCGGCCATCTCCGCCATCTGCACCCCCCGCTCTCCTGCCAGGACGACAACAGTCTGTTCGACCGATTCATCCGTGAATTGGGGTAGTACAGCTAGTCGCTCTGCCACGGCTGCCAAAAGACCAGCCGCCTCGGGAGTGAAGAGCTCCGCTTCCGCTTTCTGGTCATACTTGCAGGCAAAAAAGAAGAAGTAGCCCCCCATCTCTACAAAATCAGTCAATCGGCTTACCTCCCCGCGCAATAACCGCATCACAGCCCGAAGATACTCCCACCTCGTTTCCAGCCAGTACTTGGACGTTAGTCCGGAATCTACCAGCAACGGCGCTACCAACACTGCCAGGTCATGATCAGACTTTTGCAGAATATGCGCCCTGTTGAGTGAAAGCAGTTTCTCTTCATCCATCACCGCGAAGGCAGGATCGTGTCTCGCTTCATCAAACTTATCTATCAATCCCTGCCTGGTGAATGGCTCCTGATCGTTAGCATGTGCCCCACCCAAAGAGCAGAGATAATCGAACATCGCTTCCGGAAGTATCCCCTCACTCTGGAAAGCCGCCAGATCACAGTCACCAAATGCTTGCGTCATTGTATGCCTGGTTTACTCCGGGAATAAAGTCGTGTGTTGAATCGCGAAACTTCCCCATGTTTTGCCTTGTGCATGTGAGTCGGTTCGTACAAAATGGTCACTGGGCCATCGACGCACAATTTTCCGCCCTGCTTTCGGAAAAACAGGTAGTTGAAAGAGCTGAGCGGGTAACGACTGAATTCGCGGACATCTCAGCAGTACAGGCTACGGATTATCCCGGCGAGGGCCATCCTCGTCAGGTTCGGTATGCGGTTCGATGACCGGCGAGGTATCTGGTGCAACCTGATCGGCCTGACTGATCTTCACCGGCAACTCATCCGGCAGAACAAACTCTTGCGACTGGATCACCTCGATCGGTTCTTCGGTCGGAACAACCGGTTCTGGTCGGAATGGTGGCGGGGGTGGCACTGCCACCATGCTGACCGGCGCGATCCCGGATACCTGATCGACAACCGGACCAGCGGAGGTCACCGGTGACACTTTCAGGAATGAATCCGACGGCATCGCATTGAATTCAAACTCCAAACCGCCGACAACTCGCGCTACCAGGTTGTAGCAGGCCGCGATCAGCACCATGAACAGCGTATTGAAAAAAGCCCCGAGGATTGCCAGCAGGATCGGTAGGAGTAATAACATGCCGACAGACGAGCCTTCGTCGGCTCCCATGTCGCCGGCTCCGGACATGGCCAGGATTGCCCGGGCGATGGGTATGAAGATAAGCGACGAAAAGATTCCAAAGAGAAAACCGATCAAAAGGTTGAGAAAGAATCCAACCTTGATCAGTCCCCAGATCCCAATCGACCGAATTTCGTATCTCACCGAAACCTCCAGAAACAGTCAGAGCCGGTCTGCTGGACCGGCTCTGAAAGATATACTCAGGCGTCTATCGGCTCAAGCTATTTGTGTCGAAGGGGAGCCTGCTTAATGATGAACCGTGCATCCACCGCCTTACAGCTATTGCGCTCGGACGAGCAGATGAATGGGTTGATGTCAATTTCGGAAATGACGTCAAAATCCTTGACCAGTTGGGACAGCCGAAGCAATGTTTCCTCGATCAGGCCAATATCAACCGGCTCTGCCCCGCGGAATCCGGTCAGCAACGGGTAGGACTTGAGTGACTGGATCATCTCCTTTGCGTTCTCATCGGTCAACGGATGGACCCGGAATGCGACATCCTTCATCACTTCGACATAAATGCCACCAAGACCAAACATCATCAACGGACCGAAAGACGGTACCGTTGTCATGCCGATCACGACTTCCACGCCTCCTTGCAGCATCTTCTGCATCGCGACAGTGAACTTCTCCCCTTTCTTCAGTTTTCCGACTCGACGTTGTAACTCCTGGAAGGCGTTTCGCACTTCTTTGTCGGACCGAAGATCAACGATCACTGCTCCCAATTCGGTTTTGTGCAGAATTGCCGGAGTGTTGACTTTCATGACGACCGGATACCCGATCTCCCCGGCGACATCGGCAGCCTCTTTGGCACTTCCGGCGAATCGGTATCCCGCAGCAGGTATTCCGTAAGCGTGAAGCATTTCGATTGCTTGCTCGCCAACTATCGCTCCATCCTCGCCCTTGAGGGACTTGTCCAGGATCTTCTGGACTTTCTCCCTGTCAACCTTGAATGACTTGACCTTGCCGACCGGCTTGTCAAGCCATTTGCGATAGCCAGCTATTGTCCCAAGCGTTTTGGCGATCGCCTCTGGGAAAATATAAACCGGAATACCGTGTTCCTTTAGGTACTGCATCGCCAGCGAACCTTCACCTGCTCCAAAAAAACAACTTAACACGGTTCGCTTGGATTTCTCGAGCGCCGCATGGATATTGACCGCTACATCCATCTGGTCGATCGTGACCGGCGGGACAAAGATCGGCACGATAGTATCGTACCGCTCGTCTTTGGCTACCGCTTCTAAGGTCAGACGGAATTCTCTTCCTCGCGCGCCGGCTACCATATCCATCGGATTTGCATACGATGCATTCGCCGCACTGAACTTCTTCAACTCTTTGATCGTCGACGTTGAGAATTGGGGCATATCCAGGCCGTTGTTGACCAGTGCGTCAGTCGCCAGGATCCCCGGCCCGCCGGCGTTCGTTACCACCACCACCCGATTCCCTCGCGGAATCGGCTGAGATGACAGCGCCACCGCAACATCAAACAACTCTTCTACCGTATCGACACGCATTACGCCGGTCTGCTCGAACAATGCATCCACGCCCACATCTACATCCGCCAGTGCACCGGTGTGCGACGAGGCCGCCTTGGCTCCCAATTTCGTCCGCCCGGACTTCACCGCGACGATCGGTTTGATGCGCGAGATCTCGCGTGCTATCTGTGTAAAGTGGCGCGGATTACCAAAATTCTCCACGTAGAGCAATATGACATCTGTCCGCGGATCATCTTTCATATACAGCAGGATGTCATTCACTGAGATGTCCGCCTTATTGCCGATCGACGCGATCATCGAAAAACCGATCCCCAGTTCTTTTGCCTGGCTCATGATCGCTTCACCCATCGCCCCTGACTGGGTGATATGCCCAACGTTGCCTATCTTAGGGAAGGTCTTGCCGAAGGTCGCATTCAGATTGATCTCCGGATCGGTATTCACCACTCCAAAGCAATTTGGCCCAATCATCCGCATTCCGTATTCGTGGCAGATATCGACCAGTTCCATCTCGGCGACCCGTCCTTCCGGACCGGTCTCAGAAAATCCAGCCGAAATAACAACTAATCCCTTTACTCCCTTCTCGCCGCACTGACGCACCACATCCTTGACTCCCGGTTTTGGAACAATCACAATGGCCAGATCCAAAGCATCGGGTACATCCAGCACGGTCGAATAGGACTTAATTGAGTGAATTACTCCAGCCTTTGGGTTGACCGGAAAGACTTTTCCATTGAACTCCGCAGAAAGGATATTATGCAAAGTTTCGCGACCAATCGTTCCCTTTTGGGTGGAAGCCCCAATCACGGCAACCGAGCTTGGTCGAAAGATGGAATCAAGTTCGTGACGCATAAGCGATTGTCTCATAGGTAAATACTCCGAAAGCGTCGAGCCTCCGCGAGATTGTTTTGACCCTTGGGAGGTCCGGACAGTTGTTTTTCCCTGTTTATTCATGTGAAAAAAAGAACTATTTTTCCGCCCAAAGTCAAGCGAAACTTGGACCAATACATTCCCGTGATCATTGATTGTTCGAAAGGTGTACGTTCAGCGCACGGCGGAAAAGGCAGGGTCCGATATACGTACTTCCGCCATCAAGCCTCTGATGGCACTGCCCAGGGCGGGACCCGTGAATGGTTTGGGCAGGAAAACGGCATTTCCACTGTCGATGATCGCTTGCACTCGCTGCGTGGGGACAAACCCGCTGACCACAACCGTAACTATGTGTGGCTGTACTCTCTTGATCTCGCAATGCGCATCCAGACCATCATAAGAATCATCCAAGAGCATGTCGAGAACCAGCACGTCAAACCGATTAGTTCCGACCATTTCCAGCGCTTGTTGCATTGAGCCGGCTTCTGCGACCAGATACCCCAGACTCTTGAGCAAAGCAGCAGCCACCCTGCGTTGGTCGGCCATATCATCGAATACGAGCACAGACTCAGTCCCACGGTCGGTCCAGGCATGACTTCTTGACTCTCTCTCCACCTGATCAGTGACCGGCAGGAAGACATTAAATCTGGTCCCCTGCCCTGGCGTAGACTGGACCTCGATCACGCCACCATGGTCCGTCACTATACCGTGGACGACAGCCAACCCTAGTCCGCTTCCGCTTCTTCCGACCTGTTTGGTTGAGAAGTATGGTTCAAAAATGCGGTTCAGCACATCGTTAGGTATCCCGCTTCCACTATCCGAGATGCTCATCCTGACCAACGTCCGTTGCGGCGATGGCATCAGAGTTTGCGGAGGGATCGAACCGCTTGCGTCCGTTGTGATCGTCAGTGTGCCGCAAGTGTCCATAGCGTCGAAGGCATTGACGACGAGATTCATCAGCACCGTGTAGAGGTGATGCGAGGAGCCCTTGACATTTACTGCGTGTGGATCAAGTTCGACTTTCACTTTGACTTGAGGATGCAACTGGATCTGCTCCCGAAAGCTGGCAGACTGCAGATACTTTTCGATCATTCCGTTCAGCCCCAGAGGAGACATCTGGTATCGCCCGCGGCGCGCCATGGACAGCAGGTCCTGGACAATTCCAGCCGCCTGCTTGGCGGCCGTCTGCATTTCGATCACCTCGCCGCGAATTTCGGAGTTCTCCTCGAGCGAACTGAGAATCAGATCCGGATATGCAACCAGCGGAGCAAGCGTATTATTCAGATCGTGCGCCACCCCACCAGCCAACATCGCAAGCGTCTCCATCCGCTCTGCTCGTTGTACCTGGAGCATCAGTCGGTCCTTCTCCGCTTCATGAGCCACCACACTTGAAATGTCACGCGCCACGCCGATCAAACCGACCACCTTGCCGTCTTCGAAATATGGTCGCTCGCTGATCTCGATTACCAGTTTGTGGCGGTCTTTGTGAAAGATCTCTGCGCGATACGGCGGGACCGGTTTACCGGTGGACAGCGCCAGTTCCGTGTTTCTGATCACGTCCTGGTTCATCTCGTGATCGGTAAGCAGCAGTGCGTAGTGCTTCTTGAATTCATCCTGTGAGTATCCGGTGATCTCGGTCACGGACGGAGATAAGTATGTTAGCTTCCCATAAATATCCTGACGGTAGATGAAATCGGTGGCGTTGGACAGTACCAGGTTAAGTTCCTGGCTGATCGACTTGAGGTGATCGAGTGAAGAGTGTAATGTCCCCTCAGTGACCAGGTGGTCGCTGATAGACTTTTTGAGCTCTTCGCGTTGGTCGAAGAACCATTTGACCAACCGTGCCACGACTCCGAATTCATCCCGTCCATCTCGCAACTTCGCGATCGGGTCGGTCGATTCGCTCTGCAGCGCATCTGCGATCTGCCTGAGCGGAATTAAGATCAGTCGCCGGAGTCCCAACCACCAGACTCCAAATAACACTGCCGCCAGACAAACGAGAACGATCAAACGTGTCGAGCCGGCATTGGTCATCTCCATCATTGAACGGGAAAATGACTCGGCGCGCAGCAATGCGATCGGATGCCCCTGCCAGTCTCGCAGGGTGTCGACAAATCGGATTATCCCGTGTGAAGGATCGGATTCCCACTCGCCTTCGACCGCTCCCATTGCAGCGACGGTTAGCTCCGACTCAGCATCGATCGAGTAGTCCATCAGCAACTGCTCGTTCCAGGCATGGCCGACCACAAAATATCCTTGCGGCGGACTGGTTCGCAGGCTGTCGCCGATCGGTTGCACGCCGCCAATTGAGATTTCGTACAATTGGTCATTCGCGAATGCGAAAAAGTGAGGAAACTGATGCGACGCAAACAATCGCTGTTTTTCTTCAATTGGTACCGGTAAGGGCGATGTGGCTGCCGACTGATTACGCAGATCATGTGAGTAGATAACCCGAAACGACGAGTCGCAGAGCCAGGCGACATCAGTCGTAAATGTCTTCATCCCCTGAGGCAGATAATTTCTGCACCAAACTGTATCCCGATCGCGAACCGCTTCGACCATTTCATCCCAATACGAGTAATCATAAACGAACGCATTCTGGGCATAGCTGTGTTGGGCCATGACTCGTTTGACCAGATTGGAGGATCGCAGAATACTGTCTGATTGAAGTAAACTGACCGGCGAGGTCTCCTGCAGGTGCATCAGAACCACTACGACGACAAAGACGGTAACCAATACTCCCTGCAATAACAGGAGCTTTCCCTTGATCGTCTTCACTCTTCCCCTGCACCGTTCCGCCAGAATCCCTCGAAGCAAAGGGATGGCACCCGGATTCCGTAACTTTGCATACCTCATGTATCGGCAAGTCCAAATCTGGCTACATGAGACTGGGGCTGAAAATGGAGAAATTTGGATGCTTTTTGCCTGTAAAGAGCAAAAAATTGGGTTTGGCCGACTTAGCCTGCCTTTGGTGTATCTTACACAAGAAAAAGGCGAGCCGACATCGGCTCGCCTTGCATTTCTGCTATCAACCTGGCTGAAACGGATTGTCTCAGCTCATTACTTGGTACTTGACCCGGTCTTCCCTTTGCCGGATTGACGAATTGCCGCCTGCGCCGCCGCCATTCGGGCGATCGGCACGCGATACGGCGAACAGGAGACATAATCAAGTCCAATGGAATTGAAGAACTCGATGGAGTCCGGATCGCCACCATGCTCTCCACAAACGCCAACCTTGAGATCGGCGCGAGCCTCGCGACCCTTTTCCTTCCCCATCTTCACCAATTGCCCGACTCCCGCCTGATCGATAGACACAAACGGGTCCTTGGTCAGGACACCATGTTCGGTGTAATACTTCAGGAATTTCCCCGAGTCATCCCGCGAAAATCCCATCGTCATCTGCGTCAGATCATTGGTGCCGAAACTAAAGAACTCCGCTTCGACGGCGATCTCATCTGCGGTCACGGCCGCACGCGGAATCTCGATCATTGTCCCGACCGAGTAGGTCAGCCCTTTGACTTTATAGCGAGCCATGACCTCATTGGCCACCCGCACCACCAGTTCCTTCTGGTTGCGGAACTCATTGATATGTCCCACCAGCGGAATCATGATCTCCGGATGCACCTCGACCTTGTTGCGGTGCAGTTCGCAGGCCGCTTCCATGATCGCGCGCACCTGCATCTCAGTGATCTCCGGATAGGTGATCCCAAGACGGCAGCCGCGATGTCCCAACATCGGATTCAATTCGTGAAGTTCATCGATCCGCTTGAGCGTTTTCTGCAACTCGATAAGATCCTCTTCATAATCATCGCTTTTCGGGTCAAGCGCTTTCAATCTCGCTTCTACCTCTTCCTTCTTAGGCAGGAACTCATGGAGCGGCGGATCAAGCGTCCGGATCGTGACCGGCAGCCCCTTCATCGTATCCAGCAACCCCTTGAAGTCCTTTTTCTGGAACGGCAGCAGCTTGTCGAGAGCGGCCTGACGCGCTTCCGGCGTATCCGCAAGGATCATCTGCTGTACGATCGGAATACGGTCCTCGGCAAAAAACATATGTTCGGTGCGGCAAAGGCCGATCCCTTCTGCGCCAAACTTGATCGCTTGAGCGGCGTCACGAGGGATATCCGCATTGGCGCGGACTTTCATGCGACGGAATTCATCCGCCCATTTCATCAACTCGGAGAATTCGCCTGACAGCTCCGGCTCGATAGTCGGTACTTCACCCAAGATGATCTCGCCGGTCGAACCGTTCAGAGTGATAACCTCACCCTCTTTGATCGTCAGCTTACCGACAGAAAATTGCTTTTTCTGCAGGTTAACACGAACTGCTTCTGCTCCGGTGACACAACATTTCCCCATGCCGCGTGCCACAACTGCCGCATGCGAGGTCATGCCGCCGCGAGCCGTCAAGATACCAGCAGCAACGTTCATCCCTTCGATATCATCAGGGTTGGTCTCTTCGCGAACGAGAATAGTGGTCCCTTTGTTGGAGTGCTTCACCGCATCCTCGGCGGTGAAGTAGACATGCCCGGAAGCCGCGCCCGGAGATGCCGCCAATCCTTTGGCGACCACGTCGAATTTCGCCTTTGGATCGATCATCGGATGCAGCAGGTGGTCGATCTGCGCTGGCTCGATCCGCATCAGCGCCTCTTCCTTGGTAATCAGCTTTTCTTTCACCATGTCGACAGCGATCTTCACCGCCGCTTGCACAGTCCGTTTACCATTACGGGTCTGCAACATGTACAGCTTCCCTTCCTGGATGGTAAACTCGAAATCCTGAATGTCGCGGTAGTGCTTCTCCAGTCGCGTGGTGATATCCTTGAGCTGCTTGAAGACCTCCGGGAGTTCCGAATGCAGCTCAGTGATCGGCTGTGGAGTCCGGATCCCGGCCACCACATCCTCGCCCTGCGCATTAATCAGGAATTCGCCGTAGAACTCTTTCGTTCCAGTCGAAGGATTGCGGGTGAACCCGACTCCGGTGCCGGAGTTGTTCCCCATATTTCCAAAGACCATCGCCTGGATATTCACCGCCGTGCCGAGATCGGCCGGGATATTGTTCAGGCGGCGATAGGTGATCGCTCGCGGATTATTCCAGGAACGGAATACGGCATCCCTCGCCATGCGAAGTTGCTGCCAGGCATCGTCCGGAAATCCTTCACCCGTTTTCCGCTTGACGATCTGCTTGTAGCGTTTGATGATATCTTTCAGGTCATTGACCTGAAGCGAGCTGTCCTGTTTGACCCGCCGCTCATGTTTTTTCTCAGTGATGACTTCTTCGAACAATTCTTTGTCGATCCCCAGCACAACATTGCCGAACATCGAGATGAAGCGCCGGTAGTTGTCCAGGGCAAATCGCGGATTGTTCGTTTTCTTCGACAATCCTTCGATCGTCTCTTCATTCAACCCGAGATTCAGGATCGTATCCATCATTCCCGGCATTGAGAACTTCGCGCCGGACCGAACCGACACCAGCAGAGGATTGCTCGGATCACCGAACTTCATCCCGCTCGCCTGTTCGATCAAGCCGATCTGCTTTTCCATCTCTTTGTCGATCGGCTTAGGGATCTCCATGCCGTTTTCGTAATAGATCTTGCAGACTGAGGTGGTGATGGTAAACCCAGGTGGAACAGGAATGCCGATACTGGCCATCTCTGCCAGGTTGGCGCCCTTACCACCTAACAGATCCTTCATCGTGGCATTGCCGTCGGCGCGACCGCTGCCAAAGAAGTAATAATGTTTCTCGTCAGCATAGGTTTTGATCGGGGCGCCCTTAGCCTTGGACGGTGCAGCTTTAGGTGCTGCTTTCTGCCCGGTCGTTTTCTTCGGTGTAGTAGCCTTCTTAACCGCCATTACGCGCTCCTTAAATAAGTTACCCGAAAATAGTGCTGGAGAATCTAGGTAAAAACTCACTCCGGGGCAATAGAAAAGGCGGTCTGCACGCGTCTGGTCATGCTGACCGCCTCAAATCCTGAATACCGTAAGCGCCTACATCGTAAATAACCGCTCTCCCCGAATGATCTTTTCGAGCATCCGCACAGTCTTCTCCACCGGGGAATGCATGATGTCCGCTGTATTAAAGGTCGAACGGACCACCTCGCGCGGCGCAGAGAAATTTGATTTCCCCCGCCCTCCCCGAAGTTTCTTCTTGTGCGTCAAGTTGTACTGGCGCTGATACTCTTTCGCCTTTTCCTTGTGCATTTGATAATAACGCCGTTGATATTCACGGCGCGCCTCAGCGGAAGAGAGTTTCGGCCTGTCTGTTTCCATGGCCGACCCCTGCACGCTGCCAGACTCGGTGTTGGTGTTGGCTTGAACGGTGCGTTCAGTCCGAGCCATTCCCCACCTCACTTTCCCTGTGTGTTACTGTTGCTACCCTTTCACTTAGAAATGCGCAACTACCCTGGTTCCTCTCACAGGAAAAGCTACGGAAAAATTTGCCTGTATGTCAAGCGAATTCTTGCGTTTTCTTGATTTTTTCCTCCTATAACTTCAACCCAAATCTCGACTTATGCTGTCCATCAAAAACTGTACTCGCGTAACACCATGTCCTGCAAGCTGATACGTGTGTGACGCCACTACATAGCAGGCTCTTGTCCTGCAACAACTAAACCTCTTCATTGTACGATCCTGCCGCCGCTGCGATCCCGTTGAACGTCACTATCTGAAGTACGTTGACCACCCGCCAAAAATAGAGCGAGGAAGTACAATATTCTGCCCCCAAACAAACAAGCCCATCGGCGTAGTTCGCCAATGGGCTTGCTAAGATAGTTCAATACATCTGTCAACTAATGTTTTCAGGTTTTCTCAAATGTACCCAAATCTCCCTCGCGATGTAGGCTAAGATCGCCAATACCACGACGAAGAAGGCAACCTGATAACCGCTGTGGTAACCTGCGGCACTGCTGTCAAAGGCGTTGTAGATCCAGGTCTTCTGCAGGAACTGCACGCGATCGATGAACAGTGAAATACGCGCCATCACGGTATACCCGAACGACGCTCCAAATCCGATCATCAGAACCCAGATGCCGAATTTCGCAAATCCCCCGAAGGCACCAGTGTGTGCTTTAGAGAAGAAGAAATACGCTAACGCGGCCAAAGCACCGATCAGGATTATCAGATCTGACAGCCCGGACTGAGAGTCGAATATCCCGCTGCCGAAAAAACTGCCCCAGGAGACATCGCTCATCATTGCATGCATCTGCTTGATCACGCGGTTGGACATTTCGAGCGGGATCGCCAGCCCAGCGGAGATACCAATGTACAGCGCCATTGGCCAACGCGACACCCAGGAGTACTTCTTTGAGAATCGAGTCCACATCAACAGCCCCAGAAAACCAGGTACCAGATACCACCACACTCCATCTGCCAGCTTCTGGAACAAATTCGGATAGAGGTTATTGTGCCAGAGCAGCACCGAAAAGTACCCCGTTGCTGTCCCGACCATCAAATGCTCGGCAAACTTATAGAACGGATTGTCCTTATACAGGAAGCTGAAAATAGCCAGCGTGACAAACGCCGCAAAGGTGGTCCAAAGGAATGTTTCGAAATCCATATTACCTGCCTTCCTTCGCTCTGCGTCGGCGCTCAGTGAAGTAGCCGATATTGCCAATGATGATGAACACGATGATCACGATGTGAGCGAACACCTGCACCCGCATCCCGTCGATCGCCGGACCAGGGTTATCCGACAGCTTCTCATACTGCGCGGCGCCCAGCAGTCCTCCCATCAAACCAAACACCTGTCCGGAGTTGAGGTAGGGATAGTAATCCGCTGCCATAACGCCGGTCGTCCCCAAAGCGAGCGGGAAATTGAATCTCCCCTGCCCGTATGAGATCCAGGCCTCCGTGATATTGCCGCCGGAAAGTGCGACCACACACGCAACCTGTTTGTAATTCATGACCCCCTTCATCATCGGACGCTCATCCAGCGGTCTGCCGTAATAGTCCACTGGGAATGGAAGTCTGAAATTCTGGCCCATCGCCAGGATCTGCAGCGCGAAATACGCCTTGTAACCAAGGAAGACATAGTCTTCGCCGTTCACCAGTTCTCGACCCGGATATGTGACGCCATGGTAGGTCTTCTCGACTCGCATGGAATCGGTGATATCCTTGATCGCGCCATCAACCATCCCCGGACCATACTGCGAAAGGGTGCAGAAGATGATCTTGAGTTTCTTGCGGAAACAATGCTCCATGACCGCATAGGCCATCGGATGCAATTCTGCCTGATTTGAAGGGTCGTAATCGACCCCCAAATACACGATCTCACCGGGTTGAAGTTTGTCAATGAACTCGTAAATGTTTCGCACTTCACTGTTCACCCGGATCGGGATCTCGAATGAGACCGCATATGTTCCGATCACTACCACAGCCAGCAGCAGAAAAACCCAGCGGCGGTCGATCGACATCATTTTTTCGAATATATTCATCGTTCGACCTCCTTATCCCTTCCCCATGTAGCTTCGTTCAATCCCCAGAATTACCTTCAGCGCCGTCGCCACCATGCCAAGCCCGATTCCGATAACGATCGCTCGTTTTGCGGCAAGGTTTGGCACATTCAGCAGCCAGTTGGCCGCGTCGCTGATATAGTCACCGAAGAACCCGAGGTATGGATTAAAGCGAAGCATCACTATCAATGCGGCGACCAGCAGCAGGCTTGCCAGAACGTTGCGAGCGCGGAAGGCCCGGTACGCCGCTGACGCAATAAAGAAGGCCAGCAGCGAGAAGATCGTCGATTGGATAGGTCGAATGATGTACTCGTACGCGTGACGGTACATGTAGCTCTGCAGTCCTTCAGCGGTACTGAAGTGCAGTCCCCATGACCCGTCAACCTTGGCGAAAAATCCGAAAAACATGGTCGCAAACAAGCTGACCAGCAGGACTATCGAGAATCCGCGGTCTGGTTTCTTTTGCGTGATCTTTTCCATGTTCACTTTGAACAAAGACCAGATCCCCAGCACCAGGGCAAAAATACCAATGATGGTGATCCAGTCGAGCAAGTATTCGTAGAGGAATTCAGACGATTCATGGGGAACAAAGTATTGAAAGACCATGAAGAGGCCGAATACCAGCACTAACAATAAGGGTATTTGTCGTTTCATCTCATCCGTCTCCTCTTCAGTTGGCCACCTTAAAGAGGTCCTTGAATCCCGTTAGCCAGCTTCCCGTTGACCCATCGGAGAAATTCAACAGGATTGCACCGACGAGGGCCAATATAATGACAGCGGCTTTGGCGTAGTCCTGCGCTTTCAGCGAACCAAGCAAAAGCGGTTCACGACCGAGATAGGCCGAGGCCGCATACAGCTCCTCGCCGATCAGCGTGTAATCGCACGCCACTACAAAGAACGGAATCTGCGCTACCTCATCCGTTCCAGCGATCTGAATCGAACCAGCCAGCGCGCCGGTCTCTGCCAGAAGCAGCGACTCCGCGTAGAACTTGCCCATATAAACGTTAGTGGCGGGGAGCTGCCGGAGCATGATCCCATTGACCGCACCAACATAGCCAAACTGCGAATTGGTCAGGAAGTAGACCATGTCTTCTTTGTAATCGTCCGGTCGGCCAGCATCCATGTAGGCCGCCTTGACCGTCTCCTGTGCCACCGCCATCACGATCGGGTCATAACACGGCACGATCAGGTGGGTCTGGTATTCGGCAACGCGTTTGGCCACACGACCGAGAATCGTAAATGACGCGATCGTCGAAATGTCTGACGCCGTTCCCAATCCAAGCACATACAGGATCGGTTTCCCCATTTCAGTGGCACGTCCGATCGCTTCATCGACCGCCTCAATGCCGCCCAGTGGGCGAACATACAGGTCCGTACCGCGTTTTGCCTGATTCAGGAAATAAAGCGCCAATGCACCAAAGATCAGCACCGCGAACAACACCGGTGTACGTCCACTGTTGTACCATTGGCCGCTCGATTGCACTGGGCCAAAAGTCGTCGACGTTGTCCGAACAGTCGGATCCGCAGTAACCGCTTCGACGCGATAATAGCGGTCGACATGATCGGCAATGAATCCAGGCGCTTCTTTGTCCTTTGCACTTGAATGGACAAATGACCTGGCTCCGGAAACCGCATTTCCCACGCTGTCGAACGGTCCATCCAGTGAGAGACTGGAATAGATCACATACATCACCACCGAACCAGAACCCTGACCATCATCAGCCGATGGCTGCCAGGACAACATGATCGAGTGACCATGATCATCCGGCGAGTCGGCTGCCGTTAGCCCAGTTACTGGAGCAGGTGGGGGGAAGGTCGGCACTGGCGAAGCCATAGCGGCTGTATCCGCCATCGTCGCAGTGTCCACCGGTGCGTCTGTTTGCGCCGCGACGGCGCACGTCAGAAGCAGAAAAAGCAAAGCAAGTCGGAGTGTGAAGGTCATTCTTCCTCCGTTTCCCGGTTGCAATATCATTAGCTTGTAATTCCCAACCAATCTCGGAACAGGAACGTGATCCGACCCACTAATAGTGAGACACGTCCCATCACCGTATAGCCAAATGAAGCGCCAAACGTCACCATCAGTATCCAGATGCCGAAGCGTGACGCTTTCCCAAAGAGCCCTGTGTGCTCTTTTGAGAAAAAGAAATAAACCAATCCGCAGAGCACGCCAAGGAAGATGATCCAATTACTGACCATCATCACAAATTGACCCGTCGCGGACAGTGAGAAGTTCGAGAAGAAATGCCCTATCCCCTGCCAGTCTACCAGCAACGGGACAAACGTGGACGATATCTGCTCTATGAAATCCGAGCGCAGATATCGAATGAACTGCAATCCAGCAGTCGTCCCGATAATGAACGCTAGCGCCCAGCGCGAGATGTACCCATATTTGGATGAGAGCCGCATCAGCAATAAGATGCCGAAGATCACCGGAATGAAATACATCCAGTTCGTATAGAAGAATCCGCCGACCCACTCCCCTGCATTGTAGGGCTGCTTGAAAAATCCGGAGAGTGACTCGGACAGTCGCGGGATCAGGTTGCCGACGATAGTCGACCAGAACCCCTGCGACATCCAGTACCCTGCCGATATCCCCACATACAGATGTTCAGCGAATTTGTAAAACGGATTGTCTTTATAGAGGAACGACAAGATCGCCAGAGTCAGGAATGCCGAACAGGTGACAAGGAATCCGCGAAGGATATAGTTGTCTACCTCGGCATCACTGGCCTGCATCCCTTTGACTATCCAACTTACCGCAAACAGCACGAGAATGCAGGCGGTCACGATCAAGGCCAATCTGCTCACTTGTCCCCCTCTTTCCGCCGCCCGCGCATGAACGCGATATTTCCGAGCACGATAAACGCAATGATCACCACATGCGCCAATGTCTGCGGCCCCATCATCCTGATGCCTGGTGCATCAACTTCTTTGAAGCGAGGGTACTTGGTGAGCAGTTCAAATTCGTATTCGGCAGCCCCTTTGACTCCGCCCAACAGTCCGATCAACTGCTTTGGATAATAGGCATATAACTGCGGCGCGGAGACCGCCGCGGTTCCCGCACCGATCGGCACATTCCCCGGGTCTCCGACATAGAGAATCCACTCTTTCGGTCCTGGCTGTCCACCGCCGAATGAGACTATCAACTTGAAATCACGGCAACTCAGAATGCCATTAAGGATATCGAGGCTGTCGAGCGGACGACTGTTGACATCGGTCGGGAACATCTTGCGAAGATTGGTCACGATCACGTTCATGACTCCTTCGTTCCCGGCCTTGTAGCCAATATTACACCAGTCGATTCCCTCCCGTTTTTCGGGGAATTCCACTCGCACTACTTGTTGCAGGGTCTGATTCAACAGGGACTGACCGGTCGCCCAGATCGCGATGAACGTCACTCGAAGATTCTTCTGCATGCAGTGCCGCACCACCGCGTTTGCCGCCGGCAAGACTTCGGGGGCCATGGCGGGATCAAAATCATATGAGATCATGATCTTGGTCCCTTCCGGCAGGCTCTCGATCTTGTCAAACAGAGCTTTCGCAATGGGGGTCGCCTTGACCTCAAACGTGATCGGGAACAGGATCGGTGTCGCCACTGCGACAAAGATGAAAGCGAAGATGACTTTGCGGTCGACCTCTTTCCCGAGCAATGTCCGTCGGAGCAGGTATGCAAGACCAAGACCGATAACCGCCAGCGAGATGATCACGCCTGGCTGGAAGAGCGACAGAGGGAGTATTGGTGCCATCATCCCTTATCCTCCCCAAGATAGGTTCGTTCGATCCCAAGAATAATGCGGAGCGCCATACCGACCACACCAAGACCAATCCCGATCAGGATCGCTCGCTGTCCCGCCAGGTTGGGCGAACTCATCACCCAGACGGCCATATTCGGGATCTCGAGGACCGAAAACTTCTCCGGCATCCAACTGGTCAACATCGTGCCGAATGGCGTTTGCCCCAGAAGGATGATAAAAGCTGAAACCAGCAGAATCGTTGCTTCGCGATTTTTGGCTCTGAATGCACGGTACGATGCTGAGGCCACAAAAAACGCCAGCAAAGCGTACATCGTTGAATTGAGCGGAGACATCAGATAGAAGAAGATCGTCTGGAACCAGGAGCCGGCGGCGTCCACCTGTGCGGCGATATCACCCGGATTCCCGATCTTGAACAGACCGCTTGAAAGCATCAACAGGAATCCGAAGAGCGTGACGATCGAATATTGCCAGTCACCTTTTTTGCGGGCAACTTTCGTCATATGTATCCGGATCAGGTTACCACCGCCCAGGAAAAAGGCAAAGACCGCAATAATGTCAAAAAATAGGGTCGAGTTTTCCTGCATCCCTTCAAGCGGAGGTACGAATACCGACACGATCAGCAGTGCACCGACAATAAACGTTATAAGCAGCGGGATCTGTCGTTTCATGGACTGCCTAATTCGTCTGGAAGACTGAGGTTAAGAAGTTAAAAACTGAGGTCGCCAATTCGCTGTTCCAGGCAACCGAGGCAGTCGCCGCGACCGCTCCGATCAGAATCACCGCCATCGCCACCCCTTTGCCGACATCCTGCCCTTTCAATGAACCCAACTGCTTAGGTTCATTGGACAGGTACGCGGATGCTGCAAACAGCTCTTCACCGATCAAGGTGAAATCGCAGGCCGCCACAAAAAACGGCAACTGGGCTGGCATCGCCGTACCGGCGATCTGAATTGCGCCGATAGAATTCCCCGTCTCCGCCATGATCAATGACTCTGCGAAAAACGCCCCCAGATAAAAGCAGGCTGCAGGTTTCTGACGTACCATGATCCCATCAACTGCTGCAACATAACCAAACTGCTCGTCCGTGATGTAGTTGACCATGTCATCATTATAAGCATCCGGACGTCCGGCCGTCATATATGAGGTTTTGATCGTCTCGCGCGCAGCGGTCATGACCAGCGATCGAGATACCGGCATGGTGATCTTGGTGTCGTACTCTGCTATCGTACGGGAAACATGGCCGAGAATTGTCAACCCCGCGATTGTCTGTGGATTGTCCATATCCTGGATCCCGGGAATGAACAGGATCGGCCGTCCCATCTCGGTTGCACGCCCGATAGCGTCATCCACTGCCTCGAGGCCGGCGATCTTCCGGATAAACAGCGCTTTCCCCCGCCGTGCCGTTTCGATGAAATAGATAACCGACACCGAAACAAGTAGGGCTATCAAGAATAGATATTTTCGATTGAAATTGAACCATTCAGCCTCGGGAGAGATTGAGGCCGTCACGATCGATCGGGAGACTGATCCCGCAGAAATTGCTTCGATATAGTAATTATAGCTGGAGTCACCATCGACTGACTCATCCTGGAAGAAATTCGATCCGGCGGGAAGCTCCGCGATCATCCTCGGTTGACCACCTGACGATGTTCGGTACAGCTTGTACCCAGTAACCCGACCCTCCATGAGCTGGTCATCAATCGAGGGTACCCAGCTCAGTTCGATCGCTGATGCATCGTCATACTTATGATCGGAGGCAACCAGAGAGGTCGCTGGGGCAGGCGGGGGAATTGCCACACTATCGGCTAGCTGTACACTGTCGGGGACCGGCGGCTGAGCAGAAAGCTCATACGACCACGCCAGCGCCAGCAACAGCGCTCCTATGACAGTGGTCTTCCAGCCGGTTATCTTCATTCGTTCCAACCCTATCCTATGATTCTCAACCAGTCGGTCAGCAGGAAATCAATTCTTCCGATCAGCAGCGACATACGGCTCATCACCGTATAGCCGAACGATGCCCCGAAGGTCACCATCAAAAAGAATATACCAACTTTGGCCGTCGCTCCGAAAGCCCCTTTATGCTCTTTTGAAAAGAAAAAATAGATAAGGCAGGTGAAAGTCCCGACCGCGACGACTATATTTCCCACAATGTCATATAATGAGGCAGACATCCCCATCCCAAACAACGGTCGCACCGTATCCTCGACCTGCACCATGACGTTCGACGCAAAATAGATGATCAGGTTCAGCCCTGCAGTCGCGCCGACAATGAACGCCAGCGGCCACCGCGATAACCAGCCGATCTTCGGCACCAGTCGCAGTAGCATCATGATCCCAAGAATGACGCCAACGTACAGCATATACCAGTCATCTGCTCGCTCCGTCCCAGGATTCGGGAAAACACCCAGCCAGAACTTGCCATACAGGTTATCCCAGAACAGCATGACAAACCAGTAGCCGGCCGAGATGCCGACAAAGATAGACTCACATACTTTGTACCAAAGATTGTCACGATAAAGAAACGAGATGATCCCGAGCGTAAGGAACGCGGCCACCCAGAGCGCCAGATGTTCGATGAAGGTTGGTGCCACAGTCTGCATATTACTTCCGCTTCCGCTCGTGCATGAAGTACGCCACATTCCCTATCAGGATGAAAACGATGATGATCATATGAGCAAAGGACTGAGACAGCATGAAGCGCGTCCCTTTCCCCAGATACCCCGTGGCTTCTTCGAATTCAGCCGCCCCGTTCATCCCGCCCAGAATCCCGATCAACTGCCCCGAGCGTACATATGGGTACATTCCGGTCGTCTGCACCGCTGTATTCCCCGCCCCCATCTTTAGGCCGTACCGGTCGACCGCGATCAGGACCCACTCGCGAGTCCCCGGATACCCCGCCGACAGATTGAACGAATAATCGATATTGGAGAAATTCTTGATATTTTTAACTAACGGGATCTGATCATATGGCGTGCCGCTGAAATCCACGCGGAACATCGACTGAAAATCGGACCCGATCCGCTGAATAACGAATTCGTTCCCTGACTGAAATCCGAGATTCACATAGTCGATCCCATACTGAAGATTCATCGCCTTGTATTTCTCATCCGCCAGCACGACTGCCAATGCCTGATTTGCCTGAGTCGGTCCCTGCGGCCAGAGCCCCATGATGATCACCTTGAACCGATGATCGAATGCGTAACGGAAGAATGACTCCGCCATCGGCTGAAGTTCCGGCGCCGATGCCGGATCGTAGTCGAACGTCACCAGCACTCGCGAACCCGGAGGGAGCGCTTCAAGCCCGTTCATTAGCTCCGTGGTCTCAGGCGAAACCGACATCTTCTGCGTAAGTGACATAAAGAACGGAACCGTGATCGCGATGCCGATAAACAGGAAGACCATTCTTCGTTCGGCCGGATGTCCCTGGATCGTTCTTACCATCACCCAACCAAGTCCAGCCGTCAACAGCAGTATTACGACAATTGAGGCTCCGGTCGATAGTTCAATGATCCCAAACCAGTCGTTACGTCGGCCAATATAGATCATCAGCGTAACTGCCAGGATCGATGCCATCACCAGAATCTCAATAATCCGCCGGCTCATCTGCTACTCCCCTCCCAAATGAGACCGCTCGATCCCAAGGATGATGCGCAACGATGCCGAAACGATCCCCAGTGCGATCCCTATGATGATGGCGCGCTGACCCGCGGAGTTCGGGAAATTCATGATCCAGGCCGCCACCTGCGAGAGTTGGAATTGCTCGGGAAGGAACCCGGTCAATACGTCCCCCACAGGTACGCGCCCAAGCATCACAAAAAAGGCCGCCAACAACAGCAAGGTCGCCTCCAGATTGCGCGCCCTAAATGCACGATAGGATGCCGAACCGACAAAAAATGCCAGGATAGCAAACATCGTCGCCGACAGCGGTGTGTAGACGTAATCATACATCCAGATGAACGGCAGACCCGGTTCACGCGAGTCCTGCCAATGGATGAATCCAAAAAATAGCATGAGCAGGAAACAGCCGACTACAATGATCGAATATCCCCAGTCGTGCCGCTTGTATGCGATCTTCTCCACCGAGATCTTGATCAGGTTTAGCGCGCCAAGCCAGATAGCGCAGGCGGATACGATCGAAAACCAGTCCGAGAACCAGTTGCTGAGACGATTGAATGGAAAGTGAGGAATGAAATACTGAATGACGAAAACAACTCCGGCGATACCTGTAATGAGGAGGGGGATCTCTCTGCGCATAACTATTGTATCACCGTGAATAGACTGGAGAAATCCCAGATTTCAAAGGTCTCGAGCAGTATCCCTATGATGATCGCCACCAGGATCAGCCCCTTTCCGACATCCTGCCCCTTTAACGACCCCAGTTGTCGCGGCTCTCGCGACAAGTAGGCCGAGGCCGCAAACAGTTCTTCACCGATCAAAGTGTAATCGCAGGCGGCTACAAAGAACGGCAATTGGGATGGCTCACCCGTTCCGGCGATCTGGATCGCCCCGACCGAATTCCCCGTCTCCGCTAAGATCAGCGACTCGGCATAAAACAGCCCCATCATAAAGATAGTGGCCGGCTTCTCACGCACCACCATGCCGTCGATCGCCGCGGCATAGCCAAACTGATCGTCAGTCAGGTAATGGACCTGATCTTCCTGAAACGAGTCGGGCCGTCCGGCTTTGGCATACGCCTCTTTGACCACTTCGCGCGCGGTCACCATCACCAGTGAACGCGAAACCGGCACATCCAATTTCGTCTCGTATTGCGCCGCCATTTCAGCGACGCGACCAAGTATAGTGATACCGGCAATTGTCTGAACTTGATCCATATCCTGCGATCCGGGAATGAAGTAGATCTTCCTCCCCATCTCAGTCGCACGGCCCACGGCTTCATCAACCGCCTCAAGTCCGGCGATCTTGCGGATGAACAGCGTTTTCCCCGAACGGGCCTGCATAATGTAGAATATGATAAATGCGCAGAGCAGCAACACGCCGACAAACACGTTAATCCGTTGCATGTCAAACCACTGAGCGACTGGCGTTCCCGGTCCGGCGATCTCGGATTCCGCCGTCAATGCCCAGACGGGTGAACCATTCGCGGCCGAATCATTGACCGCATACACTTTGTAATAGTAGGACTGACCCTCGTTGGCCTGACCATCACGGAAAACGTATGTCCCCATGGCGACATCGCCTAAATTCGTGAACTCGCCGGCTGTGCCGTTACTTGCCGCCGCACGCCAGATCTCGTACCGGTCAACCAACCCAGCCTGGTCGGTCGCCACCGAATCCCACCTGATCAAAATCGCATGACCATCGTCATTGGGATTGTCTGAGACTATGACGTTCTGTGGTGCAGGGGGGATGAATTCTGACGGAGGAGCGGCTATTTCAGCGATGATCTGGGCTGTATCCGTCACCGCAGCAGACTGGGCAAAAACCGGACTCACGATAGTCTGGTTTAAGCAAAATGCGGCAACAAAAACGACCACAATATAAGACAGGTGGTCGAAATGAGTCTTCGGCAAAGTCAATGGTCTAGTCCCAAGCTCTGTGTAATCGGTCCTACGCCGTGTGTATCGATCCTCTGCTGTCTAGGACGTTCGTAAGCCGCTTCGTATCAAGTCAATTCCCGGTAGAAACCAGTACTTGGGCGAACGATGTCGGAAAGAGCCGCAACCGGCGGCTTGGGTCTGAATCTATTTTTCACGGAGCTCCAAGTCAAGGAGAAAATCGATTTCACATATTGCCTAGTGGTTTACTGGCAATATGTTACATCAGTCACATGACCCTGTCGGTGCTCACATGATTCACTCCCGCTGTGTGAATGCAAAATCCTCGGGCCTCCCCTCTAAGCCATTGGCGGAAAGGGAAAATCGCTTTACATCATGGGTGCTTCGTATTATAATGGCCGCCTAAAGCACCGCCTGCACTGCCACACGGGCCAGATATCGCATTGCAGCCTAAGCATATAGCAGGGAATTACGAAAGGGTGACGGACCATTTCATGGCTAAGTTCGCAAAACCTGAAGATATCAAAGTCATTGTCGCGACCGACTGCGGCTCCACCACCACCAAAGCCATTCTTATCGAATTCGTGAATGGCGAGTATCGCCTTTTGAGCCGAGGCGAAGCACCCACTACGGTCGAAGCCCCATTCGAGGACGTCACCATGGGTGTCCTCAACGCCGTGAACGAACTCGAAGAACTGTCCGGCCGCAAAATCCTCGATGAACAGGGACGATTCATCTCACCCGCTAAGGGAAATGTGGGAACCGACGTCTACATCTCGACTTCCTCGGCCGGCGGCGGCTTGCAGATGATGGTGGCTGGCGTGGTTCGTTCAATGACCGCGGAATCCGCGGAACGTGCCGCCCTTGGCGCCGGGGCAATTGTGATGGATGTGATCGCTTCCAACGACAGGCGCCTCCCCCACCAACAGATCGAACGTATTCGACACCTTCGCCCTGATATGATCCTGCTCTCCGGTGGTATTGACGGCGGCACAACCACACACGTGGTAGAGATCGCCGAATTGGTCTCCGCAGCCGACCCGCGCCCTCGCCTCGGTACTGGCTACAAATTGCCGATCATCTACGCAGGCAACAAAGACGCACGCGAAGCAGTCAAAGAAGCGCTCTCCGACAAAGTAGATCTTCGCGTAGTCGACAATCTCCGCCCGGTTCTTGAACGAGAGAACCTCGGCCCGGCCCGCGAAGAGATTCATGAGTTATTCATGGAGCACGTGATGGCGCAGGCCCCGGGATACAAGAAGCTGATGTCCTGGGCTGATGCCCCGATCATGCCAACCCCCGGCGCTGTCGGACTCATTATTCAGACCATTGCTGACATTTACAATATAGAGGCGGTCGGCGTTGATATCGGCGGCGCGACCACGGACGTTTTCTCCGTATTCCGCCCGGACTCAAAAACTCCGGTCTTCAACCGAACCGTCTCGGCTAACCTCGGTATGTCCTATTCCATCTCCAACGTCTTTGCCGAGGCTACCTTGCCGATGGTGATGCGCTGGGTGCCGTTTAAGATGGATGAACGCGACCTGCGCAATCGCGTCAAAAACAAGATGATCCGCCCGACCACTATCCCGCAGTCGCTCGAGGAACTGATCTTCGAACAGGCGATCGCGCGCGAAGCGCTCCGATTGGCGTTCGTCCAACACAAGAATTTCGCGACCGTCCTCAAAGGCGTCCAGCAGCAGCGGACGATCGCCGACGCATTTGAGCAGTCAGCCTCCGGTGCGACAATCGTCAATATGATGTCGCTGAATATGCTCATCGGCTCCGGCGGTGTACTTTCGCATGCCCCGCGCCGTTCGCAGTCGGCCCTCATGATGATCGACTCCTTCCTTCCCGAAGGTGTCACCCGCCTCGCGGTCGACTCGATCTTCATGATGCCGCAGCTTGGTGTCTTGACTGAAGTCCAGCCGAAAGCCGCGACTGAAGTATTCGAAAAAGACTGCCTCATTCACCTCGGCACCTGTGTTGCCCCCGTCGGCACAGTCAAGAAACCCGGCCCGGTGATGAAATATAGTATCGAGCTTCCCGAAGGCACTGTCTCCGGCACGCTCAACCATCTCGAAATGAAACTGATCCCGCTCGGCATACAGGAAAACGGCCTCCCGAAAGTTGTCAAAGCAACCTTCGAACCGGAACGCAACTACGACCTCGGCGCAGGCAAAGGCGCCAAAGTCGAACGCGAACTGCACGGCGGTGTGGTCGGGATCATTCTCGATGGCCGCGGTCGGCCGTTCGACCTCTCGTCATTGACCGAGGATGAACGCGTTAAATATCTCCGTACCTGGATGACCGACCTTAACATTTACCCCGAGATCCCGGGGAAGTAACGGGAAAGTGGGAGAATCAATGATTCGAAGAGTCCTACTCAGTCTCTCGATCCTGCTTCTGTCTGGTTCCCTGCTGGCCGAAAATTTCGTCAGTTTTCGCGGCAAGTTCTACATCTCGTATCCGGCCGAGTGGAAACAGATAGATTACCTGACTGTCGATGCGTACCTTCGCCAGGCAGGAGCTCGTCGGCGCACGCTTGATTACGAAGCTGTTTTCGCGCCTACTGCCTCTGAACCGTGGTATCACGACAGCTACTTCATCCTGACAGTCGACACTCTTCCGGGGCTGACCGACAAGCAGATCGACTCGATCATCGTCGGGTTCGAAGATACTTTCGAGAAACCCCGCGAGATCAAACCTTCCGCCACTCTGCTGAACAATCTCTCGTACGGCAAGATCGCATGGGACCCGAGTTCTAAGACTGCCGCTGTGCTGTCCGAAGAAGCCGACTCGGCATCCGGCGGGAAAGCTACCTTGCTCGTCATGCATTTCTATGAGGGCGGGATTGCGAACTACTTCTACTACGCAACCGACTCCGCTTTCTCCCTCAACCTGCCGGTCCTCAGTTCAGTAGTGGCGTCATTTACGACGGAAAACGTGCAGTCGGTCATTCCGCGTGAGACCAGTAAGATCGCTGACCCAGACAAGATCAGTAAAGCAACGGAGTCTAAGGGCAGTAAGACCGCTATTTGGGCGCCTACCTCTGGCGCGGTAGTCGTCATATTGATCATTGCCCTGGCCGCCCGACGCAAAAAAAGACAACGGCAATCGTGAGATGAAAGGACCCCAATGGGCCACGCGTATACACCCGGACTCAAAGTAACCGACCAACTGGTCATCCGTAAGCACCGCATCCTTCCGCTCAAGGGAGATGTGCTGGTCAAACTCGGAGACAAAGTCACCCCGGATACGGTGGTGGCCAGGACCCTGCTTCCCGGTGCGGTTGTGCCGCTTAACGTCGCCAACAAGATGGGGATCCCGCCAGAAGACCTGGAAACCGTCATGCTGAAAAAGCCCGGTGACCAGATCAAGGCTGGTGAACCGGTCGCTCAGTCGAAGCCGCTTTTTGGTCTCAAGTTTCTGGGTGGAAACAAGTGTGAAGCTACCATCGAGGGCACTATCGAGTCCGTCTCGCACATCACCGGCCAGGTTCTGCAGAGGGGTTTGCCCACACCTGTCGAGGTGAAAGCGTATGTTATGGGTGAAGTGACCGAGGTTCTTCCCCGTGAAGGTGTCGTGGTCACTTGCATCGCCGGGTTTGTGCAGGGAATCTTTGGCATCGGCGGCGAAACCCATGGTCCGCTCAAAGTGGTCACTGCTGACAACAAAACTGTCCTTTCCGACAATCTGATTAACGAAGCCCACAAAGGTCACATCATTGTCGGTGGCTCTCTGGTGACGGCCGCCGCCTTACGCAAAGCGATCCAGATCGGCGTTCGCGGCATTGTTGTCGGGGGCTTTGATGACAAGGATCTTCGCGACTTCCTCGGCTACGACATTGGCGTCGCTATCACCGGCTCCGAAGATACTATCACAACTTTGGTCGTGACCGAGGGGTTTGGTCAGATTAACATGGCTCTGAAGACGTTTGAGCTTCTCAAGCGCCACGAGGGGCAGATGGCCTGCATCAACGGCGCAACTCAGATCCGCGCCGGCGTGATTCGCCCCGAAGTAGTGATCCCGGCGGCATCTCAGATCGACCCAAAGCAGGCGAAAAGCGAAATTCCGGTCGAAGGACTCAAGATCGGTTCGCCGATACGTGTTATTCGCCACCCGTATTTCGGCCAACTCGGCAAAGTAACCGATCTCCCCGCTCCGCTCCAGATTCTGGAATCAGAGTCAAAGGCACGTATTCTTGAGGTTGAATTCGATGACGGCAAACGGGCCATTGTTCCGCGCGCCAATGTCGAAATGATCGAGGGGTGATCGCTTCTGCGAATATCACAAAGGGATCTCACACGAGATCCCTTTTTCATTTAGAGGCAGTCCATATATCAACTGCTGAAGCGGTATTTCTTCTTTGGTCGCGCAGCTTCCCCACCCGTCGCATTAGTGCTATCAACAGGTTTGGTGCTGTCAACTGCTGGGTCAAGACGTGTCGAATCCCGCAGTTCATCGGGATGTCCCGCAGGGGTATCCACTTCTTTATCCTCTTTGGTTCCGCATCCCGCTCCCAGCGCAAGCATCAATAACAGGGCGGCCAGGCTGATCCGTTTCATCTGCTCTCCTCGGTACAAGTAAGTCCGGCAGTGAAAAAGCCGGGAAGTTTGTCCCCGGTCAAGTGTAAACAATCAGGAGCAGATCGGGCATTTGCTTGGTTTTAGTTGACCTCTCATATAATGGGGCGTAGCTTGCTCCGCGAACAGGGCGGCGCTAGCGCTAAGCCACTAAAATGCAAACTTTTACCGCAGAATTGTGTATAAATCGCTATGATTCACACTCTTGGCCCAATCATCCTGCAAGGCTCCGTCTGGAAGATCGTCCAGGACTCATCCACCTTTGGTTTAGTCATTCTGGCCATCCTCCTGACCATGTCTATCATCTCCTGGATAGTCATTTTTCACAAGTGGCGACAATTCAAGTCGGTCGACCGCGATACCGAGAAATTCCTTCAATTCTTCCGGCATGCGCGACGTTTGGACGAGGTGATGGCCGCCGCCAAAAATCATCACCGCTCTCCCCTGGCCGGTATCTACCGCGCCGGCACCGATGAACTCGCATCCCTGATCGCCCTGAGCGGTTCGGGGAACCCCAATCACCAGGCGAAAAACCTGACCGACAAAGAATTCGACATCCTCGAAATGACCATGGAAAAAACCATGACCGAGGAAATGGGTAAACTCGAACGTCTGGTCGTTTACCTCGCCACTACATCAAGCTCGGCGCCATTCCTGGGTCTGTTGGGAACCGTCGTTGGGATCATGGATTCTTTCTGGTCTATCGGTGAGCGAGGCTCCGCCTCACTCGCGGTTGTCGCTCCCGGCATTGCCGAAGCGCTCCTTGCCACCATCGTCGGACTCGGCGCCGCTATTCCGGCGGTAATCGGATTCAACTGGGCCAACAGCAAAACCAAGTTCCTGCATGACGCCGCTTCCGGATTCATTCTCGAATTCCTCGCCCGTGCCAAGAAGGAAGCGCTCTGATGCGTCGCCCCCCCAAGCGTGGATACCACCAAATGGCAGACATCAATATCGCCAATCTGGTTGATGTTGTCCTGGTGTTGTTGATCATCTTCATGATCTCCGCCCCGTTACTTCAGTCGGGGATCGATGTTAATCTCCCCAAGACCAATGCCGCACCGGTGGATCAGGATGCCGATGGCGTGGTCATCTCCATTGATCGCAAAGGCGGCATTTATATCAATGACGTCTGGTCGAAACTCGAAAGCTTCGAAGAAGCACTCAAGAAAGAGATGGCTGCCAAAGGTACCAAGTCCGTTTTCATTCGCGGTGATTCATCTGTCGCCTACGGATTCGCTATTGACGTGATCGGTCGGGTGAAAGCTGCCGGAGTCGAAGATATCGGTCTGGTGACCGGTCAGTCCGAACGCCAGCGCAAAGCGACCACCAAGAGGTAATCGTGAAGCGCGACATCATCCTCTCAGTCCTTCTCCACGTATTGGTGATCGCCGCCACGGTCATCTCTATGCCATTTGGACAGGGGAAGATCGACCCGGATGATGTCATCAAGATCTCCGTCCGATCCACTACCCTGGGAATGCCTGCGCAAAAACCGGCCGCTACCGCTCCCAGTCAGGCAATAACGCAACCACAGCCAGTCGCCAAACCCGCCGCTAATTCCAAGGCAATACCGACCAAAACCGCGAAGAAGAAGACTGAAAAACCAAAGCCGAAAAAGCGCGGTGTCCGCCCCGAAGAAGAAGCCGCCGCCCTCGCCAAAGATTATCAGGAAAAAGAGATCGAGACAGACGCTACTTCCGCCGGCTCCCCCTTTGCCGGAGCGACGGTCGACAACAGCAATTTCGATTATCCCTATTGGTTTGACCAAGCCTTCAACAAGATCGCATCCAACTGGCGTAACCCCGTCGATGCTGAGGGGACGTTGGTTTGTCTCCTCTCCTTCCAGGTCCTCCGCTCCGGTCGAGTGATGGAAGTCAGTGTCGAACAATCGTCCGGCTCTGATCTCTTTGATGAGGCCTGTGTGAACGCGGTCGAACGATCCAATCCGTTTCCACCACTCCCCCGCGAATTCGCCGATGAGATAGTCGGCTTTACTGTCCCCTTCAAGTATGAACCGAGGTAATATGTCAGTTCGTTTAATTACATTTCTTGTTGCTTCGTTACTCGTAATCCTGTCTAGCGGAGTGTTTGCCCAAGAAGATTTCAATCAGCGCCGCTTTGACACAATCTCCACAAGCAACGTCAAGCCCCGACAAGTCGGTGTTGAGGAGATGAAATATGTCGGCACCACCTATATCTCCGCCGCCGATTCAACCATCATGCAATATGCGACTGGCGTGATACAGCGAGATATCGACTTCTATGGCGAACTTGATATCGTGATGATCGACAGCTTTTACCTTCGCACCTACGAGATCACTGAGCTCGATATGCTCGGATGGGCACGCCTCGGAGCGGATTATCTGGTGCGACTCGAAGCCGAATTCTTGGGATCCAAATTCCGCCTCATCTGGCGCCTGTATGACACTTCTCCGGAACAGGAGATCTCCAAAGGGACTATCGAAAACGACCGCTTCGCCTGGCGAACGGTCGCACACCTCGCTTCAAACGAGATCGTCCGCACGCTTACCGGCGATCAGGGTCCTTTTCTGACACAAATCGCCTACATTCGAAAAATAGGGAAAGCCAAAGAGATATTTGTTGCCGATTACGATGGGGCCAACGAACGCCAGATAACCAAGACCGGTACGATCAACCTGTCGCCGACTTTCTCTCCCGATGGCTCCGAGGTCTATTTCACCAGCTACTTAGGGGGTGAACCACACCTTTATCGCACGTCTGTCGATGGTGGCAAACCGACCAAAGTTGCCGGGTTTCCCGGCATCGTCGCCGCCCCCGCCATCTCGCCCGATGGGAGCTTGATTGCCTGCGTTCTCTCCAAAGACGGTAACTCGGAGATCTACCTGCTGGACCGTCAGGGAAATGTCGTGCGACGGCTGACCAATCACCGCTCAATTGACACTTCCCCAACCTGGTCACCCGATGGCAAGATGATCGCCTTCACTTCGGATCGTTCCGGCTCGCCGCAGGTCTATATGATGGACATCTTTGGGGCGAATGTTCGTCGGTTGACCCCGGAGGGGGACTACAATGATTCGCCGATCTGGTCCGCCAAGGGGAACCGAGTGACTTTCGTAAGTCGTACTCCCCGTGGGCGATTTGACCTCGCCTCAATAGATACTTCCGGCGAGGGCTATCGCATTCTGACCGACCTCGGCACCAATGAGAACCCCCACTTCTCTCCGGATGGGAAGCATATCATCTTCTCGTCCACCCGTCTCGGGACCGGAGATCTCTTTACGGCGGATATCAGCGGTCGCAATCAGCGACGTCTGACCCGCACGGGCGACTGTACAAACCCCACTTGGGGACCAATGCGCTAGTTTTGGAGTATAAGCTTTCGAAGAAGTGTAGTCCGGGCAGGACTCGCAGGTCAGCCGGGCGCAAAAAATGCGCAAGTGCAATCAGTGCAACGAAATAATAGTCATTATTTTCCCGTTTTTTTATTGACCGCCCAATCTGTCCCGGTTACTTTCATAGACACTACGATTTTGGACTGAAACATTAACTTTCCACCTCGGAGGGAAATAGAAATATGAAGCGCATCTCTCTTGTCCTCATGATTCTCGCGGCCGCTTTTATGCTCTTCGGCTGTCCCCCAAAACCCAAGCCGACGAACACAGAAACTCCGCCGGTTCAGCCGCCGACCGAACAGCCTAAGGAAGACATCAAGCCGCCCGTTGTCGACGACAAGCCGATGATCTCGGAATCACAATTCCAGACCGTCTACTTCGATTTCGACAAGTACAACCTTCGCTCTGACGGCAAGTCTGCTCTCGATGCCAACGCCGGTCTGCTGAAGCAGTTCCCGGATGTCATCGTCCGCATCGAAGGTCATTGCGATGAACGCGGCACTGTCGAATACAACTTGTCGCTTGGCGAAAAACGCGCCCGCGCCTGCATGGAGTATTTGAATGGTCTCGGCATCGCGGCCAATCGTGTCTCGGTGATCAGCTATGGTGAAGAACGACCGGCAGTGTCGGGTTCGGATGAATCCGCCTGGTCGCAGAACCGTCGCTGCGAATTTAAGATCATTTCGAAGTAACTACATGGAATTACCCGGTATGACCAATACCAGTCGAATTGGAGCCGCCATCCTTGTGATGGCGGTTCTCTTCATCGGGCTGATCGGCTCTGGCTGCGTCACCAAGCGTGATATCGAAGATCTCGATGTTCGCCTGGAACGGATCGAACAGCAGACCGCATCGACCCAGCGCTCTGTGGCACGCATGGATTCGCTTATCGCCCAGAGCACCGAAGCTGACACGCGGTTGCGCAACGAGGTTTCGACCTCGGTGGATGACCTGCGCGAGCAGCTCGCCTCCTTGCTCCAGAACTACAACGACTTGATGCGTGAGATCTCCCGTCTCCGTCAGAAACCGGTAGTCCAGGAGCAACCGTCCAGTTCACCTGGCGCAACAACCGAACCGAATTCGGCCGCCTGCGACCAGTCGTACGATGATGCTTTCATTCTCGTTCGCAAGGGTGAGTATGAAAAGGCTATCAGCGGGTTCCGCGACTACCTGACCAAGTGTCCTCGCCATCAGTCGGTGGCCAACGCACACTACTGGATCGGTGAGTGTCAATACTCGCTCGAACGGTATCAGGACGCAATTACCGAGTTTGAGGGTATGCTAAAAAATTATCCCAAATCGGTTAACGCCGGCCGGGCAATGTACAAATTAGCTCGCTCCAAGCAGGAATTGGGACAGAAGGCCGATGCCAAGAAGATCTTCCAACAGATCGTCGACCAGTTCCCGAATACGCTTGAGGCCGAGCAGTCAAAGGATCGTATCAAGGAGATCAAGTAACCAATCTCCCTGTGTGAAAGGAGCTTTTCATGCAAGCTCGGCAAAACATGGTGACCGCCGTCCTCGTGATGGCGGTTTTGCTTATCTCCCTTGCCGGATGTGTCGCCACCAAGCGCGATGTCTCCGATATCCGCGCAGATATCGCCATACTGAAGGCTCAGAACGACTCTGCGAACATCGCTCTGAGGCATCTCGATTCACTGGCTCAATTGAACATCCAATCCGACCAGCAGATAGTCTCCAGCATCAATAACCTGAACGATGAACTGCAAGTGCAGTTATCGTACCTTTTGGAAAACTACAACACGCTTCTGACCGAGATCAATCGCCTTCGGACACAGCGGACCCAGAATCAAGCCGCCGATGTTGCCGCTGCAGATCATGCCTGTACCCAGTCATTCGAGTCTGCCGTCGCCTGTTGAGAGAACGGAAGTATGACGATGCCATACTTGCTCTCAGGGCTTACATCACCTCCTGCTCCACTCATGTTTCGATTGGCGATGCCCAGTATTGGATTGGCGAGGGACTCTTTTCACAATCGAAATTCTCCGAGGCCGTCCCCCAATTCGAGACATTCCTGAGTGCGTATCCCAAATCAGACTTCACTTCCCGCGCAATCTACAAGATTGGACGGTGCTTCCAGGAGATGGACAAGAAGTCGGAGGCAAAAAAGCGTTTTCAGGAGGTCATTGATAAATTCCCGGCCACCCTCGAGGCGAAGCAGTCAAAAGAGCGCCTGAAGGAGCTCAAGTAACATGGCCGACCCCGGCATCCGACTCCGTATCTCAGCCCCGACCGATCTATTTCTGCAAGGCCGGGGCTTTTATCAACTAGAGGAAGACTCACTCTATCTCCAGCTCGAAACCGTCACCGAGAAGGGGCACTTTTTCTCCTATCTTGAAGCTCCGAACTGCCGGCTCGATTTTGATATCGCCGGCCGTCTCCTTTTCCTCGAGATCAATGCTGCGCGCCATACATGGCATGTCATCGACAACCTTGATCTCCCCACCAGCATCGGTTTCGCCGATATCCACTGCCTCGATTTCCGCCGTCAAATACCAGACCCATTCCTTTCCACTACCTCCGATCGCTCGTCACTCACCATCACTTTTGAATCGTCCCCGGTCGCGCGTGCTTTCCGCCTCTCCAACTCAGTGATCATCCAGACAACCGCTGAAGATTGCCTTCGTTCAATCACTATCACAGACATTGTTGATGACCTCGCCGGTCAGGAGATCGCCGCATTCCGCAACGAACTGGCCGCCAAAGGGAAACCCACTGGCTGACCTGTCCCTATCGCACTCACTCTTGTGATTGACAAGCCCCGATGTTGAGCTGTTATTTGTCCCATGGCCGCGCCCAAATCAACTCTCACCGAATACGCAAAACTCAAGCAGGAGATTGAGGAACACAATCATCGCTATTACGTCCTCGATGCTCCCTCAATTTCCGACGCCGCTTTCGACAAGCTTTTTGACCGCTTGGTAGAAATCGAAAAGCAGTACCCTGAGCTGGTGACACTCGACTCTCCTTCTCAACGGGTTGGTGCCACACCATCCAAGAAGTTTCAATCAGTTCCGCACCGTATCCAGATGTTGTCACTTCAGAAAGTGACGACACCAGATGAGTTCCGCGATTTTGACCGCCGTGTACATGAAGGGCTCGGCACTGAGGCGGATATTTCGTATGTCACCGAGCCAAAACTTGACGGTCTCGCAGTTGAATTGATCTATGAGGATGGCCTCTTCACCCTTGGCTCTACTCGCGGCGATGGCATGACCGGCGAGGGGATCACTGCCAATCTTCGCACTATTCGCAATATCCCGCTCCGCCTTTCATCGGCGACTGCAAAGAAGTACCCGCTTTTGGAAATTCGCGGTGAAGTGATAATGCGACGTTCTGCCTGGGTGAAACTCAATGCCCGCCTCGAAGAACAGGGGATCGCCCCTCTCGCTAACACGCGCAATGGCGCGGCCGGTTCGCTTCGACAGCTTGATCCGAAAATCACCGCCTCCCGGCCACTTCTCTTTTACGCCTATGGTATTGCCGATAGCTCTCTCCCCGCATCACCCGTCAGTCAGAAGTGATGAGACTGCTCAAGGCCGAGGGCTTCCTCGTCAACGAGCATATCAGCCTGGTTTCCGGAGTCGACGGAGTTGAACAACAATTCTCCCACATTGACCAGATTCGCCCAAAGCTCGACTATGACATAGACGGCATGGTCGTCAAGGTCGACAGCTTTGCCCAACAGGCCACTCTCGGTCAGGTCTCCCGTGCCCCGCGGTGGGCGGTTGCCTGGAAATTCACAGCCGAAATAGCCGAAACCACATTAGAGGGCGTTCTCTTTTCGGTCGGTCGTACCGGTGTGGTCACCCCAGTCGCCCAACTAAAGCCAGTCCGTGTCTCCGGCGTGGTTGTCTCCAATGCCTCCCTCCATAACGAGGACGAACTCCAGCGGCTCGATGCCCGTATCGGCGACACAGTCCGCATCCGTCGGGCAGGCGATGTTATCCCTGAAGTTATCGAAGTCATCCCCGAGAAGCGTCCGAAATCGACTAAACCGATCGTTTTCCCGACAAATTGCCCATCCTGCGGCGATCCGATTGTCCGTCCCGAGGGCGAAGCCGCCTGGCGCTGCCTTAATGCCGGCTGCCCTGCCCAACTCGAGGGGCATATCACCCACTTTGCCTCCAAAGGCGGCTTTGATATCGAAGGGCTCGGAGAAAAACTGGCTCGCCAGCTTATCGCTAACAATCTCGTGAAGAACCCGGCCGATATCTTCTTCCTGACCAAAGAGCAGCTCCTGACGCTTGACCTCTTTGGCGACAAAAAAGCTGACAATTTGTTGGAGGCTATAAACCGTTCACGCACAACCGACCTTCCCCGCATCATCTATTCGCTTGGAATCATTGGAGTCGGCGAAACAGTTGCCAAACTCCTCGCCTCGGCCCTCGGCTCAATGGACACTCTGACCTCCGCGAGCCTGGAGCAACTTCAGCAGATCGAAGGGATCGGCCCGATAATCGCCCAGAACATCTTCCAGTTCTTCCAGAGCGCGCACAATCGCGAAATGCTTCGCCGGATGGCCGAGGGGGGGGTTAGGTTCCCCACTCACAAAACTGCCGTTCGCTCAACGACCTTTGCCGGGAAAACATTCGTTATTACCGGTACGCTTTCTCGCCCGCGCGATGACTTCAAGAAGATGATCGAAGAAAACGGCGGCAAAGTCAGCGGTTCAGTCTCCAAGAAGACCGACTACCTGCTGTGTGGTGCTGATGCCGGTTCGAAGCTGGAGAATGCTAAATCGCTGGGGGTTGCGATACTGGACGAAGAGCAGTTCCTGGCTTTGCTTTAGCGTCCTTTGCCGATTGCCATACCTCCATTATCAGCTTCATCTTAACTCGGTCCATCTTTCCCCTTGACTTCCCCCACAATGACAAGCTAATTAAAGACTTAGCTCGCACAGGCGAGTTCGGACGCCGATGGGCGGCAACTCCTCCCCCGGCAGATCGTAAATGATGATGATTCAGCATCGGAGACTGTTACCATGAAATTGACCGACCGTGTCCAGGACGGCGTTGTCGTTCTCGAACCTAAAGGGAAGATCATGGGGGGGCCGGACGCCAGCCTGCTCCATGATAAGCTCTACGAGTACATCAAACAGGATATGAAACGAGTCGTCGTTGATCTCTCCCAGGTCGACTGGATGAACTCCACCGGTCTGGGTATCCTCATCTCCGGGTATACCACGCTTCGCAACAACGATGGCATGCTCAAGCTTGCCAACGTGACCGACAAGATCCAATCGCTTCTGACCATCACCAAGCTGGTGTCGGTCTTTGAAGCCTACGACACCGTCGACGAAGCGATCAAGACGTTTAAGTGATCAACCGCAGGAAAAAGTAACCATTCATCATACGAGACAGGTAGGCGTGCAGATGTCTGCCTGTTTTTTTGGAGTCGGCAGAGCATGCAAAAACCAATCATCACAGGCGACACCATCATCGTACCGTCCAACACCGAGCACCTCGCTGATGTTGACCTGTTCATCGAAGGGACGCTCCGCGGCTATGGCGCACCGGAATCGGTGATCGCCGATATTGCCATCTCGGTCTCGGAGCTGGTCAACAATGCCATGTTACATGGCAATCGATCCGCTCCCGACAAGCAGGTCACAGTCAGAATTTCGCGCGAAAACTCCAGCGTCCGGATCTCGGTGGCCGATCAGGGGGACGGATTCAACCCTGAAGTCATCGAAAACCCGATCGAAGATGACAACCTGCTCAAAGAGGTAGGGCGCGGCATCTTCATTGTCCGGGCACTCATGGATAAGGTGGAGATCTCCGCCGAAAAAACCGGCACCACCATTGTGATAACGAAGGCCATATAGGCAGAACTGATTCCGTACGGCAACGATGAGTAGTGAAACGCTCATAACCCTGGCCAACTTTGCGGCTGGTGGATTCCTCATCTTTCTGGCGATCACCATTACCCGGGACAACTTTGTCAACCGGATAAATCGGGCGACCGGAGCGATGCTCTTTTTTGCCGGACTGGGACCCGTCTTCCTCGCCCTTGGCTCCATCATCACAACTGGCCCCGATGCCGACCCGGACTTCAACCGGCGAGCCCTCTATCAGGTCCACACTCTCTGGGAGATGTTTTTCCCGACCCTGCTGATCTTTGCCTGGCTATTTCCGGTCGATCGGATGCGGGAGTTCCGCAGCACCCGACTCCGCACGCTGATTTTCGTCCCCCAGGCGATGCATCTCATCATCATGCTTTTCTTTGGTGACATCAATAAGTTGATGGAGATGGTCAAGCTTGATCCGACTCGCGAAGGCTTCACCACCATCGTCCTGTCACCATTCAGTTACCTGTTCACCTCCGTTCTGCAGATGGTGAACGTCATACGCTCATACGAGCAGGTGATCTTCGACTCCATCAACCTGCTGTATGTGGTTGCCGCGATCTACTTCATGGAAACCGGGCACCGTTTCCTCAAGGAACCGCGCCTGGTCAGCCAGACGCGCATAGTCCTCTGGTCTTTGCGACTCGGCCTGGGATTTTTCCTTGCCGCCACTCTCTCCCACCTCTTTTTCGATCGCTATGTCCCAGCCCAGTTCAACTCGGCCATCCTGGTGATCGGATTGGTGCTGGCCGCGGGTGTCCTCGCCTTTGCCATTATTCGATACCAGTTCCTCGATGTTCAACTCATCTTCCGGCAATCGTTCATTTACACGCTTGCCTCGGCACTGCTAGTCGGTGGGTATATCGTTATCGGAGTTAAATCGCAGACGATGCTGGTCCCCCTCTTTGGTGATAGGGCACAGGTCATCAGCTATGTTTTTCTCGCTTTGATCCTGCTCCTCTTTCAGCCGATCGCAAGCTGGGTGGATAATGTCATTCGTTCGATGTTCATGCGCACTCGTTCGGACTACCGAAATGTCATCGAGCGTTTCTCCCGCCAGGTGATCTCGATGTTCGACCCGAGGCAACTGCGCCAGACGATCGATGAAACGCTCAAGACCGCGCTGCTGGTGGAAAATGTCTACTTCATTCTGTATGACGACTCGATCGGCGAATACGCGATTCTGCCGAGCGAGGACAACGCCAATCGAGTGGTTATACAGCGAGAAGACCTGATGCTCCGCGGTATCAACCTGCTTGACGCACCAACCCACTTCGGCTCACTTTCGCAGTATGAGACCGACTCACAATTGGCGGACTTCCTCAAAGAGCGGAAGGTCAAACTGATCTTGCCGATGAAGGACGCAAAGCACCTGCTCGGCTTCCTGGCTCTGACCAACAAGGCGGCGGGCTATCGCTACTCCTCAGAAGACTTCAACTTATTGGGTGTGCTCTCCAACCAAATGGTATCTGCACTGACCAACGCCCGCCTGTATGTCGAATCGCTGGAACGGATGCGTTTGCAGGAAGAAGTCACCATGGCGCGGCAGATTCAGCTCGACCTGCTGCCAGCCAGTCCGCCGCAATTGGAGTGCTCCATCATCCATGCCCAGTCTATCCCTTCGCGGACGGTCGGAGGGGACTTCTACGACTTTATCCCGATAAAAGGGGACACTCGCTGGGGTATGGTCATTGCCGATGCCTCCGGTAAAGGGATGCCTGCCGCCCTGATGATTGCGCAGATCCAGGCGATGATCCGCAGTGAGATCAACAACGGCAACCCGATCCCGATGATGCTCAAGAACGTCAACAAACAGGTAGCTCTTTCGACGTCATCCGAGAAGTATGTTACTCTCTTTTACGGCGAACTTGACACCACCTGTGGAACTTTCACTTACGCTAATGCCGGGCATAACTATCCCATTCTCGTTCGCAAGGATGGCGGCATGGAATTGCTCCAGACCGGCGGCCCGATTGTCGGCGCTTTTCCATTCCTGGAGTTCACCTCAGCATCGGTACCGCTGAAGGAAGGCGACCTGTTGTTCTTCTTCACCGACGGACTTTCTGAGGCTATGGACGCTGACGGTGTGGAATACGGTGAAGAACGGATCCGCAATTTCGTCCGCGACAATCGACATCATGAACCGTCAAAACTGGTCGAAATGCTGATGTCTGATGTTCGCGCGTTTGACCCATCCTCGCCACCGCAGGATGACACCACGATCATCGCACTCAAAATGCGCGCCAATGGTGCTATTGCCAATGTCCAGTAAGCACGATCAGTTTGACCCCGAAAAGCTCTTTGCCCGCAAAAACCAGTTCTGTGGCTTTCGCTTCTGCCCCCTCTGCGGAAAGACTCTAGAAAAGGGTGACAAAGAAGGGCGTGTCCGTCTCTATTGTCCTGATGATCTGTGCGGCTACGTGTTCTATCAGAATCCGGTTCCGGCCGCCGGCGCTGTGATAGTGCAGAATGACCAGGTTCTTCTGGTCAAGCGCGCCCATCCACCCCGCATTGGTTGGTGGTGCCTCCCCGCCGGGTTTATGGAATGGAACGAACACCCCAGCGCTACCGCTGTCCGCGAAGTTGGCGAAGAGACCGGACTGACGATCAAACTCACTTCGCTCTTCGAGATCTATACCGGTACCGATGACCCCCGCTCCAATGCCGTTTTGATCCTCTATCTGGCAGACATTCTTGGCGGAACCATGCAGGCCAATGACGATGCACTCGATGTCCGCTTTTTCCCATTTTCCGCGCTCCCCTCTGAAATAGCCTTCGAATCCCATATCCGGGCACTGGCCGACTATCAGGCCAGATTCCGCCGATAGACAAGACACTATCGGTCGCCGCCTCCTCGGCATGTGTACAACAGGTATGTCCCAGGTTCACGATATTACCGCGAATAACTTAAGCTTGACTTGCCCTTACCGACATCATTCAATGTCTGGCAAACCCGGAGGATACATGCGGCGACCGCTTCTGACTGGCCTGTACATTCTGCTCTCGACCCTTCTCCTTGCTACTGCTTCAGTGGCGGCCGAGGCCAAGGAATATAAGGAGGTCAGCGTCACTCCCCATCGTCAGCCGTACTTCTCAGTCCTTTATACCAAAGACCATATCGCTGTGCGTCTTCCTGAGTCCGCCCAAAGCCAGAAGTTTGACCGCCGCGACCTTACCGTGACCTCAGGGAATGTGGCCATCAAGGGGAAACCCCTGTTCGATAATAGCGGTGTACATATTGGCGACTCAATTCTCTCCTACGATCGCATTACGGACCTCCAGATCATCGACTCGTCCGAAGCGGTGATCATTCAGTTCATGACATCCGCCTCCTCCACAGACCCAGTCGCTCAGAAGCGGAGGGGAAATCGCTTCTCCGCCGCCGAAGTGATCACTATTGCCGGCGGTGAATTTGTTCGCGGTATGGTCTTCTCCGTCACTGGTGATATCAGGGTCGATGGCGAAGTGAACAAAGATGTCGTATCGCTGTTTGGAACAGTCACGATCGGTCAGGCCGCGGTGATTCGCGGCGATGTCGCCACCATTGGTGGTGGTATTTCGGTCGAACGAAAAGCCTCAGTCTACGGCAATACCTATAATGGCACCGAAGAAAAGGTCTTTCGCCGCCATCGCCTAAACCGTGGGTTAACCGAATTCAGTTACCAGCCGTTCTTCGTCTTTAATCGGGTCGATGGTGCCAATCCGAATCTCTCGGCCCGCTTCCAGGACACAGACTCCATGCTCCCCTCGATCTGGGCCTCTGCGGGCTATGCCTTTGCCTCGTCAAGTTGGCGCGTAAAAGGAGGGATCGAGCAGACCATCGAAAAGAAACACGGCATTACGATCGGTCTTGAAGGACACCGCGATCTTCTCTCCGATGATGACTGGCTCCTCTCCGATCGCGAAAACACCGTCTATGCGCTGACCGTCACTGAAGACTTCAAAGACTACTATGAAGAGATCGGTGGCTCTATCTATGCCAAGGCTCGGCCGATCAAAAACACGATGGTAACACTTGGGTTCCGTTCCGGAGAAACCAACTGGCTCCCTGCCAATCGAAACCTCTGGTCCGTTTTCGGCGGTGACAAACGCTTCTCCGAGAACTTCACCACCGTTCCCACCGAACTCCTTACAGAGGGAGCGGCGGCGATCGATACCGGGAAGATCGCGTCAGTTTATGGTTCGCTAGGATTCGACAATCGAAACAACGATCCGTTCTCCGCCTCGGCTTGGGCATTTACTCTCTCCGGAGAGATATCATCTCCTGATTTCTCCTCGGACTACGACTTCTCGCGGTTTGTCGCCTCCCTTCGACGTTACCAAATGATCTCTCATTATAGCATTCTCCTGCTTCGGGGGATGATCGGTGGGAGCGAGGGCGATATCCCGATCCATCGGACCTTCTACCTCGGCGGACTAGGTACGCTCCACGGTTACCGCCATAAAGAGTTGATGGGGAGCAGGTTCTGGATGATCAATTCGGAGCTAAGGTACACCTTCCCCCGCACCGATGTCGCCGTGAGCGTACTTTGGGATATGGGACAAATCGGCTATCATGGACCAAATGACGAAAATATTGAGGTGCGCCACTCGATCGGCGGCGCCCTCTACTTTGGCGATGATGTTCGGGTTTCGGTCGCCCGTCGGCTGGATAGTGTTACCGACAGAAACCCCCGTATTTTCGTCCGTCTTGAACACGTTTTTTAGTCGCAGGCCGACCCTAATCGCATACAAAACAGCCAGTTAACTGAAAGTCGACGACCCGACGTATTCCCTCTGTTTCGTCCCTCAACAATCCTCCGATTGCGTAAGTGCTTTTCCGGTACAGCCTGATTCAAACTGCTGGGCCGTAATAGCTCAAAGTTCAAGTGAAACGATAGTTTAGGACAGAATTTGTCACTGTCCACCCATTAAGCAGTCTCCGGTTTTGTCCGATATTAAGTGAGAGTTACAGGAGCCTGCAACGCTATGACTATGAAACAGAATGAAGACGAAAAGACGTACAAGTACGTCACGTCCAAGGTTTCGAACACGATGACTATGACGACTCCTGCCCAGAGTGACAGTGGCAAAGTTGTTGTCGACCTGTTCGATGAACTGGAACAAACGCTGGATCGGGTCGCCGAGAATAATCCTCGGCTTTCCGCGGAACAGGATGCGGATGGCGCCTCCGTTCGCATGACCGACCTCAAGGCGCTGCTCCAGGTCTCGCTCGCCATCAATGCATCCCTCAACCTTGATGACGTCCTGCAGATGGTTATGCAGCAGGCGATCGAGTTGATGCATGCCGAGCGCGGATTGATCATGTTGCTCGACGACAAGGGCGAACTCCAGGTCAAGTCCGCTTACAATCTCTGCCGCGAACAGATGATGGAGGAAGACTTCCGTATCTCCTCCTCGATCACCAACCAGGTCGCCCGGACCGGTAAGTCGGTCTATACTTCCGACGCTTTGCAGGATGACCGCTATGCTCAGCAGCAGTCGGTCGTTGAGTTGCACCTCCGCTCGATCATGTGCGTTCCCTTGACCGTCAAGGGCAAGGTGATCGGCGTCATCTACGTGGATAATACCAATCAGGCCGGCATGTTTCTCAAGTCGGACCTCTATCTCTTTGAATTCTATGGCCAGTTGGTCTCCAACGCGTTGCACAACGCCGCGATGTACCACTCCCTTTACACGATGAAAAGATACCACGAATCCGTGGTCAAAAATACACCGACCGGAATCGTGGTACTGAACGCCAAAGGATGTATTGCCACCATCAACCCGGTTGCCCTTGAGATCTTCGACCTCAATCGCGACAGCGTGGTGGTAGTAGGCGAAGGCAGCCTCCCGACGGTCTTTGTCGACCGTCTCCCCGAGGGTGAGCAACTTCGCTGGAAGAAGATGATCACCGATTCCCTGGCCGCCAAGCAGGAATACGCCGACCCGCGCTATTTCCACAATACCGGCTACATGGAGAAAGTCCTTTCCATCAAGATCTCGCCGGTCTCCGAGCTGCCAGATGGTACCGATGGTATCAACATGGCGATCGAAGATGTCACCGAGAAAGTCCTGATGGAGAAATATGTGATTCTCTCTGAGAAGCTGGTCGCGCGCGGCGAAATGGCCGCCTCGGTCGCCCACGAGTTGAACAACTACCTCTCCATCATCTCGAACAACGCCGAACTGCTTTCGCTCAATATCGATCGCGAGAAGTTCGACAAGGTGAAGTTCAACTCCAAGTCGATCACCGAGAACATTTTTAAGATCAAGCGATTTGTCGACAGCCTGATGGACTTCTCCAAGCCGGAGCCGGAATATATCAGTTACGATATCCGCCACCTGGTGGACGACCTGCTCTTCTCGCTCCGCGTGCAACCGCGCTTCAAACTCATCCACTTCACGCTCGATCTCGCCACCGAGATCCCGTCGGTGGAGATCGATGTCGGTCAGGTACAGCAGGTACTAATGAACCTGCTAAACAACGCCGCGGATGCCATTGAAGAACATGCTGTGCGCAATCAGTCGGACGGCAAGGAATTCAAGCGTCAGATCAGCATCTGCGCCGGCTATGACCGCGTGCAGGAGCGCCTCTCTATCGAGATCTCCGACAACGGCGTCGGGATGACCGAAGAAACGCTCGGCAAGCTGTTCAACCTGCATTTCACGACCAAAAAGCATGGTCATGGACTCGGCCTCTACAACTGCCGCAAGATCGTCGAACAACATGGCGGCGAATTGCTCGTCAGTTCGAAAGAAGGCGAAGGAACGATCTTCAAGCTGGTCCTTCCGCGAGTCCAGCCCAGGAAAGCCAAATAAGGGGCAATGAAGCAGTCCGGTGACGAGTCACGCTTCCACTTGATGGAGCGGCTCGGCCGTGGGGGGACTGCCGAAGTCTTCCGCGTTCGCGTCGGCACGTCCGGACGCGAAGCCGCCCTGAAACGCCCGCTCCCGGTCCCTGAGCCCGGGATCGACTTCCACCTGCTCGCCTCGCGCGAGCTTTCCCTTATCGGCACACGACGGTTTCCCGGCCTCGTTCGTATCCTGAACGGACCTGACGATTCCACCGACTACTTGTTACTCGAGATCTGCGAAGGCAAAACCCTCGATCAACTCGGACGGATAACCGACCTCGCCCTAGCCCTCAATCTGCTTTCCGCAGTCGCAGCCGACCTCGAGTATCTGCGTCAGCTCAAGATTATCCATGGCGACCTGAAACCGCAGAATATCTTCCTTCCCGTCGAACTTGACCGATGCAAATCCGACAAGCTGTTTTTTGCCAAGCTCTCGGATTTCTCTCTTGGTCGTTATGAATATGAACCTGACACCGTCAGGGTTGGCCTCGGGACAGTCGGCTACATGGCGCCAGAAACGATCATCGACAGTCGGGCGAGTCATCTCTCCGACCTGTTTGCGCTCGGTGTTATCGCCTACCAGATGTTGACCGGCAAGCACCCGTTCATTGGGTCCGAGACCGACCCGATGCTGATCAATGCGCGCGTCCGCGAGGAAGAACCACTCCCTCTCGATCAATTGGCGCCGTCAGTCTCGAAACCGCTGGCCGATCTGGTCACTTCGCTCCTCAGCAAATCAGCCGATCAGCGTCCACAGACGGCATTAGCGGTCTGCCGCTCGCTGCGTGCAGCAGGCGCCACTTATCCATTTGAGAAGCTATTGCGGCCGAAATACCTGCTTGAAGCGGCATCAGAATATCAGGTGATGATGAATTCTCTCCCCGGTCTTTCGACGAAACAGACCAGGCAACTTGAGATGATCACGGCAAAGTCACCGTCTCGCCTGAGACTGACTCTCGAGTCGAATTTCCGCAAGGGGATTGTCTCGATCACCGAAAATGGTCCGGCACTTTCCGGAAATGTCTATTGGCCTAACCGCCTCAGGAGACTTGAACTCGAACAATTCAGCCGGAGAAGTCTGCGAGAAAAGCGAACCGCTGTGTGTGATGCCGCAACCAACACGGACTCTACCAATGCGCTCACCAGCTTGCTTCTCCCCCTGCTGCGCCCGTCAACCATCAAGAGGTTTGCCTTGCGGGCCGCTCCATTGGCTGAGCGCGAAAATCGCCACGCTTCTGCCACGCAACTTTACTTGCGGGCAGGAGACCTTGAATCCGCGGACCGTTGTGCCTATCAGGCCGCTTCACTCTTACGCGGAGAACATCGGGCCAAAGAAGCGATCTTCTGCCTCAACTCGGTTTTGGACTTTGCCGCCCTTACCGGCAAAATCGCACAGGTAAGGGAATTGCTGATGCTCCGCGGAGACATCCAGAAAGAGACCGGCGAAGTTGACGATGCTCTGGCGACCTATCAGAGTCTGGTCGCACTCTATCGCGATCTCTCCCCTGACAAGCTTCTAGCCGAGACATATCGCGATCTTGGTGACCTCTACAAAATGAAACAGGATTCCAAATCCGGCCTCGACGCCCTCAACCAGGCAGTGACAATCTACCAGCAGATGGGCGAGGAGTTTGAACTCTCCAGGACCTATAACAACATCGGTAACGCCTACTTCTACGCCGGAGACCTGGGGAACACCCTTCGCTACTATCGCTCCGCCTTGCGTATACAGCGTCGCCTGAATGCCCCGACCGAGGTTGCTTCAACCCTTTCAAACATGGGCTCAGTCTACTGTCTGGTCGGCAACCTTACACGTGGCACATTTCTCCTGGAGAAATCTCTCGAACTCAAGAAGGAACTTGGCGATGCCGGCGAGATCGCTCGTACTCTCAACAATCTCGGCTATCTCAGTTACCTTCGTGGCATGTACGACCGCGGCATCGAGCAATTGCAGGAATCGCTGGAGATCAATCAGCGAATAGGCAGCCAAAAGGAGATTCTCTACAATCTTGAGAACCTAACTATGGTTCTGCTCGAGGCTGGACATTTGCGCGACGCCCTTAAGTTTCTGAATCAGGGTCTCGCTCTCGCGGTCGAACTGAACCATCGGCCGCATCAGATCGCTTTCCAGCACTCGCTTTCCCAGGTGCAAATGCGCCTGGGCAAGCCCAGGGAATTCGTGGAGTGCCTGGAGAAGATCGAGTCTCTTATGCAGCATGTCGAGGACCTGCAGTGGAACGTTCAGATCCCGTTGACCAAAGCGATGTATCGTTTGATGCTTAATGATCGCGAGCAAGCGCTGGAGCTGACACATGCGGCTCTCAGTGTCGCCATTGCACAGAATGTCAAGCCGCTGCAACTCGCCGCGGAGATGTTGCGCAGCAGGATCGATCCAGACCCTCAGAGATACGAGCAAACTACTGCGTTGGCAAAAGAATGTGGCAAATCGACTGATCTACTTGTCGCCCTTTACAATCGCGCTGAAGCGCTACTCGAAGCCGGACAGTTGGACGACGCACAACAGCTACTCCCTCGACTCGCCGAATTGAGCGAACAGATCCCCCACTACATCGAGCGGCCGCGACTGATCAACGTCCTTATAGAACTAATGCTCCAGCGCGGTGATTTGGCTAAAGCTCGAAACTTGGCGATCCAAAACCGTGACGAATCCCGCACATTCGGCCTGATGCCGGAACATACCCATGCTATCACGCTACTTGGGATGATCGAATCCAGCAATGGGAATATTGAACAGGCATATGCGAATTACCGGCAAGCCCTTCAGATCGTAAAGGGGATTGCCGATGGTACTACATGCGACCGGGATCGGTCGTTGTTTCAGGAAAAACGAATGGTGAGATTCTTGGTATCAGAAATTCGGCGGCTGGGACAAGTTTTGGGACAAAAGCAAAGGGCAGGTCACCCTGCCCTTCGGTAAGCTCGAATGCTCACGAACCAATACGATTACTGGCCGCCGAGGCTGATGCCAGCCGGAGCGATACGAGTCTCGAGGACTTCAACGTTCAGTTTGTAATTCACCATTGAATCACCTCCTTTAACATGTTATTAAGAGCCCTCCACTAGTTGGAGGTTTTTCATGCGTGCAAATCAGCTGTTTTTTTAGTTGCCTTTGAATTTAATATAATCGAATGCCGCATTCCGTCAAGGGGAATAGAGTGTGATACACTCCACATTGCCCGTCCCCACTGTCAAAACCTGTCAGCCGGTTGGAAATCTTTTCCGCATCCGGGAAAGATAATCCCTTCACACACAGTCGTTTCGCACGCCAATCGTCGCCCTAAAAACTCCGATTATCACACGGACGAGAAACACCCCGACTTAGTTCAGTCCGAAAGCGCTTACCAAAGCCACCAGGACCAGAATTCCACACGCACGACCGACATTGCCTTCCGAATCGCACGTTCCAGTAGAGTACGTTCCCCCACTTCGATCTTCGCATAGCCGGTCATGCCGGGATTCAGGCTCCCCGCCGCGTTAAAAACCGCCACCGCGACCGGGAATTGCATAGCCACTCCCTCCTCGTTGGAGATCTTGGGCACTCGCACGACCGTCCCGTAAAAGAGCCTGTCCGGAAAGGACCGCACCTTGACCCGCACTGGTTGACCCGTTTGGACGAGGTTGAGATCGAAATCGGACACCGGCACCAAAAGCTCGACCACATTGTTATCAGCAACCGTCAGAAGAGCATCTGAATGGCGAGTGACTGATACCAAGCCATCAATCGGGCTCAGGATCACCTGGGCTCCCAATTGGGCCTCGAAAAATGCGATCCGGCTCATTTGCTTCTCAATATCCCGCTGGATGATCGCCTCATCCTGCGGGCGCGGCGGTGACTTGAGCAACGCCAGATATGACTTCTTATTCTCCAGCGAGGCCTTGGCGACATCTGCAGATGATCTGACTGACTCAAGCTGGTTGGCCGCCACCAAGTCACGCTCTGCCAGCTCTTTGATCCGGTTGAGATCTCGGAGCGACTGATCATAGGTCGCCTGAGCCGCCCGAACGTCCGCCTGGGCGGCAGCGATCTCCTCCCGCTTCGGCTGTGTGCGAAGGACCGTCAACTGGTCCTGGAGCCTCTGCAGGTCACTACGGGCACCCTGGAGGTCCTTATCCACCGTATTGGAGGCAATGACCGCCAGCGTGTCACCGATCTTGACCGTCTGCCCCTCTTTCACTCTGGGGGTGACCGGAAACGCGCCGACATCCTGGGTGATCAGTTTCAGAATCGAGGTCTTTTTCTCTGGATTGGCACCGCCATGCCGGAGAAATGTCTCCAGCAGACCATCGCTGCTTGTGGAAAGGCTGAATTCGGACATTGGCTGGACCACCACATCTCCCACTACCCGGTGTGGGAAGTTGACGAACCCACCCACGAATATTACCGCCAGTAGAAGTAGGCTGTAGATGGTCAGTCGAATCGGTTGGTGCAGTAGTCGTTTCATATAGATGAGATGTTGCCGTGTCCCTCTGGCGGCCTCGGCCGCCGGCTGTTTGAAGATAACTGCCAGCACTGCCACCAACAACAGGAATCCGGTACCACCCCATTTTGCGATCAGGAATTCGCCCACCAGCCAAATGACGTAGACAATCAGACCGGCCGAATAAACAAACGCCAACAGCGCGTAAATGAGAAAGATTTTCCGCTGTCGCGGTGTGACGGTCACACGCTCTATCGGCCAGCCGAGCAGATGACGTTTCAGCACATTCCCTAAATAGCCAAAGGACCGCTGGCGAAGGTTGGGAATCTCGAGCCAGTCTGAAAGGAGATAGTACCCATCCAGCTTGATCAGCGGATTAAAATTGAACAGGAAATTGACCCAGGAAACGATCGCACAGATCCGGGCAAACTCGCTGATCCCCGTTCCGGGGACCGTCACTCGCCAGACGATCACTGCTACCGCGAGAAAAAAGAACTGAAAGTACGGGCCTGCCCAGGTGACCGCCAGTCGCTGCGACTTCTCTTTGAAAAGCCAGGCATCGGACACGTCACAATAAAAACAGGGCTGAAAGTACATCAGCAAAAGGCCCATCTCCCGCACTTTGCCGCCATGATACCGACAGACCAGCGCATGGGCGAACTCATGCAACGTGATCATCAGAAACAGGGCGGCCACGATGGTAACGATCGAGCCAATATTAAATAGCTCGGGGAGACGGAGCGCGAAATTGGAAAAGTGTGCGCGCAACAGGTACATGCCCAGCATGATCACAGCAAACTGCAGCAAGAACCAGAGTGGTCGATGGAAAGGCCGATAATACTGAAACAACCGCTCAATGAATTGGGAAGGATCATACCCCTTCACTTTGATAAACAGCAAACGTGCCGCCAGCGATTGCTTGCGCTTCGATTCTCGTGCCGCCTTGGCGACCTCAACTTCACTGCGACCGTCATCCAGAAAATAGAGCTGCTCGAGTGCTTTGACGAACTGCTCAACCGCCTCGGCGCCAATATTCATCTGGAACTTCTCTTGAAAGCGGGTGGAAATCGTCGAGGGTGAGGTTTCCCCATCAAGTTGTTGAATCAGCCAGTACTCCGGCTCGCGAAGTCGGAAGTAACGCCCCGTGATCGGGTCTCTGACCGTATAGACGGTACTGCCGTCCACTTCCGATGGAACGGCGACCAGATCGGTTCGCAGTCGGGGGTAGGTCGACATGTCGCCAAGGTAGAGAATTGTTGGAAAATGGGCAACGGTCGACCTCGACACTTATAGCCAGCCAGATAAGTCAACATTTCGGCTATCAGCGACTGCAATCTACCATGTTCTCTTCTTTTGGTATTTCGCAGACCCCCACTACCTCGTTGTCTTTCTATAAGTTGGAACGACAACCTGACAACCAACATGACGCCGTAACTCCGAGAGCTGTGTTTTCCCCTTCACCGAAAGCTCGGTGAATCCCCTTGACAATAGTCGCCTATTTCCTACCTTAGTGAAAATCTTCACGTACGACGATTGTTGTTTGAGGTAGTGACATGCGGACTAAAGCAGATGCGGTTGTAATAGGCGGAGGGATCATCGGAGTCGCCGTTGCATTCTATCTTGCCAGGAAGAAATTCGGTCAGGTCGTCTTGGTCGAAAAGGAGCCATTCACTGGCGCTGGTTCAACCACCAAAGCGGCCGGAGGAATTCGCGCCCAGTTCTCAACAAAGACCAATATAGAAATGTCGATGCTCTCCGAGAAGATGTTTGCCAATTTCAAGGAAGAGACCGGTTCCAAGCTCTCTTTGACCAGGTCGGCTACCTCTTCCTCTTGTCGGATGATGCTGATGTCAAAACCTATACCAAGCATTATGAACTACAACGTTCCCTCGGCCTCAATGTCCAGTTGCTCAAGCCCAGCGAGATAGTGCAATACGCTCCTCATGTCCGGCTCGATGATATCCAACTTGGCACGTTCTGCCATGATGATGGTCTTGGTGACCCGTCTGAATTTCTGCGCGGCTATGAGTCGGCAATCCGGAAGATGGGGGTCGACGTTGAACTGGAATGCGATGTAACCGGTTTTGGTAAATCGGGCGACAAGCTGACTTCCGTTCGCACGTCCAAAGGCGAAATTCAGACTCCCTGGGTTATCAACTGTGCAGGCGCATGGGCCGGCGAGATCGGAAAGCTTGCAGGAGCTGATGTCAAAGTCGAACCGTACAAACGGATGTGCGTCACCACCGGCGAACTTGATTTTGTACAACCGTTCTTCCCGATGGTCGTCGATGTCAAGTCCGGGCTCTATTTCCACAAGGAATCGAAGGGCCTGCTTCTTGGCTGGGCAGACAAATCAGTAAAGCCGGGATTTGATGTCTCCACTGACCCAGACTATGTCGACACGATCATCGAAAAAGCACTCGATCGGATCCCGCAACTCGAAACCGCGGAGATCGCTAATCAGTGGGCCGGTCTCTATGAGACTACTCCGGATCACCAGGCGATCATCGGCCACGATGCCGAGGTTGGCGGTATGTTCCATGTCACCGGGTTCTCCGGGCACGGGTTCATGCACGCCCCGGCGGCCGGTCTGGTGACGGCCGAGATCCTGTGCGGCGAAAAGCCGACCATCGATATCTCGCCATTGAGCCCGACTCGGTTCACCGGAGCCGACGTAACTCATGAAACAAATGTTATTTAACCATATCGTACCAGGAGCACACACAATGCGACTTTTCTCCTCACTCGTTCTTCTCCTGATGCTCACAACTCTGGCCTTGGCCGAAGAACCTGGCCCATGTCTGCCCATCCGATCAGGCCGCCAAACAAGGATTTGAGGCGTTTGGTGCGTTTCACGAGGTGATGGCTCCTACCTGGCATTCCGCCTACCCGGCCAAGGATCTCGATGCACTGGTTGCCGCCGGTCCGAAATTTGACTCGCTCTTCAAAGGAATCGCCGATATCCAACCGACTATGAAGAGCGTTGCTCGCAAGGCAGCCTTTCTGAACCATCGCGAGAAATTCGCCCAATTGGTCAAGGACTTCGCCGGAGCAGCCAAAGCTGGCCTCAAGGATTCCTGCTACGTGCTCATGCCGTCAGTTCACGAAGAATTTGAAAATACCGCCCATATGCTCTCTCCCTTCTCCTACCCTGAACTGGAGGGTGCCATCATGACCGCCGGGATCATCGTCGAACAGCATATCCCAAACAAGAACATGGATGGGATCATCGGCTCGACCGAAACGCTGGTGACCAAGGTCACGGCATTGAACGAATCTACTATTCCAGCAGAAGTGAAGGGACAGCAGGAAGCCATGGTCAAAGAATTGGCCCGGGTGTACAAGCTCGCTGCCCTGATGAAAGACTGTTGTGACAAGAAGGACATGGAGAACTACAAGATTCATGCGACCGAATTGTCAGCAAAACTGAAAGAGGTCTCCGAGACCTACCTCTAAGCGAGTATCTGTTCTGAAATCAAGCGGTGATCTGGTGATCGCCGCTTTCTCTTTGGTGACCACAAAGGACTGAGGTGGAAACATGAAAGCGTACTTGGCGATCATTCTCATAATCGCATGCAGTGTTGGCTTTTCCCAGACGCCCGTGATGAAGGTCACACAGACTGAGATGAAATCGGTCGCCCGAGATTCGCTCGTCATCTGCTCCACCACCTTCGGTCGTTCCGGAAAAGCCGCCAGTACGTTTGTCTGCCTGCCGATGATGGGGCATACGCGTGATAGTTTTTTCCCGCTGAAAGACAGCCTAACCGAGTTGAGCAAACGAACAGACTCGGTAAATTTCAGTCTCCCTACCTGGCGGATCTTCGACATGCGCGGCCATGGATGCTCGGTCAAGCGTGGAGAAGCTACACTGAGCTGGGAATCTATGACGGAGACCGAATTCGCCAAGTATCCAGCTGACATTGCAGACGCCCTGAAAGGTACCTCCAACCTCATCCTCATCGGCGCATCCATTGGCGCCAACACCGCGGCTCTGCTGACTGAGGAAATGCCCGAAATTCAGCGCATGATCCTCCTCTCCCCCGGACTCAACTACCGTGGCCTGGAACCGGCTGATGCGATCATGGCATTCAAAGGAAAGATCCTGCTGGTCGCCTCTTCCAGCGACGAATACTCGTACAAATCTGTTCGGGAGATGGCGTCATTAAATCCGGATCACTGCACCCTGATGATCTTTGATGGTGATGCCCACGGCACCGATATCATCAACGATAATCCGGCCGCGATGCAGGCGCTGGTGGACTGGATACTGAAGAATTAGGCTATTTGGAATCGGGATCGTCGGAGATATCAAGCATCGAGGTCCCCTCGGCATAGTCTACAGAACGTGCCGAGGTGATGCGGAGGAGTCGCTGGGTTACATCCTTGATCTTAAGTGCGGCTTCTTCAACCGTCTTTAGTTTGCTGACCAGCTCTTCATCCAGATCTTTCCGCTTCATCAGCAACAGTTGGATATTGCCCAGAATAGCGGTGAGCGGGTTGTTGATCTCATGATTGACTGTCACCGCGGTCTGGAGCACTGCTCCTAACCGCTCTTTGGCGATCAGGTCATTTGTCGCGGCTTTCGCCAGTCCGGCCTGACCTGCCACCACGTATAGCGACAATGCCGCACAAACCGCCTCAAGAAACATATCCTCAGAGACCAGCCGATGGTCCCCCTCTTGTATCCCGATCACCGCTCCCAACATCGATTCCCCAAACCGGATCGGAAGCGTAAATGTCTGAAACGGTGGATTCCCTCCAAAACTCATGTAGGCCGCCAGAAGCTGACGGTCCTTACGGAGGCCGGCAAATAAGCTCTCTTCGAGGGAGGTCAGTGTCTCCTGTGCCTGGATAGAATCGGCATGAGAAACCGCCAGAGTGATCGCCCGGGAGTCGTTCCAGAGATAAAGCGCCGCCGCCTGAAGCCCAACCAGATCGGCCGCCTGACGAAGCGCCATTTCGGCGGTCGGACGGAAATCTTCCCCCCGGTAACCGGCAATAGCCAGTTGCCTGAGGATGTCGAATCTGTGTTGTGCGCGGTCTTCCATAGTTTGGTATCTGCCCAACACCCTGTTGAGCAAACGGAATGCTCGATTTCTCCCGAAATCTCTATTACGCAGTAAATCTGAAGTACAGGCGAAACATATCGTATTTGCAGTGACTTATCCAGTCTTTTCGCTGTTCAGGAAATGCACACCCGGGTGGGCACAAAGTCGTTCCTGCAGCGTTTTTCACATATTCCCGCCCTGGCTGGGTAAGCCGGCGAATTCGGTTGACATTTGAACTGACCGGCAATAGCTTAGCGGTTTCCTTTTTTCGGACGGAGGACTTCTGTCGATATGCTGGAAGATGTAATTCACGACCAATGCGGTATCTTCGGAATCGTCGGCAATGCCGATGCGGCCGAACTCGCCTACCTCGGACTCTATGCCCTTCAACATCGCGGCCAGGAATCCGCCGGAATCATTACGGTCGATAGCGGCAAGGTACACCTGCACAAAGGTATGGGGCAGGTCGCCGAAGTCTTCGCCGAAAAAGCCAATCTCAAGAAACTGACCGGGGATATTGCGCTCGGCCATGTCCGTTACAGCACGACCGGTGCGTCCTCACTCATCAATATTCAGCCTTTCCTGATCACTAACAGGAACAAGTATCTCGCGGTCGCCCACAATGGCAACCTGACCAATTCGCTGGAGCTTCGCTCTAAGCTCGATGCCAAGGGCTCGATTTTCCAGACCACCTCGGACACTGAGATCATCCTTCATCTTACGGCCACGTCGAAGAAGGCAAATACGCTCGCTCGCATCTGCGACGCGTTGTCGATCATCAAGGGGGCCTTCTCGCTTCTCTTCATGACCGAAAATTCGCTCATTGCCGCACGTGACCCGCACGGCTTCCGCCCGTTGGCGCTTGGCAAGTTCAACGGTGCAATGGTGGTCGCCTCCGAAACCTGCGCGTTTGACATCATCGGTGGCGAATATATCCGGGACATCGAGCCTGGCGAAGTGCTGGAGATCACCCGCGACGGCATGAAATCGCATTACCCTATGAAGGCAGCCAAACCGGCCCACTGCATTTTTGAATACATCTACTTCTCGCGTCCCGATTCAAAAGTCTTCGGCGAGAATGTCGATAAGATCCGCCGTCGCCTTGGTCGCCAACTGGCTCGCGAACACCCGGTCGAAGCAGATATCGTTATCGGTATCCCCGATTCGGCCAACACCGCGACCCTCGGCTATGCCGAAGAATCCGGTATCCCGTTTGAGATCGGATTGATTCGCAACCATTACGTGGGGCGCACCTTTATCGATCCGGAGCAACACATTCGCGATCTCGATGTCCGCGTCAAATTCAACCCGGTTCGCGGTGTACTCAATGGGAAACGGGTCATTGTTGTCGATGACTCTATCGTTCGCGGCACGACCTCCAAAAAGATGGTTCAGATGATTCGTGATGCCGGTGCCAAGGAAGTACATTTCCGGGTCTCTTCCCCGCCTATCATCTCCCCCTGCTTTTTTGGGATCGACATGCCGACTCGTGCGGAACTGATCGCGGCCAATAAGTCGCTTGAAGAGATTGAAAAGTACCTCGGAGTCGATTCGCTTCGTTACTTGTCACTGGATGGCATGCTGGCGATGCCGTCACTCCCCAAAGCAGGCTTCTGCCACGGCTGCTTCTCCAGTCAGTACCCAATGAAAGTCCCGGAGATCAACGGCAAGCACCGTTTGGAACTGCAAAAGGTCAAAGTGTAAGAGCGCAATTCTGTGCAAATAACAAAGGCGAGTGGGTAACCACTCGCCTTTTTCAATCTCATTCGTTTCTGGTCAGTGCAGTGCTTTAGGCACAATGACGACTTCCCCAATCCCCAGTCCGCGCAGTCCCTCCTCGATCTTTGCCCGATCACCCGAAATCACGATGATCAGGTTATCCGGGTGAAGATATTCTTTCGCCTTAGCATTGACCATCGGGACATCGACCGAAGCCAACTGGTCCATATATTTGTTCCAGTAGTCGATTGGCAGACCGTTCTGGACAAGCGTGTCCAGATGGGACGCAATAGCTGCAACAGACTGAAATTCTTGAGGCAAACTTCGGATCAAAAACTCTCTATTGGTTTGCATCTCAACATCGCTTACCGGGCGACTGCCGACAATATCCCGGAATTCTCTTACCATTTCTGCCACTGATTCCTTGGTCGATTGGGTTTGTACCGCCGAATAGGCAACAAACGCACCGGTTCCTCTTCGACTGGTGAAGAATGTGTAAGCGCCGTAGGTATACCCCTTGTCTTCCCGAAGGTTCATATTCAGACGGCTGGAGAAATGGTCGCCAAGGGCCGTATTAATAACTTGAGCGGCCGCATAGTCAGGCGACAACCGCGACATTCCGGGGTGGCCAGCCACCACAATGCTCTGTACCGCACCCGGCATATCTATCAGATAGATTATTGTTTCGTCAGGCAGCGACGGCTCGGGAATGACAGTCGACACCGAAGTCCCCTGCTGCCAGCTCCCAAAGTACCGTTTCGCCTTCTCCTTTGCTTCCGACATCGTAATGTCTCCGACAAAGAGAAGCGCCGCATTATTCGGTTTAAAGGTCGACTGATAGAACGCGATTACATTCTCTCGGGTCATTCCCTCCAGAAAATTCACTGTTCCTGTCCCGGTATATGACTGACCATACGGATGATGATCGCCATACAGCAGTTGGTAGAGAGTCTTAAAGGCGGCATCGACTGGGTGATCATTCTCCTGTTTCGACCTTTCGATACGTAGCGATCGCTGCCGATCCAGTTCATCTTGCGCGAACAAGGGGTTAAGCACTACATCCGCCATCACTGGTAGTGCCTTGTCCAGGTTCCGCTTCAGGACACTGAGGTCGACCTTTGAATAGTCGAAACTACTGCTCGTCGTTAGGATTGCTCCAAACTGCTTCATCTCCTCGGATATCTGCATCAAAGTCCGGCTAGTCGTTCCGTTCTTGAGAAGGCCTACCGTCAGACTGCCCAGTCCCGGCTTTTCGGCCGGTTCTGCTGCCCATCCGCTCTTGACAAGCAAATTGACCTGCACCAGAGGAAGGTCCGGTCGGCTGATCACATAGATCTCCAGTCCGTTCTCCAGCTTATCCATCTCCGGCACTGGAGGCACAAATTTCGGATCGCTGCCGGCTGTCGGCTTCACCGCGCGGTCGATCTCTCCCTTTGCTGCCAGATTCTTTTGAGGAACAACTGACAGAATCAACCTCTTGTCTAGGTGCAGATATTTCTTTGCGGCATCAATGACTGATGCAGGAGTTACATTGCGATAGCGACCAAGATCCCACTCCAAATTGTTCGGATCTCCGAGAAAAACATTGTAGCTGTTTATAATGTCTGCTTTGTCACGGATATTTTCGAGCCGCAGGAAGAAATCCATTTCATAAATGTTCTGTGCTGCCGCGACCTCGGATGCGGTCACCCCGTCTGAAAGGACCTTCTGCAATTCGGCATCGATGGCCCCTTCCACTTCTTCCAGCGTGTGCCCCTCACGTACGATCGCATTGATCTCAAACCGGCTGCCTATTTCGCTCGAATACTGCGCGGCAACAATGCTCTGGGCTATCTGCTTTTCATGTACTAGCGATTTGTACAAGCGTGAGTTCGACCCATAAGTCAGGATGGTTGCCAGAATATCCAGATCGGCATCTCCAGGTTTGTAGAATCCGGGGGTCGGCCAGGTCATGTAAAGGCGGGGATATCTGACGCGATCTTCCGCTACCGCCCGTTTCACGCCGTCAAGCGACGGCACATACTCGGCCACTCGTTCGATCGGTCGCCCCGGCGCAATCGGGCCGAAATACTTCTCCACCCATCCTTTTGCCTGCGCCGGATCGAAGTCCCCGGTAATACATAGAGACGCGTTGTTCGGCGAGTAAAACTTCACGAAAAACTCTTTGACATCGTCCAGCGAGGCCGCCGATAGGTCTTCCATACTCCCGATTGTCGGCCAGGAGTAACCATGGTCTGAAGGATACAGAAGGTGTGGTACTAGTTCCCAACTGATGGCGTACGGCTCGTTCTCATATCTCTGGCGGCGCTCATTCTTGACCACATCGCGCTGGTTATCCAGTTTCGCCTGGTCCATTGTTGGCAAAAGATTCCCCATTCGGTCGGCATCGAGTGCCAGTACCTGCTCGAGGTAGTTTTTCGGGACGACTTCGAAATAATTCGTTCGGTCCACATTGGTGCTGCCGTTGCACTCTCCGCCCATCTGCTCGACAAAGTTGAACACATCGAAATTGTAGTGCTCGCTCCCCTGAAACATCATGTGCTCAAACAGATGAGCAAACCCGGTCCGCCCATTCCTTTCATTCTTCGAACCGACATGGTACCAGATATTGACTGCCACCGCCGGAATAGTGTGATCCTCACAGAGGATCACATCCAGCCCGTTCGGCAATTCATAATGTTCGACATTGAGTTTCGGTGCGGACTGCGCGATCGCTGCACCTGAAAAGAGAATGACCAATGCCAGACAGGCACAAACCGTTGGGAACTGTGACCGCAAGACCAACCTCCGAGTTACTATTTCCGGGACTTGTGATTTCAGACAGCATGTCTGCTACGTATCGAGACCGTTTCCCCAGTCCGGCAGCAGCCGAACTCGTAGCAACATACTAAATATGGAGGTTTAAAGTCAATGATTCTAAAGGTGAGCGAGAGACTAGCCCAAATGGCCCGCCAATCCGCTTACATTGACGCGAAGATCGCCTGCCGGGTCATATTAATGATCGTGTCCGGGAAGAATCCAAGGCCCAGCGTGCCTATGGCCGTGACCACCAGGACAAGCAGAATGGCGAAATTGACCGTTACCGGGATCGGTCGTTCATCAAACGTATCGAAATAGGAAACCTTGATCACGCGCAGATAGTAGTAAACCGACACGAATGAATTCATCACACCGATCACCGTCAGTGTAATGAACCCTTTCTCCACAGCCGCGGAGAAAATATAGAATTTGCCGAGGAATCCCACCGTCGGCGGAAAACCGCTCAGCGCAAACATGAACAGAGCCAATGTTGCCGCCAGATACGGGTTTGAGCGCGACAGTCCGGCCAATTCGGAGAAATCCGCCTTCATCCCGGAACGGCTCTCCAGGAGCGTCACCACTGCGAACCCGCCCAAATTGAACATGCTATATGCGACCAGGTAGAAGATCGCGGCCGATACCGATACCGCTCCCCCAACCGTCAATGCTACCAGAATATAGCCAGCGTGCGAGATCGATGAGTAGGCCAGCATCCGCTTGACATTGTCCTGCCTGAGCGCCAGGATATTACCGACCGTCATCGTCAGGATAGCCAGCACCCAGAATATCTCCTGAAGAACCGCCATATCGGCAAATCCGTAGCTGAATATCCGAAGCAAAGCGGCAAACCCGGCTGCTTTCGGAGCTACAGAGAAAAAGGCCGTGACCGGCGTCGGCGACCCCTGATAGACATCGGGTACCCAACTATGGAATGGCACCGCGGAAACCTTAAACCCGAATCCGATTAGCAGCAATGCCGCGCCTGCATAAAGATAAAGTCCCGAAGTATTTGCGATATGAGCGAAATCAGTTACAATTCGAGTCAGGCTGGTTGTCTGAGCCGCGCCGTATACAAACGCGATTCCCATCAGCAGGAATCCAGTCGCAAACGACCCCATAATGAAATACTTGATCCCTGCCTCGTTTGATTCGAGGCTCCGACGGTTGAATCCGGCCATCACATAGAGTGGGACCGACATGATCTCAAGTCCGAGGAACAGCACGATCAGGTCGGTCGTATTCGCCATAACCATCATCCCCAACGTGGAGACTAAGAGCATGGCGTAGAACTCAGGCTTGTTGATCCGCTTCACATGTAGATATCGGTAGGCCATAAAAAGAGACAAGGTCGACGCCACCAAAAAGATCAACTTGAACAGGACGCCAAAATGATCCACTGTCACCATGGCCGCAAATCCGGTTTGCGTAACGCCCCACTGCATGATGGTCAAGGCCAACGATGCGGCGAATCCCGCCACTGCAACGATCGGCGCCCACTTAGGGAGAGACCGAACAGCCGAAAAGACCATGATGATGGCCGCCGCGACCAGCAGAGCCAGTTCGGGAGCGATCAGGCTGAAATCAATCGACAATGTTGAAGCGTAATCTGTCATACTTTTCTCGCGACGACCGTCGCGCCTTTATCAGAATCCTCAGCCTCCGCCGAAGCCAAGCGTGACCTTCCCATGATCAACTATCACCGGCACGATCCGCTGCCCACCGCTCACTTTGAGCGCCTTTTCCATATTAGCCGCGGACTCCTTCACATTTATCTCGTCAAACGGTATACCGTTGTCGGTGTAGTGCTTTTTCGCCGCCGCACAGTAAGGACAACCCGGTTTCGTGAACAAGATCACCTCGTGACTCATCAGTGGCCTCCACTGGTTGGTGTCACGGTAGCCGTGGGTGTCGCGGTTGGTTCTGCCTGGATCTGGAACTTCTCATTCAGGCTGGCATTCTGCGCCCGCCCGACCTGCGTCAAAACCTGCTTCACCGCCGGTTCTATCCGATCAAACAACGGTTTCGGATATATTCCTATCCAGAAAACGAAAATGACCAATGGTATCAGGATGAACCGCTCACGCATAGTGAGATCGGTTAACCGTTCATTCTCTGGATTGGTCACCTTGCCGAAAATGACTCGCTGGTACATCCACAGCATATAGGCAGCCGCCAAAATCACTCCCGATGCTGCAAAAACCGCATACCACATATTCGACTGGAATGTCCCAAGCAGGATCAGATATTCGCCGACAAAGCCGTTCGTAAACGGCAGGCCGATCGATGACAGTGTCACTATCATGAAGAATGTCGCAAAGACGGGCATCACCTTGGCGATGCCGCCGAAATCCTCGATCATCCGCGTATGCCGTCGTTCATAGATCATCCCGACAATTAAGAAGAGTGCGCCCGTCGAGACACCGTGATTCAGCATCTGGAGCACAGCGCCGGACATCCCTTCGATATTAAGCGCAAACATCCCGAGCATCACAAATCCCATATGCGAGACAGATGAAAACGCCACCAGCGACTTGACATCCTTTTGGACCATCGCCACCAGCGCGCCGTAGATGATCGCGATCACCGAAAGTAACAGTATATAAGGAGCGTATACGATCGTCGCATCAGGGAACATCGGCAAGCAGAAGCGCAGGAAGCCGTACGTTCCCATCTTCAGCAATACACCAGCCAGAATAACCGAACCGGCAGTTGGTGCCTGAACGTGAGCATCGGGCAACCAGGTGTGGAACGGGAACAGCGGAACCTTGATCGCAAATGCCAGCGCAAACGCGCCAAACAGCCAGAGCTGCGGCTGATAGCCGATCTGCATCGAGGTTATCTTCAGCAGGTCGAAAGTATATTCCCCGGTCGCCGTATGATACGCGAAATAGAGATACAAGATGCCGACCAGCATCAACAGCGAGCCGAACATCGTGAAGAGCACAAACTTGATCGCCGCATAAACACGCCGTGGGCCACCCCAGATACCGATGATAAAATACATCGGGATCAGCATCACTTCCCAGAAGACATAGAAGAGGAACAGGTCGAGCGCGCAGAAAACACCGATCATACCGGTGGTCAACAGCAGCATCGACATGAAGTACCCCTTCACGCCGGTCGTCACTGATTTCCATGAAGCAAGTATACAGAGAACTGTCAAAATGGTCGTCAGCAGGATCAACAACAACGAGATACCGTCGATCCCCATATGGTAACCGATCCCGAGCGATTTCACCCAGGGGATATTGACATTGAACTGCATACCGGTCGCGAGCGGGTCAAAGAAATAGCCGATATAAAATGACACCAGCATGGTGACGACTGCTATACCGAGACTGACCATCTTAATGGTCGAATGCTGGTTCGCCGGCACCAGCGTTAGCAGCACCACGCCCAAAATCGGAAGGAATGTGACTAATGATAACCAGTCCATAACTTATCTCAGCACCAGGTATCCGACTATGACCACTACACCGGTCACGAAGACGGTCGCATAGCCGCGTACTCGTCCCGACTGTGCATATTTAAGCAGTTCAGAAGCATCCTGGCCGACCACGGCAATGCCGTTCGCCAGACCGTCGATTATCAGCACATCAACGACTTTCCAGAGGAAAACAGAGAAATAAACCAGCGGTCGCACAACCAGTGCACCGTAAATCTCGTCGACAAAATACTTGTTCAGAAGCAGCTTATGAAGCCCGCTGAATTTCTCCCGAATATTGGTCGCCATCTCCGGTTTACGGAGATACATCCGGTGCGCCAGGAGAATCGCCCCCACCGCGAGTATGACCGTGACAAACATGAGCGTCAATTCAAGTCCGGCATTCCCTGCCCCGGACATATGCATCTCAGTCGACACCTCTGCTCCGTGCCCGGCCGAACTAGCCAAGACCGGCGCCAGCCACTCCTCGAAATAGTTCGTTGCTCCTAAAACATGTGGCATGCCCACATATCCGCCAATCACCGAAAGCACTGCCAGCACCATCAACGGCACTGTCATCATCTTGGGTGATTCATGGATATGCTCTTTGGTATGCTTGTCCATACGTTCCGAGCCCCAGAACGTCAGGTAAAGCAGACGGAACATGTAGAAGGCAGTCATGATGGCCGTCACCAGACCGATCACATACAACATCAAGTGCCCGTGGCTCGAAGAATACGCTTTCCAAAGAATCTCATCCTTGGAGAAAAATCCGGAGAAGCCTGGAATTCCGGCTATCGCCAGACAGGCGAGCAGGAAAGTCCAATAGGTGATCGGAAGATGCTTTTTCAGTCCTCCCATCTTCCGTATATCCTGTTCACTTGACATGGCGTGAATCACCGAACCTGCGCCAAGGAACAACAATGCCTTGAAGAACGCGTGGGTCATCAAGTGAAATACGCCGGCCGAAAATGCGGCCACACCGCACGCCAGGAACATATAGCCGAGCTGACTAACGGTTGAATACGCCAGCACCCGCTTGATGTCATTTTGAACCAGACCGATTGTCGCTGCAAACAGCGCTGTCAGCGCGCCGATGATCGCTACCACCATCAAGGCATCCGGCGCCAGCACAAACAAAGCACTGGAACGCGCTATCATGTAAACGCCAGCCGTGACCATGGTAGCTGCATGGATAAGCGCGGAGACTGGAGTCGGGCCTTCCATCGCATCCGGTAGCCAAACATACAACGGCAACTGGGCAGACTTGCCCGTAGCGCCGACAAACATCAGCAAGCAGGCCGCGGTGATCAGTCCGCCGCCAGCGACAAATACCGTCGGGGCGGCTGCCATCACCTTTGAATAATCAAGCGAACCGACCTGCCAGAAGATGATGAACATCCCCAGCAAAAATCCAAAGTCACCAATACGGTTGACAATAAATGCTTTCTTTCCCGCATCCGAGGCCGACTTCTTTTCAAACCAGAAACCGATCAACAGATACGAGCAGAGCCCGACCCCTTCCCACCCGACGAACATCAGCAGGTAATTGTTGGCCAACACCAGCGTGAGCATCGAGAAAGTAAAGAGATTCAGATATGCGAAATAACGTCCATACCCCGGATCGTGGCTCATATAGCCGACTGAATAGACATGGATCAGGAACCCAACCCCGGTCACGACCAGGATCATCACTGCCGACAGTGGATCGAGCAAATAGGCGATATCGACATGGAAACTTCCCGACGGGATCCAGGTAAACAGCACCTGTTCCATAGCCCGCGCCCCTTCAGCCATCGACCTCAACTCGAAAAACGAAACGAGCGAAAGAATGAACGATGCACCGATCGAGGCACAGCCAACGATCGAGATCACCGGCTTGGGAAGTCGTCCGATCAGAAGCCCGTTGATCAGAAAGCCGATCAGCGGCAATAGGGGTATCAGAAAAAGGTAATCAACCATTCTTTCGTCCTACCATTTCAGCATGCTGTACCGGTCGATATTTATCGTCTCCCGGTTGCGGAAAATGGTGATGATCATTGCCAGCCCGACCGCGGCCTCAGCAGCAGCGACCGTCAGGACCAAAAAGACCATAACATGTCCGTCCATCAGGTTGAGCGCTCGCGAAAACGCGATCAAAGCAAGATTCGCCGAATTGAGCATCAACTCGATCGACATGAACATGACGATCATGTTTCTGGAGATCAGGACACCCACTGTCCCTATCCCAAACAGCACCGCGGCGAGAGTCAAATACGCCGAGATTGGAAGCGTCATTTCGTCACCGCCTCATCCGTCTGCTCGGATGTCGTTTCTGGTGCTTCCTTCGACTCCTCGGCATCCTCAGCGCGATCGCGTCGGGCGATCACCACTGCGCCTACGACGGCGATCAGTAGCAGGATACCGGTCAGTTCGAACGGATATAGATACTTGGTGAATAAGAGCATTGACACCGACTTCACCGACCCGAAGTCATCCGTCGGCGGAGTAGTCCCCATCAAGCCGGCCACCGGACCGCCCAGCGCCACACTCTTGATGATAAAAATCAGTTCAACGAACAACAGCAGCGAAACAACGTACTTGGTCGCCTTGCTGATCGGAGAAGAATGCGCGCCAAGATCCTCCCGGCCACGCAGGTTCAGCAACATGATCACAAAGAGGAATAGCACCAAGATGGCGCCGGCATACACGATCACCAGCATCGCGCCGACAAACAGCGCGCTGAGCTGGATATACACCACTGCCTGAGCGACCAGCGAGAGGATCATGTACAACACCGATGCTACCGGGTTGCGCTGCGAGATCATCATGGTCGCACCAAACACCGCAACTACAGCGGAGATGAAGAATATGATGGTATCAATATTCATCGGACCGCGTTGGGCACTCCATAGACTTTCCGCACTCGGCGGATCATCCGTTTGAACGGGTTATCTTTGCGCGGGAACGGCACCAGCATGTCCTGCTTCCTCCAGATAAATGAATTCCGATCGAAATTGGAGAATTCATACTCCTGCCCCAGGAAGATCGCTTCCTCCGGACAGGCCTCTTCGCAGAATCCGCAGAAAATGCAGCGTATCAAGTTGATCTCATACACTTTGGCTTTGCGTTCGCCGTTCTCGGTCTCCTCGGGCTCCATATATATCGCATCGGCGGGACAGGCGGCGGCACACAGCCCACAACAGACGCACCGCTCAGTGCCGTCATCGTAGCGCTCCAGATAATGCAATCCACGGTACCGCGGCGCCATCGGCTTTTTCTTCCGCGGATAGTCCAGAGTCACCGGCTTCTTGAATATGTGCTTGAAGGTGACCCAGAATCCCCAGGGCATCTTCAGGAACACATTGCCGAGCGCTTTGAGTACTTCTCTCATATCACAATCCTCTACACTCTTCAGTCACACTGTGCCGTTCATCAGAACAGGACGATCGCTCCGGTCACCAGCACATTCAACACCGCCAGCGGGAAAAGCACTTTCCAGCCGAAATTCATCAATTGATCGTACCGGAAGCGCGGCAGCGTTGCCCGCAACCAGATATAGAAGAACATAAACAGGAACACTTTGGCCACAAACCAGACGATCGACAACTGCACCGGCCAGCCCGGCCAGGGGCACTGCCATCCGCCAAAAAACAACGTCGCCCCGACCGCCGATACGGCGATCATATTGGCATACTCACCCACGAAAAACATCCCGAAGCGGAACGATGAATACTCGGTATGATACCCCGCCACCAATTCAGATTCTGCCTCGGGCAGATCGAATGGCGCACGGTTGGTCTCTGCTATCGCACAGACAATGTACAACAAAAAGCCAAGCGGCTGCTTCCAGATAAACCAGTGGAAGATATTATCCTGCTGCTCCACCAGTTCGCGCATTGAAAGCGTGTTGGCGATGAGGATCACGCCAACGATTGATAGCCCGTAGCTGATCTCGTATGAGATCATCTGCGCCGAAGAGCGCACTCCACCCAGGAGTGAATACTTCGAACCAGACGACCAGCCCGCCAGAATGATCCCGTATACGCCGAGCGAGGTGACCGCGAAGATCCAGAGAATGCCAATATTCAGATCTGAAATAACTCCGGTGATCTCGCGTCCGACCAGTGAGAAGTCTGCTGAAAACGGCACTACCGCAAACGACAGTAACGACGGTATGAACGCCAGCAACGGCGCCAGAGCATAGGTGACTTTCTCGACATTATCCGGGACGATATCTTCCTTAAACGCCATTTTGATGGCATCGGCCAGCGGCTGCAGCAGCCCGTAGGGTCCGGCGTAAGAGGGTCCGATTCGATGCTGCATGATCGCGACCACCTTGCGCTCCATGTAGGTAGCATAGGCGCAACCAGTCAGTACCGCCACTACGACGATTATCACTTTGACCGAAGAAAGGAGGATCATTTCCAGCATGGCCTAATCCGTCGCTTTCTGGAGTCTTACCCGATCCACTCTTGCTTTGCGATCGAGGAGCCCGTTGATGTGCGTGGAGGCAAAATTGCGCGGAACAAACACCACGTCCCCTTCCATCCACTGCGACACTCGCACCGGCAAAATCACCTTCCCGGATCTTGATTCAATACGCAGTGAGTCGCCATCGGTCAGATTCAGCTTTTCCGCCAGCTCCGACCCCACCTCGGCATATGCCTCTGAACAGAAATTAAATAACGAGACCGACTTCTCTGTGAGATAGCTCCGGTGATGTGCGTCGTCGCCGACCGCCAGCGCGTAAGGATAATCTTTCTCCGCCGCAACCGGATTTGCCTTTACTTCGAGCCAGCTCGAAGGAACCGGCAATGTTGTATCTATTGTCAGCAGTCGACGAAGCTCAGATTCTCGCTGGTTGTCGGAATTGAATAACTTCTGGCCCATTGCCTTGGCTACCTGGGCGACTATCTCGTAACCAGGAAGTGACGTAAACTGCGCCTTGATCACCTGCTCGGCACGCTGGACTTTTCCTTCTAAATTGACATAATCCCCTGAATACTCTGTCCAGCTCGCCAGCGGTAAAACGACATCGGCCAGTGCAGTCGTATCGGTTTCAAACAGATCGGCTACCACCAGGAAATCCAGCTTCTGGAGCGACTCATCAGCTATCTGACGATCAGGATACATCATGACCGGATTCGCCCCGAGAATGAACATCCCGTGCATCTCCCCCTTCTTGATCAGGTCGAACATCCCTTCGGTCGTCTGAGGAGCTGTTTCCGGAAATTCGTTCCAGAGTGCGGCCAACTCTTTTTTCACCGATGGATGCGGCGTCGGCAGCAGACCGGTGCGTTCGGCACCCTTGGTATTGGCATACCGTGCCAGGACCGCGACCTGTCCACGCTGATCAATACCCACGAGGCGATTCAAATTGCAGATCGCAGCGGCGATCGCTTCTCGATCACGCGACTGACTGACCTGCTCGCCAACCAGGATCGTTATCTTTTTACCGGAAGCGAGTGACTTGGCCAGCGATCGAAGGTCTGCTGATGTAACACCACAGGCCACGGCACACTCGTTTACAGTCGACGGAGTCAGCTTGGAGACCAGCGCTGAAGCATCGCCTGCTACTGCCACCTTCTCCTCTATCGCCGCCAGGCAGAGCCCGTTCAGGAAAATTTCGTCAGTCCCCGGCAGATAGAGTAATTCAAGATTGGCGACATCCGATGATTTCACGCCGTAGGAATTGGCGGAGTAGATCTTCGACCCGCTGAAATTGTACGCCTTGCGTACCCGCAGGTACTCATTCGGATGCTCGCGCACAAGATCGGAGCCAAGTATAAGGATCACATCGGAATTATCGATATCTGCGATCGTGAAGGCTCGCGAAGCCAGCACCGAATATGCACCATCCGGAGTGGTCGGAAGATTTCGGTAGTCTGTGCGGTGGTCGATATTATTCGATCCAACTACCAGACGCATAAACTTGGCAAAACTGTATTGTGTAGCGCTGTCGAGTTGCGGTCCCGCGATCCCACCGATACACACGCACCCCTTGGTCTCGTTGATTTCTTTGAGTCGCTTGCCTACAAATGCCAGCGCCTCTTCCCAGGTAGTTGCTACCTGCTTGCCGTTCTTCTTTATTAGCGGCGTCTGCAGACGGTCCGTCGAGTGAGCGATCTGGTATCCATAACGTACCACGTCCGGCAGCCAACCGTCATCGATGGCATCATTGCGACGTGATGTCGTACGGTACATTAGATCCTTGTGGGGATCGCGGTAAATAAGCGTATTGGTCCCCGATGCATCGAACGGATCGATCGACGGCGCCGTTTTGGTCAGCCAAACACGGATCTTATAGCGCCAGTCAGTATTGGTCAAGGCTCCGACCGGGCAGATCTCCACCAGATTCCCTGAAAACGGATTGTCAACCTGTTCGCCCGGTGCGGAATTGATCTCGGTATGATTCCCGCGCTCATATGCCCCCAGGTCGTATTCGCCAAACGCTTCCTTGTTCGAGCGAACGCACTTGTAGCACAGGATGCACCGATTCCGATTGAGTACGATCTCCGGGCCGATCTTCAGATCGTCAAACGTCGTTTTGTTATCCGGAATGTGACGCCGTTTCATGAACTCGAACCGGCTGTCATCGTAACCATGGGCAAATGTCAGGTTCTGCAGATCACATTCCCCGCCTTTGTCGCAGGTCGGGCAATCAAGCGGATGATTTGTGAGCAGGAACTCCAGGACGGCCTTGCGTCCCATCTTCACCTGATTTGAATCTGTGTGGACGACCATATTGTCCGAACACTCGGTCGCGCAGGAGACCTGAAGTTTCGGAAACTTCTCTATCTCCACATAACACATGCGACAAGCGCCAACCGGCTTCAGCTTGGGATGCCAGCAAAATGACGGGATATGTATCCCCATACCCAGCGCCGCCTCAAGAACGGTCGTCCCTTTGGGGACTGACACCTGACGTCCATCGATCGTCAGTGTCACGGTCTTGACTGCCACAGGTGGTGTGTCGGTTTTGGTCTGGTCTGCCATCTATCTCAGCTCACTTGAACTCAAAATTGGTTTTCACGAGGCACTGCTTATGCTCAATATGATGAAGCCATTCATCCCGCCAGTGCTTGACCGCGGATTGGATCGGCATCACCGCCGCATCGCCCAGCGGGCAGATCGTCCGCCCCAGGATGTTGCCGCAGATATCCTCGATCTTCTCGATATCGCCCGGTTTCCCTTCGCCACGTTCTATTTTGCGAATCGTTTGCTCCAGCCAGCCTGTGCCGTCCCGACAGGGCGTACATTTTCCGCAGGATTCATGGCGGAAAAACTGGATCAGCTTCAGGATCACCCAAACTATACACGTATCCTCATGGAAGACGATCACCGCGCCGGACCCGAGCATTGAACCGACTGATTGCAGCGATTCAAAATCCAGACTGACATCAATCATGTCCGGAGTCAGCAACGGTGTCGAGGCTCCACCCGGGATCACGCCCTTGAGCTTTTTGTCTCCCAGCATCCCGCCACCATAGGCCGGATCATAAATCAGTTTTTTGAGGTTGAAGCCAAGTTCGACTTCATAGTTGCCCGGACGCTTCACATGGCCGGAAAGCGAAAAGATCTTCGAGCCGGGTGACTTTTCAGTCCCCATCGACTTAAACCACGCTGCGCCATGCTTGATAATATGCGGCACCGCCGACAATGTCTCTACATTGTTCACGATTGTCGGACAGGCATACAAGCCTTCGACTGCCGGGAATGGCGGACGTATCCGCGACAACCCCTTCTCCCCTTCCAGCGAATTCAGCAGCGCGGTCTCTTCGCCGCATATATAGGCGCCACCACCGGTATGCACCACCATATCAAGATCATAGCCGCTACCCAGGACATTCTTTCCCAGGAACCCCTTGGCGTATGCTTCGCGCATCGCCGCCTCAACCGTGCGGATCGATTCATTGAATTCGCCACGAATATAAACGAACATCAGATGGCTGCCGATCGCAAACGCGGCGATCGCCATCCCTTCGATCATGGCATGCGGGTCACGCTCCATGATCACTCGGTCCTTGCAGGTCCCCGGTTCGGACTCATCTGCGTTGCAAACCAAATATCGGGGTTTGGGAGAGTCTTTCGGGACGAAACTCCACTTCATGCCGGTCGGGAATCCTGCTCCGCCACGACCGCGCAATCCCGCACCTTTCACCTCGGCGATCACTTCGTCCGCCTTCATTGAGGTGACGACCTTTTTCCAGGACTCATATCCGCCGCGCGAGATAAACGTATCAATACTCCGCTGATTCGGATCCTCGACATACCTGAACAGGTGGAGCCGTTCCGATTTGGCGACCTCGGTCGCATTCGTTATGACAGGTGAATAGAAGGTCATCCCTTGGCTCGCAGCTCCTCGATGATCTTGTCGACCTTCTCGCGGGTCAAATTCTCATAAAAGTCTTCATTTATCTGCATCATCGGTGCGGTCGCACACGACCCCAGACATTCAACCGTGATGAGCGTAAACAGATTGTCCTTCGTAGTTCCCCCTTTGGCGATCCCCAACTTCTGCTCAAGATAACCGGTCAGGCTGTCAGACCCCATCAACGCACAGGATATATTATGACAGACCTGGATCAAATGCTTCCCTCGTGGCTGTTTGACGAACAGCGTGTAAAACGTCGCCGCTTCAGCAACTTCGACAAACGGCACTTTGATCACATCCGCAATCTCTTTGTAGAGCTCGTCGTTGAGATGCCCAACCTGGTGGTACGCGATCGTGATCGCCGGCAAAATAGCCGATTTGCGCTTCGGATACAGCGCCACCTTCTCCTTTATCTGAGCAACTGACTCTTTGGTCAGGATCATCGGTCAACCTCTCCGAGTACAATGTCGATCGACCCGATCGCCGCAACGACATCGGCCAACAGCCGTCCCTCGACCAACGCCGGAAGACAGGCAAGATTGATGAATGACGGCGGACGCACCCGGATACGGCGACCTACCGGTGAACCATCTCCCGCTATATAAAACCCAAGCTCTCCCTTGGGAGACTCGATCCCCTGGTATACCTCTCCTTTGGGGGCATGGAACCCTTCCGTGATGATTTTGAAGTGGAAGATCATCGCTTCCATCTTGTGCAGCACATCCTCTTTGGGCGGAAGCACCACTCCCGGAACATGGGCCCGATACGGTCCCTCCGGCATCCCATCTATAGCCTGCTGTACGATCCGCAACGATTGCCGGATCTCTTCGAGCCGAAGCAGATACCGGTCGTATGCATCCCCCTTGGTTCCATAGGCGATATCAAAATCAAACTTCTCGTAGCCGGAATACGGATTAGCTTTGCGAAGGTCATGCTTGACACCTGAGCCGCGCAACATCGGACCGGAAAGTGACCAATTGATCGCATCCTCGGCCGAGATCACCGCGACATCTCTTGTCCTGTTGATGAATATCTCATTGGCGGTCAGGAGTGTCTCATAATCCCGCAGGCGATCGGGCAACACCTTGATGATATTGCGAACTGATTTCTCAAAATCTTTCGGAAGTTCATGGGCCAGCCCACCGATTCGGATATAGCTGGTCATCATCCGCTGTCCCGCGCACGCTTCATATATGTCGACGATCATCTCGCGCTCGCGGAATGCATATAACAGCATCGACATCGCACCGAGGTCAAGCGCATGTGTCCCGAGCCAAACCAGGTGCGAGGAAATTCGAGTCAATTCGGCAAGGCAGACGCGGGCATACTTGACCTTCTCCGGGACCTCGATCTCCATCAGCTTTTCAACAGCCAGACAGAAGCCGAGATTGTTGGACATCGGAGCCAGATAGTCCATTCGGTCGGTACACGGGAGCGCCTTGTAATACAGCTTGGACTCCATCGTCTTTTCGATACCGGTATGGAGGTACCCCACCACCGGACGTGCCTTGACCACCGTTTCGCCATCGATATCCAACTCCACCCGAAGCACGCCGTGCGTCGACGGGTGCTGGGGTCCCATATTGATATGGAGAGTCTTCTGTTCAGCCATCAGCGAATCACCTCTGGCGGAAGATCCTTGTTGTGGGTGAAGTGCGGCTGTTCGTAGGTGAGCGGGAAATCCTTCCGAAGCGGATGCCCCTCGAGATCATCGGGAGTCAGAATTTTGGTCAGGTCCGGGTGACCCACAAATGTCACGCCGAACAGATCCCAAACCTCGCGCTCCATCCAATTTGCCCCATTCCAGATCGGGGTGAGGCTGGCGAGCTCCGGTTTGTCTGACGGCAGAAACACCTTGATGAAAAAGCGATACGAATGTTCGAGCGAATAGAGATTGTAGACAACCTCATAGCGGCCGTATGCTGACTCGTACTCATCCCCTAGCCAATCGACTACGGTAATATCCGCCAGGAAATTGACCTTGAGCGACTCATGCTCTTTAAGCGCCTGACAGGTATCAAGCAATACTTCCGGGCGAACGTAAAAGGACTGCTGCTCGCGGAAGGTCTCCTCCCTGAGCAATGCGTCTCCGCACTGGGCGGCTATGAACTGGCTGAGCTGCTCTCTGATATCCATATTCAAGTTCCAAAATTCACAAGGCGGCAAACCGAAACGATCGGCTGCGGCACCCGGCGACCTTTTACTACACCCGCCGGCCCCACTCTTCCCGTGAGTCCTTCACGGATTCCTTTTCTACTTTCTCAAACAGCTTGAGAATTCCCTGCATGAGCTGTTCCGGTCGGGGCGGACAGCCAGGGACATACACATCGACCGGAATTATGCGATCCACCCCTTGCAGGATGGCGTAGTTGTTGAATACCCCGCCACAGGAAGCGCAGGCCCCCATGGAGATCACCCATTTCGGGTTCGGCATCTGCTCGTACAGCGTCTTGACGACCGGCGCCATCTTCATGGAAACGCGGCCAGCGACGATCATCAGGTCCGCTTGCCGTGGTGATGGACGCATCACCTCCATCCCGAATCGGGAAAGGTCGAAATGCGACGCAAATGTCGAGATCATTTCGATCGCACAGCAAGCCAGCCCGAATCCAAGCGGCCACATAGAGCGCTTGTGCGCCCAGTTGACCATCTTGTCCAATGACGTCAATATAATTGAATCAGGAATTCTCTCTTCTAATCCCATTTGAGGGCACCTCGTCCAAGTTCATAAATGTACCCGATCAACACCAGGCTTACAAACACGATAATGGCGAGGAAGCCGAACGACCCAAGGTCGCGCGCAACTACCGCCCACGGGAGCAGGAAGATCACTTCGATATCGAAAAGTATGAATGAGATTGCTACCAGGAAGAACTTAACCGGGACTGGGTCTTTCGTCGTACCTTCAGGATCGATACCGCACTCGTACGCCTGACCCTTCTTCCCTAACTTGGTCCGCTTCCCTAGCAATATCGAGGCACCAGCCATGACTGCGGCCAAAATGGCGGCAAAAAGCACCAAAAACAGGATCGGGTAGTATGTCTCAACCATGACTGCCTTGACCTTCGCTTTGAATCCCTACAAAATTCCGTCTACTTTAGCCAAACCACAGCTCAAAGTCAACAGCTATTTTGGTCGACTTAGCCCAAGTTAGCTCCAGACAACAGCATAATACGGGCTACATTCGTCCGCTTTATTTTGCTATCTTCCAAAGCGTTATAACCACAAAGAATAGAGGATAGTTCCAGTCCTCTAAATCCCTGCTTGTACCGAAAATCACATTGTAGGGTATTGTTTAATACTCGACCGAAACCGCAAAATCGGCGAAAAAACTGGAATTCTTGACAATCAGCCTGACTGCCTCGGAATCAAAGAACCCATAAGCTTTGGATGAACCGGATATTCGAACTTTGCGGCGCTGACGGTCCAGATCAAGATACCCGCCCCCCAACAACCGGAATTGCGGATCATCCAGGTGCAATTGATCGGGCTGTTTGATCCAGTGACGGGCTAATCCAGTTTGCTGACTGTAAGCATCTAGCACATTCGCATGATATGGATACTTCTGTACATCCCCAAAGATCAGGATGTAGTGACTACTATTCGCGAGGACGACAAACTTGCAGGAAATGACACCAGTCGCACCAGTCGATTCGGGTGCGCTCAATTCGACCACCTCAGTTGTCGCATTTCCATCATTGAGCGGCAAAGTCAGACTCCGATCCTGATATGATTTGAGAAGATCCAGCACCGCTCATTCTTCCAGGCTTCTACGCGATATATTCCAGCCTCGGTCGGACAGAACTCCAGCGAATCGCCTGTCGTCTCCACTAACCTCTTCCCATTCCCGACCAGCCGGATCACTGCGCTGGAGGGCAATCGCACCTCGAGTTTTGCGTCGGTCAGGCTGCTCAATCTCCCGCCCGCGATCACTCGCTCGGACCCGTTCCGTCCACTGAACTGAAATCCGATCGGGTCTCCCCAGCGAATATGCGCTCCAAACGCCCGGCAGTCGCGAAGTGCACCGTACACCTGATTTTTCGCTGTCGCGAAGTCAGTGGACATCGGCTCCGGCAAAATGACATAGGTCCGAAGTGACCGGAAATGCACTTTGTAAGGGAATATTTCAACTTTCAGTGGTCCAACTGTGATCGGAAAAGCATGTGCATCAACTGAGGCTACCCCGACGATCTTGCGCGACCTGTTCACTTCATCCCACTTGGCGAAGACGCGATCGGTCGGTCCAACCATCGACTTGCGAGGAGAAAATGCCATCAATAACTTGTTCGATGGCGTCAGACGCTCCATCCACTCCGACATCTGATTCCAGAGTTCGATTCCTGTGTAGCCATCTACATTCCAATCCGTCCAGGGGTATGGCGGGTACTGTCCCATCCGGTCACGAATTTCATCTGGATGCGCGATTATTCCGAGAGCGTTGTCCTTCGCTCCCGCGCTCACATATTCGGCGGAGGTCATCTCGCTTGGATAAACCGATGGAGATTCAAATATCATGTAGTGATTGTTGTCGTCGACATCGTTGTGCTCGTACCCAACCAGGGCGAGGAGTCTGCCGTAAAACCCTTCCTTCCCTTGTTCGCGGTTGTGCAGATTCATATGGTCGGTAAAGAGGATAAAATCGAGATCGGCCCGCTCGCCGATCGCGGCGACCTCTTCGAGCTTTTTGGTGCCGTCGGATTCAGTCGTGTGAACATGAATCGCACCGGCATAATGAAACCAGTCTCCGATCTTCTTACCCATGCATCATCCGAGTCGTATGCGGCACCTTTCTAAATATGGCCAGCCCGATAACGATCATACCAGCCAGCGACAAAACCCCCAGTTTATACGGCAACTTCTCCGCCTGGGCTTCACTCAGGTTGAAGGATTGAACAGCCCAACGCCCCAACATGTTCTCCGGCTGAAACAGGTAAATAATGGCGGTCCAAACGACCGGCCCCACCACTGCCGCCGCCCTCCCGGAAAGCGCGAATATCCCAAAAAAGCGCCCCAGCTCTTCCTTTGGCACCAACTCCGCCAGCATCGGACGCGATGTCGTCCAGAGCCCGCCTAGCAGAATGCCGACGACCGATCCAAGCACCCAGACTACCGGCATCGAGTCGGTCGATGCAAACGCCACCAACGCAACTACCCATCCAGACATTATGATTGTCATGAGATTCTTGAGCGACCATCGCTCTGCGATCTTCCCCACCACAAACGCTCCCACCACGGCCGACACGGTCGAGATGATCAGGAAGGTTGTGATCTGCTCTTCCGGCAATCCCAACACGATCGAGCAATATAATCCTATATTCAGGATGACCGTGAATGCCGCATCCTCGAAAAAATAGTCGGCTATCAAAAATCGAAGTACCCCGGGATATTTGCGAGTATTCCGCAACGCACTCCAGACATCTCGATACGCCTGCCGAAAAGTCACTTTTTCGGGCGTATGCGATCGCCTTTCGCGAACGAAGAAGAACAATGGGAGCGAAAATAGCAGAAACAGCGCCGCGGTCGGCAGAAATGAACCTGTCTTCCCCGAACCCGAGACAAACGGGATCTCCATACCGAACATCGATCCACTCACAAACGGAAGCACCAGGATCATCCCCGCGATCGAACCAACATATCCGATCGAGACACCCAGTCCTGAAACTGCCCGCGCATGTTTCCCCTCTGCCACCGAATAGAGCAGTGAATTATAAAATGGCTGAGCCGCCTCATAGGAAAAGTTGGAGATAATAAACAGAATCACGATCCCAAGAATGAATTCGGCCGGCACAAACGCCATCAAGCCCACGGACATACAGCACGTCAGCGTGAAGAGAAAAACGAATATCTTGCGCTTGGTAGTATGGTCAGACATTGCCCCCAGGGCCGGAAGGACACAGGCCGCAATCAGCATGGAGGCGGCAAAAGGCAGATCGAAATAGTGATCCGGATGTCCCAGATCCTGAACGATATATCGCTTCAGGTAAAGCGATACGATATTCATTGAGTAGATGGTGTTGGCGAAATCGTAAAGCGACCAGGCCAGGATATCTTTCTTCCAGAGGGAGACTGACTCAGAATGACTCACAGACCCAGCTCGTTCGAGATCCGCAGCATCCCCTCCCTGACCAGCAGGAGAAATTGATCCAGTTCTATCCCCAGATTTGAACAGGCGGCAATGTTCTCGCGCGTCGCGCCGGCGGCAAAGCGTTTTTCCTTGAATCGACGAACCATGAAATCCGAGTCAACCACCGACAGCTTTTTCTCCGGGTGCATCATCGCACAAGCCGCAAGAAAACCGGTCGTCGGATCAACCGCGTAAAGAGCCCAGTCGAGCTTCGACTTGCACGGTACATGGCCGGGATGCGCATGGATCGCATACAACATCTCTTCCGGCAGATTATAGGGCGACAACCATTCGGCCGTCAGATAGGTGTGGTAATGTTCGTCGTTCTTGGTTTCGTTGTAATCAAGGTCGTGCAGCAGCCCAACCAACCCCCAATAGGCTGGATCTTCTCCCAGATGCTCCGCCACCCGTCGCATCCCTGCCTCAACTGACAGGATATGTTTGAGGAGATTGTTGACGCCGATCTTGGCGACAACCAACTGATACGCTTGTTCGCGAGAAAGGGTGAGATTCACAACAGGGACAATAAAAGTCCTCGACAGCCGAATGTCAAGCCTTGAACTGACTGATACCAAGCAGGTTAGTCGAAGAAATTCCAGTCAAAACCCCAGGTCACGACCCGCCCGGGTATCTCAAATTGTTCCCGCGTTGAGTAATACTGGTCCAGTGCATTCTGATAGACTATCCGAAAGCGGAAATTCCCCATCGAAAACGACAACTTGCCGTTTAGAACCGCCTGCTCACCCAACAACTCCCCGTCAAATCCCTCATACGCACCCGTATACTGGATCTCGCCGTATGCCCAGAAGTGCATCAACTTCGACTGCCAATAATGATGCAACTCCAGCCCACCATACACTTGGTAATCGGGCTGATAGGGTCGCTCGGTATACCGCTCGAACTCCCTCCAGAAATAACCGCACCCGCCCAGGAAAGTGGCAAATTGACCGACCCGGATTCGCTTCTGCGCCGAAACAGTCGCAAATGAAATGTCCGTATTAACCGGAGTGAAATACCACGCCGCCGCGGAGGTGACTGAAATGAATGTTCGATCCCATTCAATGCCATCATAGATAGTCCCGCCAACTGCCTCCACTGTCAGACCATTCTCCGGCGTACCGACCTCCATTCGTATTGCCCCGGTCAACTGACGTTCAGTCGATAGTCCCGGATTCCCTTTATCAGCATAGCGCGTGGTGTCGATCCCATACAATTGGCTTTCGTGGTACGTAAGATAGAGCTCATGCAGTGAAGGTGCTTTTTCGGCGTACCCTATCGAACCAACCAGAAGCATCCTGTCTGATTCCTTGATCCAGAGAACTCCCCCGTACGGCATGATCCGGAATTCCTCAGCGTACTTGATTCCAAATCGAGCCGCCAGTCGGCTGGACCGATGTAACTGCGCCCAGAGCCAGCTCAACTCCGATGTGTGTCGTGGGTGCTTCTCTGTCTGATTGTCATACTCCACTCTGTCAACCGAGGCGGAGAAACGGCTGATCCGTCCGGAAGCATACCATTCTCTGTTCACCTCCAAACCGTGCCCAGTCAGATTGAACTTCGCATTGTAGGCAGAGTTGAGGTAGGAACCCTGACGAAGGTGCCGGTATCCGATATTCGTGCGAACCGTCTGGCTGTCATTGCTCATTGAATAGTACAGCCGAAGGTTTCGATCGAAACGATCGCGATTGACCCATGAGCTGATCTGATCTGGACGAATCAACATGGGACCCTGGCGGTGGTACAGATGTCCGCTGACGGTGACTCCATTGAGTTCCGTGACTGGGAAATAGCCGGATCCATCATATGCATACGTATCTTCGGTGTTGCGCACATTCCCCGACGCTACCTGCGCACCTTCGGCCACCCGATAACCGATCCCTAAGCGGATCAGTCTCCCGTCAGAAAACTGATTTGCGTATCGTCCCCGCGTATGCGAGAAACCGTAATTCCCTTTGTCGAGAAGGAAACTGCTCACCGTTTTGCCGTTCGCAGGTTGTAATGGTGTCGTCACCAAAGTCGCAATTGCCTGATCGGCCCCAAAGATCATCCCCGCTCCACTCGGCAGAATGAAAATGCCATTATCCAGAGAGGTCGAAAGATCCTCGACATCCATACTCCCATCCGGCTCCGTACTGTGCTCGAACGGCGACTGACTGACGCCGTCATGCACGTACCCCAGCCGGTCCCCCGCTAGCCCATATGGTTGCACAGTGGATCGTGCAGGGGTCAATTGCCATCGCTGCACCAGATAGCTCGGACTCGATTTGAAATAGTCAGACGCATTCATGAAATACGAACGCGTCATCCAATCGCGCTGGTCCATTCGCGAGGGGAGAAACTCTGCCTGCAGTGTATCATTGATCGATAACCGCGGCTTAAGCGTCCGCTTGGGAGCCTGTTCGCGAGCTTTGCGCATTCGCTCCTCAAAGCTCCTGGCCGCACGTTCAGCAGGCGTAAGCGAATCGGTTGGAATCGTATCACTGGAATCAACCACCATCAGAGAATCAACCGCCGGCACAGCAGGTTTGGTCAAATCCTCCTGGGCAGCCAGGTTGACACACAACCCGAATAGCAGGATGACCGAGCAGACGAGAAGAAGTCCTCTGAACAATCTCATGCCAGTCTCTCTCGATCATAAAGGAATTTCGTCGCTCCAAAAAGCAAAGGGAAAACGAGAATATTGCTGACAAGTGAGAATCCGACCCACGGCAGTCCTGCTATTATGCGCGGCCAGAATGGCTGATACAGCCAGGCATCAACAACTGTCACAGGAAGATAAAAGACCAGAGTGCAGATCAGACCGCACAATCCAAGCGAAAGATACAGGAGGACTTGTGGAAACGCACGCCAGTGTAGTCGCGAAAAGAGATACCCGACAGGCCCGCCGGCGGCCGCTCCAAGTATCTGGGCTACCATCACCGGAATTCCCGCAGGACCGAATGGATTGAATATCGTCCAAAGCGACATGCCGATTCCGCCAACCAGCAATCCGGCCCAGATCCCCCAGAGGAATCCGGCCGAAAAGACCAGGAAAAAGATCAGTTTCACGTTCGGGAGAAACGCGGTTGCCATGGACAACACGTAGATCAGCGCCGCGAACAGCGCAACGCGTGTCAGCAACCGAAGGTTCATCGAATCAATGCCACTTTTGCCTTGTTCTCTGCCACCAGCGTTTTCCGCGAAGAATCACAATAGAGCCGTGCGACCGCTATATAGACTCCGGAGGCCACCCGTGCACCCGCCTGATTCACCATTGTCCAGTACGGCTCGTCTCGCGTCTCCTGCGACGTTTCGTCGACATAGACCAGACTGGCTTCTCCTTCCAATGTGGCGACCCGTTCGCCGGCCACTGTAAAGAGATCCACGGTCATCAGGGGAGCATGGCATACTTGCAGGGTTCCGATGCTCGTACTCAATTTGAACCGGAAATGTACCTCTTCTCTGGTCATTTCCGCAGTAACCGATGGATTGGGGAAGGCAATCAGTTCAGATGGCAATTCTTCGATTTGCGTTGTGTCGCCGAAACAGTTGGTGCGGAATTCCGGATCAGGAGTCTCGTCCAGGAAGTACTTCACCACCATCGGACTATTATTGCGATACAACAGATAGTTGTTCGTCACGGGCGTTACTATTACCAGATACGAACAAAACTTCTCGGGATTGAGTGTCTGGGTGACAAGCCCGGCACCCGCAGGGGCCGGAACGGCAAACTTCTCGACCTCATGCGAATCCGGAATGTTGCGCAATTGATAGATGGCTGAAAGATACCAGGGCGATGGCAACGTATCGAGTGAGATCGAAAGACTGAAAGTGGAATCGAAGATCGCTCGTGTGTAACTCGTACACCCGGTCCCAATCGCGCATGTATCGGGATGTGGCGGTAGCAGGTCGGGACAGACGCCGACGGCCCAGTCCAGAGGGAGCTTCGTTGTCCCTTGAAGATTCGGGGGAACGCCAGTCTCAAAAAGCGAGTCTGCAATAACTAGATTGCAAATAGTATCCGGGTCCACCTGCCTTGACGCGTTTCCATAATTCCTGGCGATCAACTGATCCTCGATCCCTAGACCTCCCTCAAACCGAAAATACGCTGCCCCCATATGCTCCGGAAGCACCGTCCTGGCGTTGGCGGGTAGTATCTGGAAATCCGAATTGCGATTCAAATACCCGTCTGGTATCTCAGGGTATTCTTCGGCCTCTTCATACGACATCCCGGCCGGCGCAAGGTGCGCCCGAAAACCGGTGAAGTAGTTCCACTGGGCGAATTCAGCGAAGGCACTCGCCATGCTTTCGGTCCCGTTAGTCGCCGAATCGATGACTTCATCCAGCGCAATCAACAAATGCGGTCCAACTCCATACTCTCCGCACTTGAACCAGGTCTCACGGACCAGATCCGCTCCAAATCGCTGAGAGAGAAACATCCCGAATATCCCCGACGCATACGGATGCAGATCGGAGAAACTGTCAAACTGCTGGATCGACGCATTGACATTCTGGAAGAAATAGGGAAGGTACCCGTAGTAGTCGTTGATATTGTCGTATACCTCTTCCTCCATCCAGACAGCCGAGAGCTCCATCCAGTAGCGGCGAGACAGCACTTCATCGAAGTCCTCGGCCTCGTATGGATCGATCCCGAACTGGATCGCGTGAAAGAACTCGTGCGCCATGGTAACGCGAATCGCGTCGAGAGGACGGTTTTCATATCCTGTTAATTGCGAATAATCGTTGTCGAGCTTGATGAACGAGGTCGCCTTGTAATGCCCGATAGTCTCGGCCCAGATCGAATCGGGATACGCCAATCCATAGAAGTTTGCCGCCAGATTCTGAAGGAAAACATCGTAAGCCGCCGAATCCGATTCCGAGGTGTAAAATGAATCGCTCGGCGGAATAGGATAACCCAATTCCGTGATCTCATGTTCCCAGACAGAGTCAGCGATGAGCGCCGTAGCCTCCACGTAGTTCGGAACTCCGTCTCCATCTGAATCATCGCCGGCCCGATAGACCGCATGCTCGCCCGTCTTGTCATAGTGTATCTTGAATCGTCCCGATGGCGAGACATAGCTGAACTGAGTCTCCGGCCTGACATTCAAAGTAGCGATGCCAAGCGAGACTACCAAGTCACGATCCAATCGACCGCGATTCATCGCAAAATCCGCGGCGGCAGACATCCCGCATTTGTGGGGCATCCCTCCGTGCTCCGCTTCCTCGATCGACAAAGCAGTCGCGGCGGACATCCGGTCACTCTGACCGTTCACATAGAGGAAATCCTGGATGATCCTCGCCTGGTCCTCGCGACTCAATTCGGCCGCAAAAAGGATATTCGCCGACAGGAATAGGCAGAAACTCAGGTACGTGAAGATGCGCAATGCTGATCTCAATTCTGACCTCGGGAGTTACGGAGCTTCTGTTTCATGATATCAAGGAACTCGATCGGTACATGCTGCGATCCGACATATCCATGCCGCCCCTCGCGTCCATGAAAATCCGAACCGCCGCTGCGCAGCAGGCCGTCACGGGCCGCGATCTTGCTCAAACGGTCAACATCTGACTGAGAATTACTGGGGTGCCGCACCTCGATCCCGTCAAGACCAAGCGAAATGAGCGTCTCCAGGTGTCTCAGCATATTGTCGATCATCGGATGCGCCAGCACCGTAATGCCGCCCGCACGGTGAACCATGCTGATCGCCTCACCCGGTTCGAAAAATGCTTTTGGCACGTAGGCTGGTCCATCTTTCTTGATATAGCGGTCGAATGCTTCTTGATAACTGGAAACTGTTCTCAATCGGTGCATCGTCTCGGCGATGTGGGGTCGTCCGATCACCGCCCCCCCGGCGGTCTCTTCCACAGCATGGAACGGGACGTCCAGGCCCGCTTGCTGCAGCTTTTCTACAATCATCCGGCCACGGAGATTCCGCTTTTCCTTGAAATTGGCCAAAGCGGCCGAAAATTCTTCATTCTCCGGGTCGAAAAGGTAGGCCAACATATGCACATCATCCTCCCCAACCGATACCGATAGCTCTACCCCGGGGATCAACTCCGGGTCAGATGGCGTAAGCATCTCCCTGCACGCCAGGTAGCCGTTGATATCGTCATGGTCGGTCACCGAGAATGCGGCCACCCCCGACTTGCGGACATTTTGCATGAGCGCCTCAGGCGACAGCAAGCCGTCCGAGCAGGTTGTGTGCATGTGTAGGTCGATAAATTCAGTCATCTGGCTACAGTTTGCCCTCAACCACTGTGGCGATCCGGGCCGCCAGATCATCCCCTCGCTGACGTAAACTGGTCATCTCTTCACGGGTCCTGGTCACAAAGGTCTGATCGGACAGGTTCTTCAGGTTGATCCGGACATTGTACGATGCCCCTCTCAGCGCGGCCTGTCCTGCCAGACCTGCCACACCGGCATCAGAGATCGAGTTTTCATTCCCCTTCTCTGCCACCACGAGAGCAAACTCAAGTGCCTGAACCGACTTTTTCATCACCGTGAGCGGCACGGTGGTCGCTGTCACTGTCGCTGCCTGTATCGCCTTATCCCGAGCGGCTATCTGTTCATCTGTGCTCTTTGGCAGCTTAAATGCATCCATGACCGAATTGAATGCTTCTTTGTCGGTTTCAACCAACTGCTCAAGTTCCTTCCTCAGCAGATCCGCCTGATCGCGGACTTCGGTCAACTCCGCTTTGACCGTTTCGTATTTCTTTTTTCCTACCGTCAAACGGCAAACCATCGCCGCCAGACAGGCGGCCAACGAACCAAGTGCCGCCGAAACCGAGCCACCTCCAGGCGCAGGAGATGATGATGCCACCTGGTCATAAAAACTCTCGACCGGTTCAGTCGCAGTTCCCGATACGCCAGATGGCCCCGCCATCTTCAATTTCTCCTCGAGGATCTGATTTTTGCTGAACTTCTCCAATCGCAGGTAATAGTCCGAAACCGCAACCAGCGCATCATTTGGCACCAGCCCGATCACTTCGGATGAAGTCACCGGCACACCATACCGGTCCGCCTCGGCCTTGATCGTCTCAAAGACGCGGAAGATCGGTGTCTTGGTATAGTTCACCAGGTTCATCGATATCTGAACCTGGTTTCGCTCTTTGATATTGAATCCAAGCGCCTTAACAAATCGATACCCCCCGGTCAGCGATCTGACAGCATCCGCGATCTTATCGGCGATCTCTTTGTTGTTTGTCCCCAGATAGACATTAAAGGCGACCAGCGGAAAGCGAACACCGATCGCGGTAGAACCGGATCGCAGATTCATTTTCCGCGGCCCATAGTCCGGAGTACGCGTATCATCGGTCTCTATGGAGTCACGGATCCCTTCGTACTCACCGATCCGGATATTCGCCAGATTCTTCCGCTTCGTGCTGGTGGCTGCATCTTCATAAAGATAGACCGGTATCTTCAGCTCTTCGCCGACCCGCTTGCCAAGTTTATTGGCGAGTTCGATCGCATCTTCAATGGAGACATCCGAAAGCGGAATGAATGGACAGACATCGCAGGCCCCCATCCTCGGGTGCTCTCCATGGTGAGTTGTCATATCGATCAACTCAGCCGCCTTGGCATACCCCTGGAACGCGGCTTCGACAACCTGGTCGGGATGACAGACAAACGTCACCACCGCCCGGTTGTGGTCGCCGTCCATCTCAGAATCAAGGAGTGTAACACCAGGCACGGAAGTGATCGCATCGCAGATCGCTTTGATTACTTCGGGGCGTCTCCCCTCTGAAAAATTGGGGACACACTCGATCAATTTCGCCATTGCAACAGCCTCGCACAGATATCGCCGGAGGTCGGCAACCGCCCGGGCCCCTCACGGTCAAGAATTCTTAGGTAGGTCGAACCGCCAGCGCCCGAACAATCAGCAACCAAACCGGCGATCCAAACACATCGACATAAGCGGTTATCCGACAGGATATTACAACGCACTCGCGCCACCCTCTCGGACTGCCAATAGACAGTTTTCCAGGCATTTGTCCGCCGCGCCAATATGCCCGACAAACGATGCCAAGTCAATGAGATAAGAGTGGGAGCGGAAGAGAGCTTTCGAACGAAACCAACCGTGCTGAAACCTAGAATTCCCGAATTTCACCCAGTATGAAATCAGTCAGTTCAGCAGAAATGGAACCCACCAGGACTTTGGATTTCATCAGAACCGGCATTTTGAGGCGATCGTCTGTCATCCAGACAGTTAACCTCCCCTCATTCTTGAACACCCCGACCGTTTGGGTCAATGGCTCCACCACAATGCAATCAAAACTCCCCGCCTCGACCTTGATCGTCTCCTTGCGAAGTACCTTGACTTCCATCTTGTAGCTTTTGCCGTCCACAAAACTATCGACCCAAACCGATTTCCCTACCTCCAGATTCTGCGTCCGGACATAGTACAGTGCCGACAGCGCGTCCTGCGCAAACGGGGCGATCGGGAGTGTATCCTTTTCGTAGTAGACCACATGGCCCGTCTGATCGAACTCGTACGACTTATCAGCTCGGTAATTCCCCTCGCGAAGCTTCTTCTGGAAGAACCAACTGAACAGCGCGTCAGCGTCAATTATCGACTCAACCTCATCTTCCACCCGGTAAATACTCGAGAAGAAAGAATTGGACAAGGCCCGCGTCTGGATCTGGTATGCCTGCCGCCCTTTGTACTCGATCATCTTGACCACTTCCATACTGGCGGTCCCGGCGTTGATGAACCCGTAATTGACGTCAAATGACAGCTTCTCCCCGATCCCAAAAGCAACATTGTCAACGAATCGATCGGTGGTATTGAGGCTGTCGGCGTCGGTCGTCGAGGCATCCGCGCTGCCGACTGAGGCTGTCAGGAAATAGGTCGCAACCGCCACCATCCCCGCAAACGAGAGCAGGACCATGGTTCGGGAAACGGCACGGCGACCTTTAGGCAGGTATTTTTTCATCTATCCGTTTTACAATCTCTTCCAGATGTTTGCCCAAATACTCGCCGATCTCAAGAAATGTTTCGTTGTATCGTTCGAGGGTCTGCCCGATCGGGTCCTCGACCGGCTCCCCTTTGGTCCCATTGGTCGGGAAATTCTTCAGCAGAAAGGTCCGCTCGGATGCCGATGGGGTCATCCGAAGCACTTCCTTGACATGATCCGGTGTCATCCCAAAGATCAAGTCGGCCTCTTCGATCAGCCCACGAGTCAACTGCCGCGACTTATGTTTGGAAAGGTCACATGACCAAATTTTGACTGCCTCATTGGCGTACATTGTGGCCGGAAAACCACTGGCCGCGCCGGTCCCAGCCGATACGACCCGAATCTTGCCGGGCCGCCTCTTTTCCAGCAACATGCGCATTGCGGCCTCGGCCATAGGCGATCGACACGTATTGCCCGTGCAAACAAAGAGTATGGTAAATAGATCGTTCATTTCGGTAGCATATCTTTCACGCTTGTAAGTAATCTTTCACTGCTGATCGCCCCTTCCCGGAGGATCGCCGGTACCTCCCCGGTGCAGTCAACCACTGTCGATGTTATCCCATTGAGCGGCCCGGCGTCAAGGTAAAGATTCACCTTCTCCCCGAATGCCGAGGCAATCTCTGTAATGGACTCCGCATCGGCTCGCCCGCTGATATTTGCCGAGGTTGCGGTTATTGGGAATTCCGTTTCATTTAACAACCCGGCTATTATACTCGAAGACGACCAGCGGAGTCCTATTCGTTCATTCACAACAATTTGCGGCTCCCACACCCCTTTGGCCCTGATCACCAATGTGAGCGGACCCGGTAGAAAACTCTCTATCACCCGGGAAGCCAACCGCGTCACCTCACCAAACCGCTCAATCTCGCTCCTGTTCCGCACAAACAGCGAGGTCGGCATCGCTTCCGGTCTTCCCTTTGCCTCGAACAACCAGGCCAGTGCCTCTTTGCTCTCCCCGCGAGCCAACAGCCCGTACCGTGTCTCGGTCGGCGCTACCACCAATCCGCCGGATGACAGAATTCTGGCCGCTTCTCGAAGCAAAACTATGTCTGGGGAATCAGGCGAGATCTTCTCGATGCAAACCTGCGCCATGTCACCTACCGAGTACTGTCCGGGCTGATCGAGTCGACCGCAGGATAAACCGGCTCGATCTGCTTGGCCGTGACCGTCGCCACCATCACCCACGCATTGGCATAACCAGCGCCCCGGGCACGCTGCTGATACAATTCCGCTTCCTTGCGCGTCGGGAACTCACCGACTCGAAGTTTGTAGTACGGAACCTCATAATCCAGACTTACCGGCTGGTCGAAAATCTCCAGCGCCACCGCCAGCGCACGACGAGCATCGGAATACGTATCTATCATCCCTAACTGCACACGAAATACCTGCGCCGCCAGAGTATCGGCTCCAAGTTCATCTCCACTCGCATATATCTTGGTTGGGGCTACCAGCCGAGTGGCGCCATGGCTCTTTTTGCCCGCCATCTGGCGACTGATCGGGATCGTATCCTGCGCCAGCGACAACGGATTCGGGCCACTCTCCGCTTTCGCCTTTGTCGATTTCTGGACGACCGGTTGAGCGGGACGCTCCTCGCCTGCTACCGGTTGTTCATCCATACAACCAAGCAACAGTAACAGGACTAATGCCAGGAAAGGCAGCTTATAGATACTTCTTCCACTCATTCCGTTTACCCAGCACCGCCAACAGCTCTTTTACCTGGCTTGCTTTGGTTTTGTGTGCAACCAATGTGATATTCTCAGAACGGACCACCACCAGATCTGACAGCCCGATACAGGCGATTATCCCTTCTGCATCGTTATAAACCGTCGTCTCGAATGTCTCCAGTACCACGCTGTCCCCGATCAGGACATTGTTTTCCGAATCACGATCCTTATACCGTTCGAGCGAATTCCAACTCCCGACATCATCCCAGATAATGTCCCCTTTCATCACCAGCACATTGCTCGCTTTCTCCAGCACGGCATAGTCGATGGATATTGCCGAGGCACTGTCATATAGGACCTTTCGAGCGTTCAATTCGTTCGGGGTCCCGATTGCTTTACTGTATTCTATCAACTGGCGGTGTGCATCGGGAAGACAGGTTGCGATCGCATTCAGAATTGCCTTGGCCGACCAGATAAACATCCCGCTATTCCAGAGGTACTGGCGGCTGAAATAATACTCCTGCGCAACTGCCGCTTTCGGCTTCTCCGCAAACTGGGAAACCGCAAAGATGGTCGTTTCCCCTGTTTTGACGAATGGCTCGCCCAGTTTGATATACCCATACGCCGTCTCAGGACGAGTCGGGGTGATACCAATCGTGATCAACCTCTCCTCACGAGTCGCCAGGGCGGCTCCATCCCTCAGTATCTGCACCAGCTTCTCCGGTGGACGAATCAGATGATCCGCCGAGAGAACCACCATGACCGCTTCCGGATCCTCTTGAACCAAATGGATCGCCGCAAAACCGATCGCCAGGCAGGTGTCACGGCCAAACGGCTCGGTCAGGACGTTCTGTTTCGTGACTCCGGGGAGCGATGTCATGATATGCTCGGTCATCGACTCGCCCGCCACTATCCGGATATTCTCAAACGGGATAAGCGGCTTGATCCGGTCGATAGTCTCCTCCAGCATTGTCTTGTCGGAGGTCAACTTCAGAAACTGCTTGGGTCGTTTGGCGCGAGACAGCGGCCAAAACCGCTCCCCTTTACCACCGGCCATAATTACACCATGAATCACTGCGATCCTCTCATTTGAGATTGCCTAATTAGCTGATAATAATGGAGTTGAGCAGTCCCGTCAAGTAAAGAGCCGGACCGCTTTCTGAGCATCCCATAGGTTCCTTGACCGGACTTGGACCGATGCGGAACCTGGGATTTATTGAATTCTAACCCGCTACCCCGCCAGTTCCGGTGCGGTCAAAATCCCCAATAACAACGAGTTGAACTTCCCTTCCCAGCTATCCGAACGCGAACCAAGCGCTATCGGAAGCTTACCACCGATCACCAGCCCCCCCATCCGGCAATTCCCATACAGCGCCATCCCCTTGTAGATTCCATTAGCTGTCTCGAGATTCGGCGCCACCATTCCGTCCGCTTGACCTGCCACCGGCGATGTCTTCACCCCTTTGGAGTGGGCTGCAAACATATCGACAGACACATCAAACGACAACGGACCATCCACCAAAGCCCCCTTGATCTGACCCCGCTCCGACATCTTGGCAATGATCGCCGCCTCCATCGTCACCGGCATCTGCAGATACACAACTTCCACCGCCGCCAAAAGCGCGATACGCGGAGTGGTGATCCCAATCGCATTGGCCACCCGGATTAGATTGTCTACCAGAGCAAGCTTTGTCTTCAGATCAGGCGCGACATTCACTGCGCCGTCCGTGACCAATAGCAGTTTCGGGTATTTCTCCGGCCTCAGTACTGCGATATGCGAGACCGTTCTCTCCTTCTGGACAAACCCGCTCTCCGGCAAAAAGAGCAACTTTAGCAGATCGCCGGTCAGGATGCGCCCCTTGACGATCAGGTTGATCCGCCCGCTGTTCATCAGCTCCGCTGTTTTCGCGACCGCCTGAACCGGATCGGCTGCTTCGATGAACTCCCCATCGGGAAAATCGATATCATTTTCTTTGCAGGTCTCTTCGAACAGTTTCGCATCGCCGACCAGGATCGGATCGATCAACTTCTCGGTCGCCATTCGGGCCAGTGCCCGCAGCATGTCCGGTTCACTCGGCGTAACCAGCGCGGCGCGGATCTTGATCTTTCCGGCGCGTTCGCGGGCACGACTGAATATCTGCTCGTACGTGTGTACTTCGGGAATGGTCACTTCGGGAAGCATCGTCAATTCCTCCCGCCAAAGATGTTGTTCTGCTTGTAGTAGTCCGCGATCACACAGGCCAGCGCCAGCGATGCTTTCTTGTTTTTCACCGTATCAGTGCGCGAGACCAGTGACACCGGTACCTTGGCCCCGACAATCACCCCCGCGAAGATCGCATCGGCAAACTGAATCAACGCTTTGGAGACGATATTCCCCTCCTCGATCGAATCGACCAGATAAATATCTGCATCCCCCGCCACTATCCCACCGACCTTCTGGTATTCGACCGCACGGCGTGAGGTCGCCATATCCAATGACAGCGGCCCCTGCACCACCACATCCGTCAACTTCTCTAACGCCATAGGAAGCACAGTATCCATATCCGACAACGTATGCGGCACTTTTTCGGAAAGCCTATCCGATGCCGCTGAAAGCGCCACTTTCACCGGTGACAGTCCAAGCGCCCGACCCACCAGCACCGCATTCTCCAATATCTGGAATTTCTGCTCAACATCCGGCTTCACCACCATCCCGCCATCGGTGAAATTCAGCAGTTTGTGATAGCCTGGGATATCGAGCACCGCGCAATGCGAGAGGGTATTGGTGCCGCGAAGCCCATACTGCTTGTCGAGAACGACTTTGAGAACCGCCGAGGTCGGCATGAACCCCTTCATGATCGCATCCGCCTTCCCCTCGGAGGCAAGCTTCACCGCGATATGCGCCGCCTTGGTGACGTTTTTTTCGTCAATTATCTCGAGTCTATCAATCGGGATCTTATGTTCGGTGGCCATCTGTTCGATCAGCGCTTTGTCACCGACCAGGATCCCCGCGAGAAATCCTTCGGCCTCAGATTGCGACATGGCGTCGATAACATCGACATCCTGCGCGGCAGCGACCGCCACTCGTGCTTTGCGACCTGCTTTAGCGATCTCTATCGCTCGCGCGATCAACGCATCGGATGAATGAATTGGTTCAGAGGTCATATTTTGGTTCCAGCTATGCTATCTGGTAGGATTCCACGTTCCACTTCGTCCTTCTGACGAACTGTCGTTCGGGATATCACTTTTCAAAGGTTTCTGGTCGATAAGAGGCCCCGATGGGTGGTAAGCCCATTCTTCGCACCAGGTCCTCCATCTTGCGCATCTGCATCTCGACAATTGCTTTGGAAGTTTCTTGCGTTAAGGATGGGATTTCCTTCACCAGCTTCTGTCCCGTTTTCGTCTTATAGAATTTTGTGATCTCTTTCACTTCCTTGGACGTAAAGTGGTGGCGATATAATGGGACGACTATTTCCAGGAATGCCGAATCTGAATCCATGAAATGTGAGTATTTGTCCCAGAATTCTTGCGGATAGTCCGGAAACGCCCTCTTCGTCTTTGGAATCTGATGTGCGAATACGCTCTGAAACGCGCTGAAATCATCCAACGCTCGAATCAACTCCCTTATCTCCGCATCTGTGGGTTCATCTGCCCGCGTGACCACTTTCATTGATTGACTGACGGCCATTGTCGAAAGAACCAACATCGACAGAAACAAGACGAGCAACCAGAATCTCATCTGCACCTCGCACTGTTGTTTGGCAGTATTGCTGGCCGTCTTAGTACGTCTTCAGCTTTTCCTGCCCCGTCAAATACCGCACCCCTGCCGCAGCCAATGCTTCCATCTCGAATTCCCCCGGCACAGCAATCACCTTTCCAAGGAACGCGACATGCTTCGAGATCTCATCGATCAGCCGCTTCGAGTGCGCCATCCCGCCGGTCAAGACGATCGCTTCATATTTGCCGCATAACACTGTCGCCGCGGAACCTATCTCCTTGGCGATCTGATACGCCATCGCATTGAAATGCAGCAACGCTCTTTGGTCGCCGGCATCGATCATCTTCTCTGTCTCGATCAGATCCGCCACGCCGATATATGCCACGAGGCCGGACTTTTTCGACAACTTGTCAATCATCTCCTGCTCGGTGAACTTCCCGGAATAGCAAAGTTTTACCAACCCACCGATCGGCAATGCACCGGAACGGTCCGGCGAAAACGGCCCCATCCCCAGCAATGCATCATTTACATCGATAAGCTTCGCACCCTGAAGCGACGCTACCGTGATTCCGCCCCCCATATGGCAGGCCACATAGTTCACGTCTTCCAGCTTCTTCCCCAGTTTGGCCGCCTCTCGACGACAGACTTCCTTGATATTCAGCGCGTGCGCCCGGCACTTGCGTGGTATCTCCGGCACACCAGATATCCTGGCGATCTCAGTAAAATTATCCGTAGTGATTGGATCAGCGATCAGCGAAGGTACACTAAACCGCTTCGCCAGGCACCTCGCGATGATCGCTCCCAGATTCGACGCATGGTTGGAATACTTCATCGTCTTCAGGTCGTCGATCATCTGATCGGAGATCTCATACGACCCCCCTTCGAGCGGTTTGACCGGCGCCCCTCTGCCGACCACCGCCTTAAGTTCTCCCGCCTTGAAATCCAGCCCGGCGATCCAATGATCGATCTCCCCCATCCGAAGGTCATACTGCTCGGCGACATTCGCGAATTTCGCCAGCTCTTTGGGGTCATGGCGGACATTGTCCTCGGCGATCTTTTTGTCACCGTCGAACAGCGCCGCTTTGGTCGAGGTCGACCCCGGATTGATGATCAGCATCAGCATCGACATATTGCTATCCCTAAGCTGTCGTTTTGGTCAGCCGCACACCGCGACCACGATTAAACGCCAGCAAATTGACATCCACCAGTTTCGGTTTGACTCGCGCCTTGATCGTATCGACCCAGAGCTCAGTCGGCAGCGGCATATAGTTAGAGAGCACACCCAGGAGAATCGTATTCACCAACCTCGGATTCCCCAACTCCGCCGCGATCTTGTCTGCTTCTACCCCAATCGTTTTTTTCACGATCTTTTGCAGATCGGCGATTGCGTCTTCTGGATAGTGAAACTGCTTTGAGCCGGTCACGATTGCCGGGATCAGCGCTGTGCGAGAGACGATTGCGATTCCATCTTTCTTCAGCCAGTTGATTGCGCGGTACCCCTCCGCCTGCTCGAACGCCATCAACACATCCGCCTGTCCCTCCTGGATAGTCGGCGAATAAACCACCGGCCCGATCCGAACATGCGATGATACCACGCCGCCACGCTGCGACATGCCGTGGATCTCCGACTTCTTGACATCAAATCCGGCATTCATCGCCGCTTCGGAGAGAATCTCCGAGGCCAGCAGCACTCCCTGTCCCCCGACACCAACGATCAATATATTCATAGTCTCTTGCATTGTCGTTTCCTCACGCTTTCACGAAATGGCTTTTGAGCATGATCGCTTCGGGCGGGCAAACCTGCGTGCAAAGCGTGCAGCCGGTACAAAGTGTCTCGTCGATCAGCGCTTTCGGATGTCCATGCTTGTTGGTCTCGTGCGAGGCGGCGATCGCCGGGCATGAGATCCGGAAACAGGCGCCGCACGCCGTGCACAGTTCGGAATCCACCACATACGGCTCATTCATGATTCGCACCGGCATCAGCACACACGGGCGATTCGTAATGATCACCGATGGTCCCGGCGTTTCCATCTCCGTCTTGATCGTATTCAGTACCAGATCAAAATCGTACGGGTCAAGCTCCTTCACATTCTTGACCCCCAGTGCTTTGACCAACTCGACCAGATTCAGACTCGGCGAATCAGCCCCCATCAACGTCTTCCCCGTCGCTGGATGCTGCTGTCCGCCGGTCATTGCAGTCGCTCTATTATCAAGAATGATGATAGTCACATTGCTCTGATTCCAGACTGCATCTAAAAGCCCGGTGATTCCCGAATGAACGAAAGTCGAATCGCCGATCACCGCGACAGTCCCCTTCTCCGATCCCTTCACCCGTTCCATGCCGATCGCATTGCCGATCGAGGCTCCCATGCAAATGCAGGTATCCAGCGCATTCAACGGCTCCATCACGCCAAGCGTGTAGCAGCCGATATCCCCCGTCACCGCCACACCCAATTTCTTCAGCGCCATGAACGCGCCACGGTGCGGACAGCCAGGGCAAAGCACCGGCGGACGCGGGAACATATCTCCCGCCGAATAGACCGGCTCCGTAACCGATGAGATCACTCCCGCCTCTTTCAGGCCATGCGCCACGCGGATCGGTGACAACTCACCCAGCGCGCCGAAATACTTCTTTCCTTCTACCTGAAGGAACCCCGCCGCCTTGATCATCTCTTCCCAGAACGGCTCCAGCTCCTCGACAATGAAGATCCGGTCGTGGCTCTTGATGAACTGCTCTATCTTCTTCATCGGGAGCGGGAACCCCATTCCCAATTTCAGATAATCGAGATCAGGTGCGACCTCTTTGGTATACTGATAAGAAACCCCGCCCGTGATAACGCCGATCTTCGAGCCATTATTCTCCACCACATTGAACGGTGTCTCTTCCGCGAAATGCCGAAGTTTCTCCATCCGCTCAGCCACCACCACATGCCGCTTCCGCGCATTGGTCGGGATCATCACGTACTTCGAGGGATCTTTGATGAACTTTTTGTTCGGTCCTGCCACCACATCGTTCAGTTCAACTATCCCCTTGGCGTGCGATATACGCGTCGTCATATGCAGCATCACCGGAGTGTCGAACATCTCCGACATTTCAAATCCGGTCACCAGCATATCCTTGGATTCCTGGCTGCTCGATGGATTCAGCATCGGGATCGCCGCAAACTTGGCATAGGTCCGGTTATCCTGCTCATTCTGCGAGGAATGCATCTCCGGATCATCGCACGACACGATCACAAACCCGCCATTAACGCCGGTATATGCAAACGTCATGAATGGATCGGCCGCCACATTGAGGCCGACATGCTTCATCGTACAGAGCGCTCGTCCGCCACCGATCGAAGCTCCTATCGCAACTTCGAATGCGACCTTTTCATTTGGGGACCATTGCGAATAGACCTGCGGAAAAACATCCGCCAGAGTCTCAAGTATTTCCGTTGAAGGAGTACCGGGGTAGGAAACAGCCAGCGCGACTCCGGCTTCGTATGCTCCGCGCGCCACTGCCTCGTTTCCGGATAATAGTTCTCTCATATACTCTATCTCGTTACATTGCTGTGAATTCTTTCACAAAATCTACGAAATCCCCCCGAAACTGGCAAGGATGATTTTGTCGATAGTTTACCTGAAAGTAGATGTTTCGGTGAGTTGACAGTCACGACAGCAGTTAAACAGAAACGGCTGCCGATTCGCAAATCGACAGCCGTTCATGAGATAATATTCTGAATGAGGATTTACAACTTCGCCGCTACCGCTTGCGCGACCTCCAGCGAACTGTTTTTCCCACCCATATCATATGTCCGCACTTTCCCCTCTTTGATAACGGCCGCAATCGCCGCTTCGAGCTGCACGCCTTTATCTTTCTCTCCAAGCCAGTCGAACATCAGCTTCAATGTCAGCAGCATCGCGATCGGATTCACCTTATACCGTCCGGCATACTTCGGCGCCGAACCGTGCGTCGGCTCAAAGACCGCGTACTTGTCGCCGATATTCCCCGATGCCGCAAAGCCAAGTCCGCCGACCAACTGCGCGCAAAGATCGGAGATGATATCGCCGAACATATTCGAAGTAACGATCACCGAATAATCGAACGGATTCTTCAGCAGCCACATGCACATGGCATCGATATTTGCTTCCTTCAGTTCGATCCCCGGATAGTTTTTTGCCACTTCGCGTGCCGTCCGAACCATCAGGCCCGAGGTCTCGCGGATCACGTTCGGTTTTTCGACGATCGTGACGTGTGGCCGCCCTTCCTTCTTGGCGAACTCAAACGCATCGACAATAATATTCCGGCAACCGGTTTTGGTATTCACACGCAGTGACACCGCGATCTCATTCCCCGGCGTTTTGTCGAAGCGTCCCATTTTCTTGTTATGCTTTTTGACCGCTTCGCGCACTTCGTCGGGTAGAGGGAAAAACTCGATCCCGACATAGAGATCTTCCGTATTCTCACGGAAAACCACGATATCGATACCCTCTTTGTAATTGAGCGGATTACCCGGGTACCCTTTGCACGGGCGGAGATTGGTGCGAAGGTTGAATTCCTGGCGCATCCGGACGATCGGCGATGCATAGACCAGATTTTTCCCCTGTAACGACGGGATCAGCGCCCCCTCGGATTCTTCCTTCGGCAGCGACGTTATCGCGCCGAACAGTGCGCAGTCCGTATTCCGAAGCAACTCGATCGTCCGATCCGGAAGCGGATTCCCTTCCTTGGACCAGAATTCCCAACCGATATCGCCATGAATGTACTCGGCATCGAAGTGCATCTTGTCGAGCACGATCTTTGCAGCTTCCATAACATCATTGCCTACTCCGTCTCCCGGCAGCCAGGCAATTTTGTACTTAGACATATTCTCTCCTGATCACAGTTCTATGGTGAAATTGAAAAGATGTGTCGTTCCCAGATCATTCGAATACGGGACAAACGCATAGTCGATCGTCAGGTTACGGTGCGTAAACGATGCTCCCGCCGTGATCCCTTTGCTGTCGTAATTTGTCATGTATCCTGCACGGAGCGCTAGTGCCTCCTGCAATCTAGCTTCTCCCCCCAGATGGGCGTGCATTTCGTCATCAATAACAACCAGATCAAGCGCACCGAGATACTTCTGATAGCGGTATGATGTTCCCACTCGATAGGTCGTCGGCAGCGAAATATCCCGCGAACCCGGTTTCCCGGTCTTCTCCAGATAAAAGTCCCCACCAAGATTAGTCGCCGAGGCCCCTACTTTCCATACCGCATTCGGCTCCACCAATATTCCGATATCCGTATTCCAGGCCGATCCGCGCCAGGCCTCGATCTTCTCGATAAACCAGCCAGTGCCAAATCCGGCCGACACCTTGTCGCTGAACCGATAGGACAATCCCGCTTTCAATGATATATCGTTTGTCTCCGCAAATGCATCCGGGTCGGTCGTCGGAAATTCGCGGATCTCGATATTCCCCAACGAGGCATACTTGATCCCGCCATGCACGGACCAACGTCCCTTGAGTGGCGCCGCAAAGTACCCTGTTTCCAACCGCACGTTCTCCCAGTACTCAATATGCCCAAAACTGACCATAAACTTGTCGGCGCCGGTTGCATTGGCCGGATTGTAGGCCGGAGCGAATGGATCGCGATCGATCGCAACAAAACTGCCGCCCATCCCCGATGGCCGCGCCCCGGTCTCGATCTTCATCATCGCCAGTCCATCCACCGTCGTGCCCGACGCGGGAATTCCCATGGTCACTAAGAGCAATGTCAGTACTGCCAGACGTTTCATGTCAGATCCTTAGAAAAGGAGGTCGAATGAGAAAATGTGCTCCGCACCTTCCTCTACCCGGTCGGTGGAGAAAGCGTAATCTATCGCCAGCAAATTGTCGCCGATCTTGAAGAGATACCCAAGCCCGGCCGTCGCACGACTCGAGCCATATCCGGCACGTAATGCAAACGATTTTGCCAGATTATACTCCGCGCCGACATGCGGGACTATATCCTGTTCGAGATTTTTGGTGATGTCTGTAGCCAGAAGCAGTTTGCGCTTGAAAAACCGCGCCGAGGCTCCCAGTCCGATATCCGATGGCACCTCATCGTCCTGTTCGTACGCATACGCATCGCCGCCCAATTCGGACGGAAGCTTCTCCGTATCCCAGCGATATTTCATCCCCAATTGACGCAAAGACAAACCGATCTGAATATCCTGAACCTTCATCAGGTCCCGCTTCTCACGGTCTATCAATTGATCGACATGCAACATGAAGCCGATATCAAAACCGATCGAATATGCCGCCATGCTTGCGAAATTGGAATGCAGGTAGTTCAGCTTCACGCCTGCAGAAAAGTAATTCTCGAACCGCTTGGCAAAAACGATCGAAAACTGGTGATTCTGCTGTTCGATCTCCGTGCCGATCAGGTCACCATCGCGATCACGAGTCGCCACTGCGCCGGATCCCGAGTACAACCAGCTCCCGCCCAATACCGACTTGCCTCTTACCGGAAAGAGTGCAGTAGCGTAACCAAGTTTGCGGTCTAGCTGCAGGAACCGATACGAGGTAGCAAACAGCGGCCGTTGAAGCATACTCAGTCCCGCCGGATTAAACAGTATCCCCGCACCATCATTGGAAATGGCGATATACGCGCCACCCATAGCGGTCGGGCGGGCGCCAACCGGCACCTGAAAAAACGCGCCGGCATATCCACCATTGCCATCCTGGGCCACGGCGGCAACGGCGAGCATCAACACGAAACAGATGATCAGTATATTCTTTTTCATGGTCATGCTCTCCTTATGGTACCACCGCAAGTTTGCCCCAGGAATAGTCTCCGTTGGCAAACGTTAATTTAAAATAGTAAACACCGACCGCAACCACATCTCCCCGGTCGTTCCTTCCATTCCAGTACGGCCGCTGATCGCCGCTCGGCCCCGGCGGATACGTCCCCGCCTCAAAATCGACTCCATTGATCGGAGTCGCCACCAGATTCATGGCAAAATCAAATATCTCTAAGGTCACACTGCCACTGGTCGGTACCTCAAAATGGAACCTGACCGGATCATCGCGATTCGGACTAAACGGCACCGGGAATGCGTATACCTCGTCCGATACATCCGTTCGGATAAACAACCGCTGGTCCTCCAGATCGTCAACCGCGATCCGCACTGTCCCATCGTCCGTTCCCACCCAGAGATTCTCTCCGGCAATGCGCGTGGCATAAACCGGCGTCCCTGGTAGGATGAGGTCCTTTCCTTCGGCATTGCGGAATGCCAGAGTATCGAACTGCCGCATTGCAGGGTCCAGCAGATCCCATCCCAGGATCAACCCGTCATCGGTCGCCATCAATAGCGTATCACCGAACGACTCGACGTTCCAGGCGAAATTCTTCAGGTAAACTACATCCCAGCGATACTTGTAACCGATCAGCACATCCAGTGTGTCTCTCACTTCCACCACGCGACCGATTGAGACACCATTTCCTCCCGATGTTGTCGGACGGCAAGATGCTATGATCTGGGCGCTGTCGGGCGTCAGATACCGGATTCCCAATGCCGGGATGAAATTACCGATCAACCCCGCCGTGGCGCCAGTTGAGTCTACATTTATGGTCGAATTGACTGTATACGCGATCGCCAGATCCGCCTTCAGCGGATCAAGATTGGCTCCATAAATGCGATAAGTCGTGCCTCGATTGACCGAGATCGCCGCCCCGCGATTCCCGCCAAAGATGATCGTATCCCCCTTCGTCACCACCGAATATACCGTGTCTGTACTCAGCAGCAGAGTAGTGTCATTGGCATCCGCTATGATCGCATTCTCGACATAGTCTGGATCGATCCCCATCGACACAAACTGCACGCCGTTTGGTCCGACGAAAAACACATTCTTCACGCGATCCTTCGGGACATTCACCGGAGTGACGTCATAGGTAGTACCACCTCTGCGATAATATCTCCAGGTCTCAGCTCTATCAAAGGAGACCGAGACGGATGGAGTGTCGGTTACATTCACCGGTCGATTAATTGTCCAGACAGCGAATGAGTCGTTGACCAGCGATACGGAATCCGTGAATAACTGCAATTTGATCTGATAAACGCCCAGCGATGACGAGTCCGTGTCCGGAACATAGTGTCTGGCCGAGTCGATACTCCCGCTGGCATCGAAAAACAGGGTAGTCAAACCTGAGTCGGTCCCGACAAAAAGTGTGTCGCCCAGCGCCTCGACCGAATGGGTGATATTTCGTACATTGGTAAGACTGGTCGCCGATGAATCAAGATAGAGCCTGGCCCAGGTCGCGCCGGTATCTTCGGAAACCCAAAGACCAGCCTGATCGGCGGCGAGATAGAGCCGGTCATTCACCGCGGCAAAATCTCGGACTATTCTATTCGCCCCGGTGACAGAATCAAGGCTGACCGGTGAATAGGTGTCTCCCTGATCTGTTGAAACCCACAATCCTTGAGACTCATCAGAGGCCGAATCGCTCAGCCCCGCAAACAAGACCCCACCAAACTCCTGAAGTGCCGTCGTCTGCCAGGCCCCTCCAGGAATGAAATCATCGAGGAAGAAACGAGTCCAGAAAGTCCCGCCCGAGGTATGCCCGCCGCTGATGCCATTGACTCCGCCAAACCAGGCGTAATTGTTTCCACTGCCGCTGCAGCTCTCGCATATCGCCACTTCCTGTACGCGACGCGCATAAAACTTGTCGCGCGGCACCAGGTAAACATATTGAAGTATCCCGCCCGCCGTCCCGACCCAGACATACAGCGAGTCGCCATGCGACGTATCCGTCACCACCGAGAATGCCCGGTTCCGCCACCAGAGCGTATCCAGTCCACGGTAGGAATCCTCGAAATTTAGTGAATCATCGCGGGTCGCAAACAAACGCTTCCAGGTTTCACCGTTATCATTCGAACACAAGACCGCGCCGGCAAAAGCTGTGGCAAACAGCCAGTTCTCGCCGCGGAATCCCGATGCCCCGGAAATATCGTAGATCGTTCGGAAAGGACCTGTCATGTACTTGGGATAAAGTGTCGTATCGTCCCAGTCAGGCGTGACCCAGTTCAGGCCGTTATCATCAGTGTACGACATCCCATCCGAGAAGACCTCTTCCCCTCCGGCCACTGTCCCAATATGGTTGGAGGAGATCCAGAGTCGCCCCCCGCCGGAGTACATGGCCGAGATATCATTCCCAACCAAACCATTGCTCGTATTGTATAAGAGCCAGGTCTCGCCGTTGTCGAAACTGAAATTGACCCCATCGCCGGTCGCAAACCAGATCCCGCCGGCATGTTCGATGATGTCAATGACAACGTTGGTGGCATAAGTGGTGTCGGGTTGGTCGTAAAAGTGGGCCGGTCCAGCCAGCACCAGGGCCGGAACCAGGATCGCCAATGCGGCGATTAGCAGCTTGATCAAAAGATACCTCGCAGCCAGTGGGTGTGCGTTTTCTCGAGCAGCATCATCTGCATTTATCGTACTTGCGGATGTCCCCCATTCTCGCGGGCTCCCGCAATTGAGGCTGTCAACATACGTGATACACCAGTCCGGCGCAAGGGGATTCAGTTGATGCCGAATCGACGTAACTATTTGCAACAGGCCGGACTGGCCGGCCTCTCCGCTCGAGGTTCACACCCATTCGTGGACCCGCGAACGACAACAATTCAATTGACAGTCTCGCGACACCTGTCGTATATAACAATGAATGCACTCCTACCTGAGGTATACCTGACATGCGCCTAGTCGCCCTCTCCTGTTTATTGATCATCTTTGCAATGCTCTCCATGCTTCTGTCGGTTGGTTGCGATGACCTGACAACTGAGGTCAATAACAACACCTACTTTGACAGCACCCTCGGAGAGGACTGCCTGCGCTGTCACAGCGACGATGATAACGCGATCAAACAACCCAAAGGTCAATGGGCGATCTCGCAACATGCCTCTCCTGAACTGATCGAAGCCACCGTGATGCTCAATACCGAAGAGCGCAAGACCAACGTCTGTGGCCCACAATGCCATACCAGTGAAGGATTTATCGCCTTCACCGCGAACGGCTCTACCTCGGCCCAACAAACCCCCTCGGTGATTGATTGCTTCACCTGTCATATGCCCCATACCGGCGACTACGGTAGCTGGAAGATTGACACTTTGCGCGGATTCGAAGTCCCGGTCATACTGGCCGGCGACTTTGACTATGACATGGGGAACTCAAACATGTGTGTCACTTGCCACCAGGCAGAGACAGTCCCCGTTATCCCGACCAATGCCCTCTCCGTTCGACTGGACACGCTTGGGATGGACGGTCCGCACAATAGCGCACAGGCCCACATGTTGATCGGCAAGGGGGGCTTCCGCTTCACTTCGGATGCCGTCACCAACTCGCATGCGTCCGTCGAGACCAAAGAGGGATGCCTCTCCTGTCACTTCGGGACCGGCCTCGGCTACCAATTCGGCGAACATACCTTCCGCCTCGAAGATGACCAGACTAATGAGCAGTACGTCGCGAACTGCAACCTCTCCGGTTGCCACATTAGCACCCCACCATCCATAGCCGATTTCGATGATACACAGATTCAGGATTCGATCCGCTCACTCAGCAGTACCCTGGCCGGATATCTGCTCTCAGCTCATATCCTGACCGGTGCCGATGAAGACTCAACTGAATACTACATTGACTCGACCGTCTCTGCTGATGCCGCACGCATTCTCTACAACTACCTCTTTGTCAAGAAGGATGGCTCACGCGGCATTCACAATGCCAACTACGCCGTGGTGCTCCTCACTGAGTCCGTCGATCGCTGGGACAGCATCCCGCAGGCATCATTTAGTGCGGACACCACTCAGGGCTGTGTCCAGCTGGCCGTCAACTTCACCAATACGTCGACCGGTGCGATCAACTCGTATAAATGGGATTTCGGAACAGATAATCTGGATAGCGCGATAACCCGCGACGCAGCGTTCACCTTCGTCAAGGCCGACACCTATCTGGTGAAACTGACCATCACCGGAATCGCTGGTCAGGATAGCTATACTCAGGTAATCATTGTTGATTCCATCCCGACCACCGATATCGTCGCCTCGGACTCGACTGTCGATGCCGGCGTCCCTGTCAACTTCACTCAGACATCGACCCACGCATCACGATTCCTGTGGGATTTCGGCGATGGACGGCTCGATTCCACTTCCACCAACCCCTCAATAAGTTATTCAGTGGCCGGGACTTTCGTGGTCCGCTTCACCGTGACAAACACCTGTTCGACTGCTACTGACTCAGTTTCAATCGATGTTGTCGTTCCTTGATCATATCTCTTTTTCTGAACATAAAAAAAGCCCCTGCTTGGCAGGGGCTTTTTCCTATCTATCTCTATCTTAAGAACCTACTTATGTAACTCCTGCTTGAACCTGGCCGTCAATGCCGGAACCAGCTCAAACAGATCCCCCACTATGCCATAGCTGGCGATATTGAAAATGGGAGCATCCTTATCCTTATTAATAGCAACTATCGTTTTGGCGGTCTGCATCCCGACCAAATGCTGGATAGCTCCGGAAATCCCCACTGCTACATACAGCTTCGGGTTGACCGTTCGACCGGTCTGTCCCACCTGGGTGGCATATGGCACCCAGCCGGCATCCACGATAGCTCGCGAAGCTCCAAAAGCTCCGCCCAACGCCGCCGCCAGATCTTTCACCAACTGCACATTCTCCGGACCTTTGATGCCGCGGCCAGCAGAAACAATCACGTCCGCTTCCGCCAAATTGGCGGTGCCGGATGATTCCTGCTTCATCTCTTTGACAGTCGCTTTTCCGGAGACGGCCGCAGCCATCGCCTCGACCACCACTTCTCCCGCTCCAGCCTTTGATTCAGGGTAGATCTTTGGACGAAGAGAGACGAAGAAAGTCCCACCCGAAGACGCTACCTGTGAGACAACCGAGCCACCAAACGACGGTCGGGTCACTTTGACCGTACCACCATCGTTGGTAATTTGGGTAACATCCGAGGCCATACTACCAGAGTGGACTGCCGCCAGGCGCCCCAACAGTGCCTTCCCGTAAAACGTCGCCGGGCAGATCACCAGCTCAACCGCATACTTCTTGACCAGGCCGGAAATGACCGAGGCGTACAGATCATCGGTGAAATACTTCAGAGACGGATCAGAAACCGCGAGGACCTTGCCGCCCCCTTTGGACGCGAGATCGGCCGCTAACGTCGATGCATCCCCCGCCAAAATGGCGGTGAATAGCTCGCCTCCCACTGACTTGGCAACCTCTATCGCCTCTAGCGAGGCCGATACGAGCTTTCCATCCTTTTGCAGCGCAACAACAAGAGTTTTCATAACCTACCTATAGACTAATGGATACGGCGGCCAATATAGAACCGTCCGACTTCCCGCGCAAACAAATTCAGTACATTTCACAATCCGGCAGCCACTCCCCCACATGTTGGAGCCCGCCCACAGGTTTAAGTTTCATATCCTCTTGCCGACAATAGAACTAAGCCCGGTTCAGCCGTGGTTAACCTATGTGTATACCCGGCGAGCACCGTTGTTTGACGTGATAGTAAATAGTTCTGTAACAGATACGGAAAGGGATGTCGTATGCCGGAGATAATTGTCAAATATGATGACAAGGTTATCGAACGGATCGTCACCGAAAAGAAACGGATCTCGATCGGTCGAACCAACGATAATGACATCGTGCTCGAAAACCGGGGCGTCTCGCGTAAACACGCGATGATCGAATTCAACAACAACGCGGCCGTGATCATCGACAACGAATCGCTCAACGGCACCTTCGTCAACAACCGCAAGGTGACTGAGGAAGTCCTCCGCGATCAGGACATCATCATGATCGGTAAGTACTCCCTCATCTACCGCCGGGACTCCGCTCCCGCGGAAGAAGCTGCGGATATGGATGGCACCATGGTGCTCAATACCAAAAAGCAGAAAGAGCTGATCGAAAACGATCGCGTCGAGCGCGAGATCGTCGCCAAGTACGGCGGCTCCGTCCTGCTCGGCGAAGACAACGCCGACTTCTCGGAGTTCCGTCTTGATCGCGATGTCACCACCATCGGCAAAGCCAAATTCGTTCACGTCCATGCCAAGGGCTTCCTGCTCTCCGGCATCCAGGCCAAGATCGTTCAGGAACCGGGATGTTTCTGCATCGTGAATCTCGGACGTAACGGCAAAACAAAAGTGAATGGCGAAGTCGTCGCCCGCGCCGTCCTCAAAAACGGCGATATCGTTTCAGTCGGCAAGACCTCCTTCAAGTTTGTTGAGGGTCAGAATAAATGAGGCATGCGCTGATATCGGACATCCATGCCAATCTGGAAGCATTGGAAGCGGTCCTCAATGATGTCTCGACTCAACGGATCGACGCCATCCACTGCCTCGGCGATGTGGTCGGATACGGGTCCGATCCGCTTGCCTGCCTGGAACTGGTGCGCGCCAACTGCGAGACAATGTTACTCGGGAATCATGAACACGCGGCCCTTGGCCATATGGATCAGGAGAACCTGAACCCCGTGGCCCAGATCTCTCTGACCTGGACCCAGGGCCAGTTGAACGATCGAGCTTTCTCGATCATTGCTGAGTTCGTCATGACCAGATCGTTCGCCAATTTTCAGTTGGTCCACGCCTCTCCCTATCTCCCCGGCGAGTGGCATTATATCCTGACCAACACCGAGGCGGACGCCGCCTTCCGGAGCTTCGCCGAACAGCTCTGCTTTGTGGGACATACCCACCTCCCGATGATCTTCACCGAGGTTGCGACCGGTGAACATCGGCGCAAAGTCGGCCATGATTTCGAACCCGATGACGAGTCACGATACATTGTAAATGTCGGTTCTGTCGGACAGCCGCGCGACAATGACCCGCGCTCCTGCTATGCTATCTTCGATACGGAAATGCAGGAAGTGCTGTATCGCCGGGTCGAATATGACATACAGAAAACACAACAGAAAATGCAGCAAGCGAATCTTCCAGCCATGCTGATCAACCGATTAGCGGCAGGAAGGTAGAGCGAGGGCCCCATGTCGAAGTATTCACCGTATATCCTCTTTCTGCTGATAAGCATCTTTGTGGTCATCCTGGCCATCAATGATATCGGGCCGGTCAGCAGGCTGCAGCAATCCGTCAATGACGCACTCTGCCGCATGACTGCGTCCGATGAAATGCGCCCCAATGTCGTCTTGATCACGATCGATCGCCCTTCCCAGAATGAGTATGGCGAATGGCCCTGGCACTATGACCTCGTTGGCGATCTCGTCGCCGCAGTCGGTCACGGCGACCCCAAAGCTGTCGTCCTCAATCTCGATCTGTATGAAAATGCTCAGGAAGACTCAGCCGGGTATACCAAAGTCCTGGCCGACCAACTGGCGTGGGTCCCCAATGTCGTTCTGCCATACGACATCGCCTTGGCGACCTACCCCAGCACCAAAACCTCCAACCCCAAGCATCTCTTTAACCACTCCATGAACGCCGACAAGTCGTTGATCGGCGTCGAGGAACAGAGTGGGCTCTGGGCACGCAAGGTTTTCCTCCCGGCTGAACGTCTGCTGGATAACAATCCGCGCCTCGGCTTTGACTTTATCGTTCCCGATGACGATCAGGTCGTGCGCCATCAGCCGATGATGCAATATTACGACGGCTACTACTATCCGTCTCTGCCGCTCGCCGCGGCCACAGCCTATTTCGGCGTGAAGTCCGAAGACGTACGACTGAGCTCTGATGGCAGCATCGAGATCGGCACCCATCGCGTCCCAGTCAACGACCGGGGCGATCTCTTCATCTCGCACAGCGAAGGACTACCGTTTGCCCGTTATTCGGCCAAAGATGTTCTGGGTACAGAATTTGATTTCCGCCGCATCAAAGAGAAGCTGGTGATCATCGGAATCGATGACCCCGGCCAATCCGACCAGTTTGTCACACCTGTCAGCGCGGCAACTCCGGAATTGCATATCACCGCCATGGCCGCTGACAACATCATCAGCAACCGCTTCCTGACTGTGCATGACCGGCCGAACTCCACCTATTTGATAATCCTGTTTGCGCTCGGCGCGGTCGGTGCGCTGGTGCTGACCCATATCCCGTTGATGTACCGTCTGGTGGTCCTCGCGGGATCTCTCCTGGTTCTGGCCAACGTGAACTACTTTATGGTCTCCTCGTTCCAGACCCTGCCGCACACCATGTATCTTGCGCTGCAATTGATTCTCTTTGCTGTCGCCTCCCCATTACTTGAGACCAGCATGTTGTCTGCCGATGCCTTCAAGCCGGCCGCCGACAAAAAGTCGCAGAAATCCGACAAGGCGAGAGCACGCGAAGAAAGAGCCCAACTGGCCGCCGCTCCAGTACGCGAACTGAAAACTACCGCCAACGATCCGGCGGTTCAGAAAACCACCGCCTTCGATTCGTCGGAGGATTTCTACGAACACGAAAAACGAAACCTCGACGCCAATCATACTTCGGAGAACAGCCACACCATGGCCTCCGAAGCTCACGGCACCGCCCCTGCACCTGCTCAAGGCGAACAGGCCGTTACCGGCTTCGAATCCGATAGCCCCAAATCAAGCGGCGTCTCGCAGGGTGGCTTCAACGACTCCTCCCGCTCCATCTCCGGTGAGATTGAGACGAAGAGCCTCGGCCGCTATCAGATCAGTGGTGTACTCGGCAAAGGCGCCATGGGTACCGTCTATCGCGGTATCGACCCCGCGATCAACCGCCCTGTGGCACTCAAGACGATCCGCCTGGACTTCGTCAATGATCCGGCTGAGCTGGAAGAATTGAAGGAGCGCCTTTATCGCGAGGCTCAGGCCGCTGGCAAGCTCTCCCACCCGAATATCGTGACGATCTACGATGTCGGCTCAGAGGGCCCGCTGCAATATATCGCGATGGAGTATCTCGAGGGGCAGACGCTCGAAAACTTGATTCGCAAGAAAGTGAAATTCAATTACAAGATCATTGCTCAGATGATCACTCAGATCTGTCAGGCCATGGAATACGCCCATGGCGCAGGAATTGTCCACCGCGATATCAAGCCGGCCAATATCATGGTCCTCGCCGACTACAAGGTCAAGGTGATGGACTTCGGTATCGCCCGTATCGATTCAAACTCCATGACCAAAACCGGCATAGCCATGGGCACGCCGAACTACATATCCCCCGAGCAGCTCAAGGGTGTGCCGATCGACCGTCGCGCCGACCTCTTCTCGCTTGGCGTCGTGATGTATGAGATGTTGCTGGGACGTCGGCCGTTCAAGGGTGAGAATATTACGTCGCTGATCTATTCGATCCTGCACAGCGAGCCGGAAAAACCGTCGGTCATCAATCCGCAGATCCCGCTCCTCTTTGACCATGTCATCATGCGGGCACTGAAAAAGGTCCCCGCCGAACGATATCAGAAGGCGTCGGATATCGCGAATGACCTGCACGATTTTGTGGAGTCATTTGCACAGAGATAAGATCATTTCTTCGCTTCATTTTTGTCTCTAACGAAGCAAAGCCGCCGGAAGCCAACACCGGCGGCTTTGTATTTCTGAACTGCTTCAGACAAGTCTATTCTTCTTTCAGCACCCACCCCAGCGGCCCATCCGGCCGAATGAAAGGCTGGAGTTGTTGCCATGAGAGATAGGCAGTGGACATTCCATAGGCACCCGAGGCAATTTCGTAGGCATTGTACACGTAGACTATCCCGGAGTCGGTGATCTGATAGTTAGGGCAGAGAGCAAACTTTGGGAACGCATACTTCCCTTGTGTATTCTCGTCTATGTCATATCCCGCCTGACGAAATGTAGTATCGTCAGGTATCTTTTGGTCTCGTCGGAAGGCAAGGGCACCGATAGAATCAAGGTATGGCTGAGCATCAGCGATGAATATGCTATCTTGCGAAATCTCTCTCAACTCCGGAAGTGCGAAATGATAGTAGTTCTCTCGGTACGGATGTCCATTGCAGCTGATACAAACATCTCGACTAACTCGTAACGATAAAATGCGATGATCAAGATATGCGACCTCCAATATCCAGAGGGCGCCTCCCCACATGCTCCTATCGTACCACTCGTTGCCGACAATTGTGTCGAGTTCTGCGTCTACTCGCTCTTGAAGCGTCGTGCCTGGCGCGAGATCAAACTGACTGTTGGCAAACCGCAAGAAGAAGGCACTTAATGAATCCACCACTTCTCGTGAGGGGCCTGAAGCGACCTGCGGCCACTTAGCCATGATCTCCAAGCCGCATAGAATTGTATCAGTCCCTCTCACAACTGTCCCTTCAAAGACTCGCGTAGCTGAATCCATGGCGATCGTGAGATGTTCCTCGGGCCTCTCATACCATTCCTCTGCCTGCACTGCCCCATTTGAAATGAAGAAGGCAATAGTACAGAAACCAGCGACAAGAAGTTCACGCATACATTCCCTCAATTCCGCTTGACCACTCTACATTAAATTAGTTCATCGATCAGCGGCAATCAAGGATCGAATTATCCTCGTACTAAACGGCCCCCTACAAAAAAAGACCCGGTAGCATTTGCCACCGGGCCTCAATAATCAGCGATCTGTACTCACACTACAGCGAGGATACTTCCCCTATCCCCATCGCCTTGATCCCTTCCTCGATCTTCGCCTTATCTCCCACGATAACGATCGTCAGGTTATTCGGACGAACATACTTGGTTGAGACCTCTTTGATCTTCGCGTCATCCAGTCCATTGACCGTACCAACGCGCGATTTCCAGTAATCAAGCGGACGGTCATACAGCGCCAGGCCACGAAGCTGACTGGTGATCCCACTGAAATTCTGGAATCCCTGCGCCCAGGATTTGACCATGGAGACCTTGGCATCCGTCAGTTCTTCATTCGTCAGTGGACGCGTCGAGATCACCTCTTTCAGTTCCTTGAGGATCTCCACCAGCGCTTCCTTCGTCGACTGCGACTGCACCGGCGCTACCACATTAAACGGCGCGCTCACCAGGCCATTCCCCAGAGTCGAATAGGAACCATAGGTGAATCCCTTGTCCTCGCGGAGGTTCATATTGATGCGGCTGGTGAAATCGCCGCCCAGTCGGCTATTGAATACCATGAACGGCAGATAATCCGGATCGGTCGGCGGTATGCACGGATAGCCGGCGAAGATCACCGACTGCTGTGCTCCCGGACGGTCCACGATATAAACTGTCGGCGCACTGCTGGTATTCGGTGTCGGTGCGGGAACCTCGGCCGGAGTACCCTGCTTCCAGCCGCCGAACACCTTCTCCAATTGCGCTTTGGCTTCATCAAGAGTGATGTCACCGGTGATCGCCACCGTAGTGATATTCGGGAAATAATTCGCCTGATAGAAGGCAAGCAGGTCGGCGCGAGTGATCGCCGCCAGCGATGCTTCGGTACCGGTACCGCTGACCGGCTGACCATAGGCACTGTTGGCGCCATACAGCTTCTCGCGGAAGACTGAGAACCCGAGCTGGGTCGGTTGCGACTTCATCGCCTCTATTGCAGACAACCGTTCGTTTTTCAGACGATCCAGTTCGTTCTGCGGGAAAGTCGGCGACAACAGCATATCGCCAACCAGACCAAGCGCCGGAGTGAAATTTCGTTTCAACACGTTCAGATTGACATGGGTCTCATCGAAACCGGAACCCGAACCGGCATTGGCGCCAAGCATCCGGATCGTATCAGAGATCTGCAGCGCGTTCAGTTTCTTGAACCCTTCATCCAGCATGTCGGCAGTCAATGCCGCCAGGCCAAATTTCCCCTGCGGGTCGGAGGTCCATCCCCGTTCGATCATCACTGATAGATCGACCAGCGGCAGACGGTGGTCTTCCACCAGAAGAACCTGGATCCCGTTCGACAGTGCGGCACTCTGCACGGTTGGTGGAGTGAACGGTGCTTCTGCAGTCGGGGTCGGCTTGACCGCCCGATCGACCGCCGTGCTGGCAACCGTCAGGTTCCCCTGCGGAACGATATGCAATACGCCGCGCTTGTTCGGAGCGAGGAACGTCCGGGCAAACTGGTTGATCCCTTCAACTGTCGCACTGCGATAGCGATTGACATCCCACTCCAGCTTGTCGGGCGAGCCAAGATGCACATTGTATTGATTCAGAATATCCGCTTTGCCGCCAAATCCGCCGATATTCTGCAACCGGCGAATGAACGACACCTCCCAATTGGTCTTGGCGCGAGCCAATTCGCGGGCGGTGATGCCGTCGCGAAGCAACTTGGCCATTTCTGCATCGATAGCCGCTTCGATCTCTTCGGCTGTATGCCCCGGCTTGGCCGTCGCCTGGATCGTATACTGGCTCGAGATCTCACGCGAAGCCTGGTATGCATTCACTTCGTCGGCGATCTGCAGACGATAGACCAATGCTTCGTTAAGCCGTGAATTCATCCCACTGCTCAGAATGTCGGCAAGCAGATCGGCTTCCGCATCGCCCGGAGCATAATAAGCCGGCGTATGCCACGCCATGATCACCATCGGCAGCTCAACTTCATCTTCGGCTATCGCCCGATGTTCATGTGTGATCTCCGGGATCCACGAGGTGTACCGTTCTACGGGCGGACCGGCCGGGATCGTCCCGAAATACTTCTCAATCCACTGCTTGGCCGTGGCTGAATTGAAATCTCCGGCCAGACAGAGCGATGCATTGCTCGGTGAATAATACTTCCGGAAGAAATCTTTCACGTCGTCAGCCGACGCCGCACTCAGGTCCTCCATACTGCCGATCACCGACCAGGAATACGGATGCCCCATCGGATAGATCAACAACGGCAGTACATCTTCCTGCACACCATATGGAGCGTTATCGACACCCTGGCGACGTTCGTTTTTCACGACATCGCGCTGATTATCCAGCTTCTCCTGGGTAAACACATCGAGCAGATGCCCCATGCGGTCCGACTCCATCGCCAGCGCCAGCTCGAGATGCTCGGACGGTACATTCTCCCAGTAATTGGTCCGGTCTTCCGAGGTCGACCCGTTGCAGTCCGCGCCGATCTTGTCGAGCGGGACGAAATAATCCCCATCAAAATTCTTTGACCCCTGGAACATCATGTGCTCGAATAAATGCGCGAATCCGGTGCGACCCGGCTTCTCATTCTTCGAACCGACATGATACCAGACATTCACGCTGACCATCGGGACCGAGTGGTCTTCGTGCAGGATCACTTCAAGACCGTTGGGAAGTACATACTTCTCTGTCTTCAGTTGCGGTAGCCCCTGTGCCATCAGCGCCGTCGCCAACAACAGCATGGCCCCGACCATGAGTAAAGTCCTTCTCACTGGTAAACTCCTTTGTGCCTCTGTTCTTGTGTGGTCTATATTCATTGGTGCTTGTTCGATGTGCGCGATAGTGATTCCACCGCGGACAAACAAAGACGGCGACATCCATCAAATAGTGCAGAAGAAAATACGGGAGGATCTGAATACTGCTTCATCACGCGACTTGTCCGCCAACCAACCTATTCCCTTCAGCATACGGTCACACACTGGCTAAGTTTCCGCCCGCCCACGGAATTAACACTCCCTTCCAATAACCGGCAATCGAAAACATAAATTGTCCCCCTATCCTAAGATATATTCGCTATTCCCCAACGCTGGAATGAGTTATCTTCACATAGCAGCAACTTGAACAGATTATTTCCGTACTGATGCATATGTCAAGGCTAACGGTGCTAACTATGATACGGTCTATCCTATCAGGTGCTGGACGTAAATGACTGACTTGACACACAGTATCCTCCAAACCAGCCAGCTATGCCGCCATTACATTCGGGGCCCGCAAACCATTCGGGCCGTTGATGAAGTCGACCTTGTCATTTCACCCGGCGAATTCCTCGCGGTTGTCGGTTCATCCGGCTCCGGTAAATCCACATTGCTCAATCTGTTGGCCGGTCTTGACACCCCGACCGGAGGATCCATCCAATACCGCGGCGAATCACTCGGTGCCTATTCCCGCCAACAGCTTGCCGGTTACCGCGGCACCCACATCGGCATGGTTTTTCAGTCGTTTAACCTCATTCACCATCGCACAGCGCTGGAAAATGTCGAGCTGGCCATGTATTTCGGCGAGATCCCCAGAACCGAACGTCGAGATCGAGCATCCGCCATGCTTGAACGGCTGGGGCTGGCAGACCGTATGACCCACCGCCCGGCCGATCTCTCCGGCGGCGAACAACAGCGCGTTGCAATTGCCCGTGCTCTCGTGAAAGAACCTGCTATCCTCTGTGCCGATGAACCGACTGGCAACCTCGACCTCGAAAACTCTCGACAGATCGTCTCCCTCATGCAGCAACTCAGCGCCGATGGCCTGACTGTCATTATGGTTACCCATGACCTCGAGATGGCCCGAACATTCGCCGGTCGTACGGTCAGAATGCACTACGGCCGGATCGTTGGAGCTGATGAAGCCCACGGAGCGACACCATGAAGCTGCTTGACTCCCTCGCCATCTCCTCCGGAAATCTGATCCGACTCAAATTGCGCACTGCCCTTACTATCGCCGGCGTGGTGATCGCTATCGGCACATTTGTCTCCATGCTCTCGTTTGGCGCAGGCAACCAGCAGTACATAGAAGAGCAGTTCGAAAAACTGGGACTCTTTAATACAATCCAGGTCTACCCGCAGGAGCCATCTGCCGTAAAAGATTCCGTTCCTCCCCGGCCGCTTGACCGTGCCGCCATGGAAGAGCTGGGCAAGCTCCCCGGCGTCCGCTTGGCCTATCCGTATGATGCCTTCAGTGGCACTGCCACATTCGGCGATTCGACATTCGAAACCCGCGCTCAGGCGATCTCCCTGCAAGCGTTGCAAACCAGATTTTTCTCCGGACTTCGCGCCGGACATCTTCTGACTAGCGACTCCACCAAAGAAGTCGTCGTCACAGACCACTTCATTCGCGAGGCCGGTATGACTGTTCCCGACTCGGCTATCGGCAAACCAGTCGTCATCCTGGTCAAGATGCTTACTGTCGACAGCGGGATCGCCAAAATTCTTCCGCCTGATCGCGCCTACATCCAGAAGCGATTTAGTGAGATCAATTTTGACTCGGTCAGACAACGTTCCTATGTCGAGCGGATCCTTCGCACAGAACTCAATTCCGCGATGTCGAAATTCCTCAATGGCTATCTTCAGTGCCCGAACATTCTCACCGAAACGCTTACGGTTGTCGGTGTTCTCAATGCCGGCGGCCCTCAGCAGAGAAATATGGCTCCGCTCATTGTTGGCGATCGAGTGGGACGGCGGCTCTCCGCCGGCGTCCTTGACGGTGACCCCTCGGAGATGATGGGCGCGCTCACCACCGGAAAACTCTTTCTCGAGGAAAACGATGGCAGCGGCAAGACATTCTCGCATATCACGCTCGATCTCGACCCCAAAGTGATGATTGCCTCGATCGTGGATTCAGTCAAAGCGCTCGGCTTTAAGCCATTCAGTTTTGCCACTCAGTTTGAAGAGATCAAGAAATTCTTCTTTTATTTCGATATGGCGCTGGCGGTGGTCGGGCTGATCGCTTTGGTCACCGCCTCGCTCGGGATAATCAACACCATGGTGATGTCCGTATTGGAACGCCGCCGCGAGATCGGCGTCCTCAAATCGCTCGGCGCCGATGAACGCGATATCCGCTACCTCTTCCTCACTGAGTCGGCGGTGATCGGTCTGGCCGGTTCGCTCTTCGGCATCCTGCTGGGTTGGGTGATCACCCTTGTCGCCTCCAAAGTTGCCCGGATATTCATGGAACGCGAGGGGATCCCTGAGGTCCAGCTATTTGCCCTACCGCTCTGGCTCATTGGCGCCGCGCTGGCACTCGGTCTGATCGTCAGCCTGTTGGCCGGCTACTACCCAGCTTCCCGGGCCGCGCGAATCGACCCTGTCGAAGCCCTGCGCAACGAGTGACCCGCCTTCAAGGTTGCTCAATTCACTCCATTTTCATATCTTGAGCGTATCGCAACCGATACTCCGCCACCTCAACTTTTCCGATAAGGAGACCAGCATGACCCTATTGCGGTCAGCCATTCTCACCATGTTGTTGCTCACGCCCGCAGTTGGCGCTACCCGCTTTGCCGTTCTCGGAGACTACGGAGCGGCCACCGTCGCCGAGGGCCAGGTTGCGGATCTGATCAAGAGCTGGGATCCGGATTTCATCATCACGACCGGCGACAACAGCTATGGCCCGAACGGCATCGATTTCAACATCGGTCAATACTATGCGGATTTCATCGGCTCGTATTTCGGCTTCTATGGACCCGGTTCACGTTTGAATCGCTTTTTCCCCTCCGCGGGCAATCATGACTATTCCGATGGTGGCGGTTTCGCCGCATATCTCTCCTACTTCACTTTGCCCGGCACCCAGATCGCAAGCACCGCCTCTTCGGGCAATCCCCGCTACTATGACTTCGTTCGCGGCCCGATCCACTTCTTTGCGCTGAACAGCAACTTCCAGGAGACTGATGGTACCACCCCGAACTCAGTCCAGGGACTCTGGCTCCAGGCTCAATTGGCGTCCTCCCCACTCCCCTGGAAGATCGTCTTCATGCACCATCCCCCCTACTCCTCTTCCCAGCATGGTTCGTCCCCCTTCATGCAGTGGCCGTTTGAGGATTGGGGAGTTTCACTGGTCATGGCCGGTCACGACCATACCTACGAACGGATCCTTCGCGACAACAACAATGATGGCGACTCCCTCACCTATATTGTTACCGGCCTCGGCGGACGATCCATCTACTCGTTTCCTCCCCTCAATCTGGTGACGGGGAGCCAGGTACGTTTTAATGCCACCTATGGCGCCAATCTGATCGAGGCTACCGATAGCACTCTTGAGATCAAGTTCATCGCCATAAACGGCGTCACTATCGACTCTCTTCGCCTGACCCGCTCTCCGGATTGCTGCCTCGGCTCAACCGGTAATGTAAATGGTATCGGCGATGTTGACCTGCTTGACCTCAGCGCCATGGTCGAACTGTTCATCGGCGAAGGTTATCAATTCGCCTGTACGGGCGAGGCCAATATCGACCGAGCCGGCAAGATAGACCTGCGGGATCTTTCATTCATCATCGCATATCTGCAAGGTGTGATTGACTCCCTGCCAATGTGCCCGTAAGATCAGTACGCATAGAATAAGCACTGTCACCCGACAAGAGGAGACTACGTCATGTATCGTGTCGTTCATTTTGAAATTCACGCGGAAAACCCGGATCGCGCCATCGCCTTTTACAGCGGATGTTTCGGATGGAAATTCCAGAAATGGGATGGTCCTATGGAGTATTGGATGATCATCACCGGCGACCCGAAGACGCCGGGCATCGATGGTGGTTTGACTCGACGCATGGGGACGATCGATGGCCACGCGGTGATCGCCTACCCCTGCACCATACAGGTCGACAGGATCGATGATATGCAGTCAAAGGTCCAGTCCGCCGGCGGTACGATTGTCGTCCCGAAATGCGCTATCCCCGGCGTCGGATGGCTCTTCTACGCCAAGGATACTGAAGGCAACATCTTTGGTGTCATGCAACCGGATCCTTCAGCCAAGTAGTTTTCCAAAGAAAAAGGGCGGATGAATCATCCGCCCTTTCAATCTAAATCTGAGAGTATGCTACTCTGTGTTGTCGTTATCTTTTCCCAGCAATTCTTCGGCCAGCGACAGCGCCACTCCCGACAACATCACTTCAACTCCCAGTTGAGTGAAATCCGAGGAGATCAATTCGCGGTCTATCGATGCATACAGCGAACAGGAAGCTCCCTTCTCCACCACCAGGCCGGAGAGCGATCCCCCCTTCTCGGTCACGAACGTGATCTCGCCCAGTTCATCGGACGTCACGTAGCCGTTGCAGTTATGCAACTGAAGGTGAGACGTGCCAGTGTAGACAACCACCAGCATACCTCGACGCTTCCCCAGGCTGGTCTCGGGATAAACTTCCAGCACCAGGATCCGACGCTCCTCCTGGTTGGAGATTTTGATCCGGAAATGGTCCTTTTCGAAGGTAACCTTTTCGGCTTCCAGCAGCGCGCCGATCTTATCTGCATCGGCCTGTGTGAATCCGCTCTGCATAGTTGTACGGTCCTGAACGTCTGGCGGTTATTCAGTGAGATGGTGCGTTTTTGTCATCGCGCGGCGGCTCGATCCGATTCGGATCCTGCGGTCGTGCATCGACCGATCCCTTCACCTCTTCCGAGGTCTCTTTCATCGCGCGTTTGAATTCGCGGATCCCTTGTCCCAAGCCCTTGGCCAGTTCCGGAAGCCGCTTGGCTCCGAACAGCAACAAGATGGCCAGAAAGATCAGGATCATTTCCGGGGCGCCTAATCCGAACATATACATGCCTCCTAACGAGCAATTGCCTACATATACCAGTATCGGAAATAGATGATCACTAATAATACGAACAACACCGATACAGCATTGATCTTGAACATCAATCCGATAGTAAACGAGATCGCATACAGATCGACCTTCACCGGCGCAAAGCCGATCTCGACCGACTTCTCAAACAATGTCTTGGCGCCGCCCGGCGGCAACAGGTGGCCGATCACCTCGCCCACCAATCCCCCCAGCACCGCCGCTAACAGCAGTGCAATGATGATAAAAGTCAGTTCCCTGTCTTTCACACTCTCCCTACCGGTCGCGGCGATTCGCACCACTGCCGTATTGATTCCAGAATCTGGAGCCCATCATCCGAGCCAAGGATCGATTCACACGCCCGCTCCGGATGCGGCATCATGCCCAGGACATTCCCTTCGGCGCTGATTATCCCTGCGATATTGTTGATCGAACCGTTTGGGTTCGACTCCTTCGTGATCTCACCATTCGCGTCGCAATAGCGGAACAGCACCTGCTGATTCTCTTCGAGACTCCGAATATCCCCGTCGAAATGGTAATAGTTTCCATCGCCATGCGCGATCGGGACTTTAAGGACTGTTCCCTTAGGAATGATCGAGGTAAACGCGGTGCCGGTCCGTTCGGTGCGCAAGTAAACCTGCTTACAACTGAACCGCAGATGGCTGTTGCGCATCAGCGCTCCGGGAAGCAACCCGGCCTCGGTCAGCACCTGGAATCCATTGCAGATCCCCATCACCATGCCGCCGGACTTCGCAAAAGCGATCACCTGCCGCATGATCGGAGAGAATCGCGCGATCGCCCCTGACCGAAGGTAATCTCCATAAGAGAATCCACCCGGCAGAATGATCACGTCAGATCCCGCCAGATCCTCCGACTTGTGCCAGAGAAACTCCACCTCGCCATGCATCACATGCTTCACCGCGGCATAGGCGTCGTAATCGCAATTCGAACCCGGGAATGTGACAACCCCGAACTTCATCAGCTTTTCTCCACGGAAAATTTCTCGATGATCGGATTGGCCAGCAATTTCGAGGATACCTCGTTGATCTTTCGGTCGATATCTGTGGCGTTGCCGTCGATCTCCAGTTCAAAGAATCTCCCGCTCCGGACCGACAGGAAATCGGGAAACCCCATTTGCGCAAGGGCCTTTTGGATAGTCACGCCCTGCGGATCAAGAACGCCATCTTTCAAGCGGACAAACACGACCGCTTTTTTGGTGCTACTCATGCTCTTCCAATTTTCTTTCGTCTCGGAGCTTCCGCCTAACCATCTGCCGGCCAGTTACTTTGCCGACTGAGACGGTAAAGAGCCGATACAGCTCCCGTATCATGCCAAACAATATATACAACGCCAGAAAGGGAAACAACAAATGTCTCGGGCTGATAATAATCAGGATCGCCGCTATCAGTATGATTCCCAACTTCATACGAGCAAGCCGATTGTCGAACCGCTCCGGGATCGCGTCATACTGCACCTGCGAAACCATCAAAAACGAACAAAGTATGATCATCGACACCAGATATTCGCTGTACTCCAGTTTCCCCCAGATCTGATATGAGAAAATGATCGCCGAGACCAGCAGCCCCGCCGCCATCGGCACCGGGAGCCCTACGAAATCCTTCTTCTCTTCTGTATCCGCCATGACATTGTATCGCGCCAGACGATACGCCGCGGCCATGATGAACACGATCGAAATGATCCACCCCCACTTACCCAGGTCATTCAGCTTGATCGCATAAACGATTACCGCCGGTGCACACCCAAAAGACAAAAAGTCCGCCAGCGAATCCAGTTCAACCCCGAACTGCGAGGTCGCCCCGCTTAATCGCGCCACTTTACCGTCAAGTGCATCCAAAAAGGCCGCCAGGATCACAAACCAGCAGGCTGCCGTGATATGCCCCTCAAAAACCGAGAGAATGGCTATGAAACCGCAGACCACATTCCCCATAGTGAACACACCGGGGAATATTCCTCTATAGTTGTTCACGCGGCTGCTCCATTGATTGAGTTGCGGCACTGACTACCGGCATACGGCCGATGATCGTTTTCCCTCCTGCCACCCGGTCCCCCACTTTGACCTGAAGTGCGGTGGATGTCGGCACAAACAGCTCAGTCCGCGATCCAAATCGGATTAACCCGAATCGGCTCCCTGCCTCCACCGCATCACCCGACTGCACGCGATAGACTATCCGCCGCGCGATCAACCCGGCTATCTGCTTAAACATGATCTTCTGACCTGTTTCAGTGGTCATGCCGATCTCAGTCTGTTCATTCAACTCTGATGCCTTATCCTCAAATGCCGCGAAAAACTTCCCCGGATTATACTTCACATAGTCAATAACCCCTGTCGCCGGGATTCGATTGACATGGACATCAAATACGTTCAGAAATATCGACACCTTGGTGTACTCTCCCGGCAAATACGGATGGCCACTTCCGGTTGAAATTCCGATCACTTTCCCATCAGCCGGTGACACCAGCACTCCGGCTCCATTCTCAAAAGTTCGATCCGGATCGCGAAAGAAGAAGAGCGTAAACAGCGTCAGGATGCCGATGATCAACGCCGTCCCGAACAACCACTTATTATCCAGCCGGTTTGCTCCCCAGATCGCGACCGTGGTCAATAACAATCCGATCAGGACAAACGGGATCCCCTCACGTGCGATCATGACTCAAATACCCTTTTAAAGATCGCATCGACATTTCTCATATAATACGTCAGGTCGAAACACTCATCGACTTGCGCCGCATTCAGGTGTTTGCTGATCTCAGCATCCTGCTTGACCAGATCCCTGAACGACCCTTTTCCTTCCCAGGCCGCCATGGCATTCCGCTGCACCAGCCGATATGCTTCTTCGCGCGAACCGATCGGTCCGGCAAGTTTAAGCAGAAGTCGCTGCGAGAAGACTATCCCTCCGCCATGGAAGATATTGTCATGCATTTTCTGCTCGTTAACCACCAACCCTGATAACAGATCGATGAACTTCTGCAACCCATAATCCATAATGATGCAGGCATCCGGGATGATCACGCGCTCAACCGAAGAATGCGCGATATCCCGCTCGTGCCAGAGAGGAATATTCTCCATCGCGGAGATCGCATACCCGCGCACCATACGCGCGATCCCCGTTATCCGCTCGGCCGTGATCGGGTTCCGCTTGTGCGGCATCGCCGAGGAACCCTTCTGCCCCTTGGTGAATCCTTCCATCATCTCGCCGACTTCGGTCCGCTGAAGGTGCCGTATCTCAGTCGCACATTTTTCGAGCGACGATGCCAGTATCGCCAACGCGGTGATAAATTCGGCGTGACGGTCCCGCTGAATCACCTGCGTTGATACTTCGGCCGGTTTCAGCCCGAGTCTCGCACAGACCATCTCTTCCACTTTGGGGTCAAGATTGGCAAAATTCCCTACCGCCCCGCTGATCTTTCCGACCGCGATCCGCTCAGTGGCGGCAGCAAACCGAGCTCTTCCACGGCTGATCTCTGTGTACCAGACCGCAAACTTAAGCCCGGCGGTCGTCGGTTCGGCATATACGCCATGTGTCCGACCGATCGTCGGAGTCATCTTATATCTCAGCGCCAGTTCCTTGATTTTCCCCAGCGCCACTTCGATCTTCATATCAATGATCGCCGCCGCGCGCTTCATGATCAGCGACAACGACGTATCCAACACATCCGATGACGTCATCCCGAAATGCAGATGTTTTGCCTCTGGTCCGACCTTCTCTGAAACAGAGGTCAAAAAGGCGATCACATCGTGATTGACTTCGCGTTCGATCTCGTTGATCCGTTCAACATCGAACCCGGCCCGAGCTTCGATCGCCGGAATGACCTCCTTGGGTATGATCCCAAGCGTCGCCATTGCCTTGGCCGCTTCGACCTCCACCTCAAGCCACGCAGAATACTTCGCTTCGTCGGTCCAGAGCCGACCCATCTCCGGCAGGGTATATCGACTGATCATCTCTACTTATTAGCCTTCTTGTAGTCTTCCAGGAATTTCGCCAATCCAATATCGGTCAGCGGATGTTTGATAAGAGCCTCGATCACTTTCAGCGGCATGGTACAGACATCAGCTCCGATCTTGGCCGCCTCCACCACATGCATCGGATGTCTCACCGATGCTACCAGCACTTCCGTCGCATAACCGTAATTTTCGTATATCTCGACGATATCCGCGATCAACTGCATCCCGTCCTGCGAAACATCGTCAAGCCTGCCGATAAACGGCGAAACATAGGTCGCACCCGCTTTGGCCACCAAAAGTGCCTGCATCGGCGAAAAGACCAATGTCGCGTTGGTTTTGATGCCGCGGTCCGTCAACGTTTTGATCGCCCGAAGTCCAGGCAGTATGGTTGGTATCTTTACGACAATGTTGTCCGCGATCTTCACCAACTCATCCGCTTCGCGAAGCATCCCCTCCGTATCGGTCGAGATCACTTCGGCCGAAACCGGTCCCGGCACTATCTTACAGATCTCCGCCAGCAGCTCGCGGTAAGGCGTTGTCTCTTTCGCCGCCAGCGATGGATTGGTCGTCACGCCGTCGAGTACCCCCATCGCCGCCGCTTCCTTGATCTCACTGATCGATGCTGTGTCGATGAAAAACTTCATGTTCTCCTACTTCTCCTTCGGGTAGCCGACCGCGACCAGATAGAGGCCGTGTGCCGGAGCGGTAAAGACCACCCGATCCGGGCGGTTGCCCTGCAAAGTATTCTGGAAGTCGGCCAATGTCAAGTTCAGCACATTGCTATCTTGTTGCTCGGCAGCAAGGTTCACCATCCCTCCCACCAACGAACGAACCATCCCATGGAGGAACCGATTCCCGCGTATTTCATATACCAAAACCGGCCCGATTTGTTGCCACCGTGAACGAGATATAGTGCAGAGGTTGCTCTCTTTGAGCGACGCTGTCACACAAAATGAGGAGAAGTCGTGCTCGCCCAAGATCATCTGGGCGGCCTGATCCAGCAATTCCCGGCGCACCGCCGACTCGTTCTCCCACCTCAGGTCTCGGTAGATCGCTGACCGTTCCGACGCAAGGACATACCGATACCGCCTCCATGTAGCATCAAAACGAGCATGAAATGTTGGAGCGACCTCTTCGGAGTGTCGAATCCTGATATCATCTGAGAGATGAAAATTGAGCGCGTCCCGAAACCGAATTGACTCCAACGGATGTTCCGTCTGAAAATTTGCCACTTGTCCCAGTGCATGAACTCCGGAATCCGTCCTACCGGCACCGATCAGCGTAGTTTTTTGACCCGTCACTCTGAAGATCGCATGCTCAATCTCCCCCTGCACTGTACACTGATTGGGCTGAAACTGCCAACCGGCAAACGAGCTCCCCTTGTACTCTATCAGCAGACGAATATTGCGCACCTGGCTCATCCGGTCACCACAAAAAGTAGCACCAGCACTGCCGCCGTCGCCGACATGAAAACATACTCGGTCACTCGGATCCGGGCATGCGAGTAGTAACTTCGGTCGACCTTCCTGTCATACCCTCTCGCTTGCAAGGCCAACGCCAGGTCATCCGCCCGGTTCACTGCCGCCACAAAGACGGGTATCAGCAAATAAAGCGTTTTGCGAGCGCGACTGAAGATATTCCCTTCAAAATTCACCCCTCGGACGATCTGCGCATTTCGGATCATCACGAACTCCTCGAACAGGATCGGAATGAACCGCATCGCGATAAACAGGATCAAAGACAGATCGTTGACCGGCACTCGGAGCTTTCCCAGCGGACGAAGTAGTTTCGAGGCGGCTTCCGCCATCTGCGAGGGTGAACTGGTCAATGTGACGAGAAATGCCATCGACACAAACAAAAGCAGGCGCAGCGAGAAAAACGTCCCCGCTCGTATCGCTTCCTCCCTGATCGGAAGTCCCAATGGCGCCAGGAGCACCACACTCCCTTTCCCCGAAAAGATCAGGTGATAAAGAAAGGTGATCCCAACCAGGAGTAGCATCGGCTGCAGATTACGCGCGAGCTGCTCCACTGAAATGCCGGACAAAAGCAGACTTGCCAGTAACAGGCCGATCACCACCAGATAAAAAATAAAGGAGTGAGTAAACAGGCCGAGCCCAAGTACAAGAATGACCGGCAGCAACTTGGCACGGGTGTCAAGATGATGCAGGAATGAATCGATTGGGCGATATTGCCCGAATAGGATAGGACTTGTCTGCACGATTTACCGCTCTCGAAAGCGGCAATATAGAGGCGAAAGCTCGCTTGTCAATCTTTGGAAGCGATTCGCTTAGCATTGGACAAGCGCTGATGTGCCATACAGTTAGCGCATGCCTCCGGACTCCCCTTCCGTCGCAAATACCGCCAGACCAGATAAACCACTGCCAGTAACAGTATTGCAGCAACCGTAAGCGTCTGCCAATCCATCCTAATATCCAAACCTGCTGGCTACCTGGTAGACCACCATCGCCGCCACATAAGCAAAAGTGGTCATGTATGCAAACGCGCCGATCGCATACTTCCAGCCACCCGCTTCTTGTTTGATTGTTACCACCGTAGCTCCACACTGACAACACAACGCGAAAAATACCATCACCGAAAGCGCCACCGCCGGACTGAATACCGGCTGCCCCATCTTAGCGCCATCCTCCCACTTCGCGTCCCGCATCTTGTCGACCAGCGAACTCGACTCCTCGTCCACATCTGAACCAAGATTGTAGATTGTTCCGAGTGTCGCGATGATCACTTCCCTTGCCGGGAATGATGCCAGCGTCGCCATCGTGATCTTCCAATCCCACCCCAGTGGCGCAAACAACGGTTCCACTGTCCGCCCCACTCTTCCAAGATAGGAATTGCTTAACTGAGCGCCTGCCTGGTCGTTGAGCAATTCCGCTTGTCGTTCGCTGGACTGCGTCACCGCAAGTTGCCTGGCATAGGCTCCATCAATGACCGCCGTCTGCGCCGGATAAAGGGCCAACAATTCGTCTCGTACCGCCGGGAGCTCCTCTGATGACTCCGTAATCGCCAGTCGCGCCTGAGAAAACAATAGCACTTCTCTCGCCGCAGCATCGACTGACAGCTTATCAAGTTCCGCGGTCAACACCGAAACTTGTTGCTCGGCCGCAACCTGATTGGCCGCTATCTCCGCCTCAAACTGCGTTGCGATCTGCTCCGACCGCGGATAATAGCTTAGCGCCCAGATCAGGATCGTGATCGCAAAGATCGTTGTCCCGGCACGCACCACAAACGACTTCGCCCGATTCAAAACACGTACCACCACCGACTGCAGCGTCGGGATCTTGTAGCTCGGCATCTCCATCATGAACGTGCCGCTCTGCGTCTTCAGGATCGTTTTCTTCAGTACCAGTGAGACCAATACCGCCACCACCAGGCCAAGCAGGTACAACGCCCCTAACACGATTCCGTGCGTATTCAGGAAGCCGAGTACCATCGCATACGGAATGAATGCCGCCGTCATAATGGCATAGACCGGCAAGCGCGCCGAACAAGTCATTAACGGCGCCACCAGGATCGTAATGATTCTCAATTTCCTGTCTTCAATCACTCGCGTTGCCATGATCCCCGGTACCGCACAGGCAAACGATGACAGCAGCGGGATGAACGATTTCCCTGACAAACCGCACCAACTAAATGCCCGATCCACCAAAAACGCCACCCGCGGCATATAGCCGGAATCTTCTATGAGCGCAATGAACAGGAAGAGTATGATGATCTGTGGCAGGAAGATCAGCACTGAGCCAACGCCTCCAACCACTCCATCTACCACCAGCGATTGAAGCGGACCCTCGGGAATCGCCCCCGCCGCCCATCCGCCTATCGCTCCAAATATCGAATCGATCACATTCATCACCGGCTCGGCCCAACTGAAGATCGACTGGAATATGAACCCCATAATCAGCACCAGCACGATCGGTCCGAGGATCGGGTGCAAAAGAAAATGATCCAACTTTTCAGATCGCGATTTTGAGACCGCATGCTTCGCTTTGACCACCCGATCATATATCCCCGTGGCATGGTCAGTCAGCGATTGCGTTTCGGCCACGGTCATCGAGCCGAACTCTTTCACCAGATCGACTCGAAGCAATTGCAGCAGCGCGATCGAATCCGGAGTCGCAACCTTGGCAAACTCCTTCTCGGCCGGACCATGCTGATCCAGCAGTATCCGAACATACTCTGCCCTGGTCCGACGTTCACTCGGCTGATTATTCACCAACCGCTCAACGGCACTCAGGATCGATGCATGATAAAACCGCTTCGCCGGCTCTCGCTGCTCCGTTGCCGCTCTGGCAATCGCTTCCTGTAATTGGATTATTCCCTTCCCGCGCGAACCAACCATCGGTATGACCGGTATCCCCCCGAGTTCCTTCGACAGCTTGGCGAGATCGATCTCCATCCCGCGCTTCTCCGCGAGATCCATCATATTGAGACCAACCACTACCGGCTTCCCAACCTCCATCACCTGAAAGAGCAGATACAACGCGCGATCGAGATTGGTGACATCGATGATATTAACTATCACATCCGGCGATGGCGCCATCTCCAGCCCGCCCATCAGCGCCTGGACCGCCACATATTCGTCCGGAGAAAATGCCGACAGCGAATAAGAGCCGGGGATATCAATTAGGGTAAATGTGCGGGGATCATCTTTGACCTGAAACTCACCGCTAGTCCGTTCAACCGTCACACCGGGATAGTTGGCTACCTTCTGGCGAAGGCCGGTAATCGCATTGAAGACCGTCGTTTTGCCGCAGTTGGGATTTCCACAAACAGCGACAGTTATTGTCTTGGTTTTCGACGCTTTGGGAACAGTCAGCTCCATACCACTCTCTCGGAACGTCTGTTCCTGACTAGTAAGAAGTTGTCTCTTCTATCTCGACTGCCACCAGCGATGCTTCTGCATGGCGCAGCGAGAGACAACAGGGGCCAACCTGAATTTCCAGTGGGTCCTGTAATGGAGCATTGCGAAGATACGTCACCACGCGTCCGGGTACCAGTCCCAGCTCGGTCAATCGACGGGCGACCGGGGAATCCGAAGTATAACCTACGACTTTGGCCTTCTGGCCGGGGAGCATTTTGTTCAAGTGTGTCATATATAGCAATCCTTAATTATTGACATCGTTAACGTGCGTGAGATAATCCGTCAGCGTCTCTATCTCAGCGCTCGTCAGTTTAAGCTGACCACCATACTTCTTCGCGGCGGCCGCCCAGGCCAGATCGTTATACTTTGTAGGATTGATCAACTCGTGGCACTTGTCGCAGAGCGCCTCATAGATCTGCTTGCCACGTTTCTGGTTGGTCGACAGCGATGGTCCGCTGCTACAGGCCGACATTCCCAGCCCGCCCATTACCAGGGCGATCGTCAGATTAGTGGACGTGCCCATGTTTCCTCTCTTCCGCCCCCTTGCACGTCTCGCACAACCCAACTATCTCGATCTTAAAACTCTCCGCCCGGAATTTCATTTCCTCACTGGTCTGCACCAGATACGGCAGGACGGTATTCATATCGAATTCGATCAGCGCTTTGCAATTCTGACAGAACAGATGTCCGTGCGGCTCACGCGTCACTCGATCGTAGCGCGTAACGCCGTCACCCAGATTGACCTCCTCGGCCAACCCAACCTTGCAGATCACTTTGAGATTCCGCCAGACGGTCGAATATCCGATCGACCGATCCTTCTGATGCACCTTATCGTAGAGCTCCTCGACCGACACATGCTTCCCCATCTCGAAAAAGGAACGGAAAATCAACTCCCGTTGCGGGGTCATCTTGAAGCCTTTGGTCTTAAGAAACTCTTTCATCTTCCTTGCACTCTTTCATCTACCTTATCGGTCAAATGAAAACGATTTTCAATTGCAATTATAGGAAAAATCGAAGATTGTCAAGTCCTTTATGCGAAAAATTGTGATTTTCTTCACTTGGCGTAACCGCTTATCAGACAACAAAAAGGCCGCCCCTAAAAGGCGGCCCCTTGCATTATTACATCCACAATCGGTCTACTTTAACAGCACCATCTTGCGGGATTCCATCTTATCCTCTCGTTGCAGACGGTAGAGGTAGACTCCCGATGCAACCTTATTCCCCCGTTCATCTGCCCCATCCCACTCCACCGTATACTCCCCTATCCCCTGTTCGGCATCCACCAGCGTACGGACTCGCTGCCCGTTCAGGTTGTACACGATCAGCGAAGTGCGCTGCATCGATGACTTTCCGGCTTCTCCTCGCGTCACCGAGTATTTGATCGTCGTGGTCGGGTTAAACGGATTCGGATAATTCTGCTGCAGCGTGAACTGCTTCGGCAGAGTTGGACGAACCGGATCATCAATTCCCGTCGATGTCCCGCCAAAGAACGCCATCACCCGCGCAAACATCGAATCGCGATGTGCCCATCCGCTTAATGTATCGGATATACTGAGGTACTCAAATCCGACGCTGGTGAGCACGCTCTTGTGCGTCCCGCTGTACAAGATCCCGACATTTCCCTGGCGAGGCGGATTGCCAATGAATAAGGTTGTGTACTCCAAGGCGACCTGTCCGCCATTAGCCGGTGCAAGTCGATACATCCGCTTCACTTCGTTCGGTGCGGACGAAGCTACCCGGAATTTTATCCCATCGGTCATCGGCGAACCGGTCACACCCCAGTAGTAAAGACCGCTCGTGGTAGTCACAGAATCAGTATATCGCGTGTGCAGATAGTCTCGCATGAACGCCGAGTCGCTCAGGTGCAGTCGTATGGCCGCGCTGGCGCTCCCTAGCGCGAAATTCCCGCCATCATCCATAAATGCCTTGAGCGCCGTTATGTCAGTGGCGTTCAATCCGCCGCCCAGACTGCGCGAACCGGTCGCCCAGAAGATATGACTGTACTTGTTCAGGTCATTGTACGTCGGGGATCCCTGGATCTGTTTGTTCCAAAGATGATACGGGATCTGTAGTCGATAGAATGACTCCTCGTACTCATTCCCGCCGGCAATATCGCCATTATCGTCATCCACGATCAGCACACTGACCGGCCCCATCGCCTTGTCAAAAACGAATTCCTGAGTGAAAGCGCGATCACGTGGCACTTCCGTAGTCGAATCCGCTCTCACGGTCAAAGTAAATGTTGTGATCCGTGGCTCCGCTCCCACCTTTAATCGGAATCGGATCGGATTGGCTCCATAAAAGTCATCCTGAATGGTCGGACTCAGATAGTTTGTCTGTTGCACATTGCTGTCCAGCATCTCGATATCCGGATTGTTGCTGTGCAGGCTGATATCCCAGTCCCACGCCGGACGCATCAGGTTGTCCAGCCGACAATGGAATGCAATCGTCTCTCCCTCTTCGAACAACCCATCACCGTCGCCGATCAACTCAGAGAATAGCAGCGAGTCCCAGTCAGCTAATGTGATATAAGGCCGTGAATAGGTCACATCCAGATCGGCGTACATGACCGAATCTGCATCGGAAATATCCCAGACTCCGACCTGACTAACGGCCGACCCGATATTGGTTTTGCTGTTTGGCACACTCAGGTTATGAAAATTCCGGTTATCTGTCGCCCCGGGCCAGACATCGCCGGCATCTCCTCGACTCCCCAGCGTTGCCAGGCTGTTTAATCCATCAGCCTGCTCCAAAGCGACCATATAGCGCGCTTCGTTATTATTACTCCCCGCTGCCTGATCTATATGATAGATGCACAGCCCGCCATAAGGCAGTCCAGCGTCAAACCCAAGCGCTGGTCTGTTCTCAACCAGCCAGTATTCACCAGCTCCCGCCACATTATCCTTTAATTGATAGACCACTGGATTGAATTGAGCTGCCGGGATCGCCACATTCGCTCGGTTGGTCAACAAGCTGTCATAGCGATCGATGAATGAGATCGGGTCGATCCGACGCTTACACCAGGGATCGAAATGCGCCGGAAGTTTCTGGTCGCCATTGTAGTTACCCGAAGCCATCAGCGACCAACGCCCCAAACCTTCTGAAGTCCCGTCGGTATCGTACAGATCGGGAAGATTCAACGTATGGCCAAATTCATGACACATCACGCCGATCGCCTGCAACTCACCGTTGAATTCTTCCGGAACGACGTTGTAGGTCTGAAGTAGTACGCCGTCCAAAATCGGCGTATTAAAAATATCGGCCTTGTGCGACCATATCCCGTATGCGCCCGTCTCTGCCCCTGCTCCCGGATGGATTACAATGATCGGCACACCCATTCCCGGATTATTGAATGACGCATAATTGACAAACGGATCCGCCGCTGTCACCGCATGGTTGGCAAGTACTGCTGTCAATCCACTCAACCCACTATTTGGCGCGTCCACATAGTAGGCATATGTGTTCGGCATCATGTATGGACCGAATACTTCCCCGTGAATCAGCAACTTACCATACGAACTCTCTAAATAGTAATCCGTCATCGACCCGGTAGGATTGAAGATCGGATCGGTTTCACGATTAGAAAAGAGTATCGAATCAAACTTGTCGCGAGTCCCTGTCACCGGCCCACCGCTGTAGGGCCAGTCCGAGAATTCCGCCAGGATCACGACCACATGTACTGTATCAATAGCATCGGCACTCGCGGCAAACTTCTCGCGATACAGCCGTCGTGTCTCTTCGGAATATTCAACCGGACTGCACCCGCCGGCCGCTTTGAATGCGCGCAGTGGTGCCAGGTGCTGCTCCAATGTCCCTTCCGCTTTCCACTTTTCCAAAGCTTCCGGAGACGGCGCAACTGCATAAGCGAATGAGCCCAGCAGGCTGAGGGTTGCTAACCCGGCGATAGATCGTAGTAACCATCTGAACGACATGTTCATACCCTTTAACACAGGCCAATTGATGAGAGCTGTTTATTCGGCGGAAATATACACCGGACAGGACTACTTTAAAAGCACCATTTTCCGTGATTCTGAGGCATTGCCGGCAGTCAAACGATAAAAGTAGACACCCGCGGCCACGGACGATCCCGCTCCATCGGTCCCTTCCCAGATGATCCGGTGCTCCCCGGCTGTCATAGGGCCATTAACCAACTGGACCACCCGCTGTCCAAGCAGATTGTAGATATCGAGCGATACCTCGGTTGCGGTCGAAAGAGCAAAAGATATGGTAGTCGACGGATTGAACGGGTTAGGGTAATTCTGGCGTAAATCAAACTGGTTAGGTAACAATTCGTCATTATCGACCGAAGTCGTCACATCATACCGCATCCGGGCTCGAGTAGCGCGTTCGATCAGTTCTTCCCGGCTGTTAGCCGCGACAAAAGCCAGCGCCACTTCGGTACTTCCCTGCGGTCCGAGTGTGAACGATCCACTGTGCAAGATGACCATTTTGTCACCGGGAGCGGTCATATCAGGCTGATGAGCGTGGGTGGACAGAACCGCATACTGCTGCTGGCGTGTCATACCGGCCTTGGCGGTACCGTTATCCTTGACTGAGAACCATCCACCCGAAAGCGCAACCAGACCCGTCATCGGCCCAGCCCCCTGGGACCGGTGAATGGCCAGATTGAGCCCACTGACTATTTCCACCGTATCTGTTGCTGAAATATCAAAGTCCGTCAGGAGGCCAAAGTGCAGACCCGTCAACGGCTCAAGCGCTGAATTGGTCACCTGGTATTTCACGATAATAAAACCGTCATCTTCCGCTTCGGTGTAATTCACCGACTCCTGACGGATCGCAATAGGGATCGGCAGTGCCGAGTTATTGTCGCTGAAACTGCTGATATTGTGATTCGCGGATCCGTCGTTCACCCATGACGCTGACCCCGGAGTCGGAGGGCGGAAATCTGAATCCTTGAGCCGACCGAGACTATCTCGAGTCGCCGTTGATAACTGCGCGCTGCTCCGGCCAACCATGATACCGGCCTCGAACAACAGGTTGTCGCCGCCGTTTAAGCGGAATCCGTTCCCCCCGGCGTTGTAGATCGAACCGGCACTGAGTCCATACTCGCCGAATTCTGATACCGACATCGCCAGGCTTCCGGCGACATGCGTGACGATATTTCCCGGCACTGGGATCCCCAGCGTCAACTCGATCGACGCTGAGTCGATCAATTGTCCGGACATCGACCGGAAACGGAGCCGCATTGAGGCAACTGACCCGTGCACTACTGATGGGTTGATATTCAGGGTAAACGGCTGGCTGTTGACTGCCATCGTTCCACCCGTCCCGAAAACAAAGTTCTGAGTAGTGCCGGTGATCGACAGCATCTCAGGAGACAGGTTGATCAGTTCGCCGTTGATCTGGTCAAGATTCGCCGCCGAATTGGTCACATACGCCTGGAATCCAACTGTCTCACCGGGCATCGCTATTCCGTCGCCGGAGATAAATTCATTCGCCAGATGCAGGTTTGCCCCGGTCGGGACCGGCAGGAAGGAGATCAGCCGTGAAGCATCCACCAGCCCATGACCATACGCGTTATCCTCACCGGCCGGGCCGAGATCGACCGCAGACTGGATGATCGCATACTTGATCTGTTCAACCGTCGCATCCGGATTATATTGACGACAGAGCGCCACCATTCCCGCGATGTACGGCGCCGCCATCGAGGTTCCACTCATATACACGTACGTGTTGTTTTTCGACGATGATCTGATCCCTACTCCCGGAGCAACAACTTCTGGCTTGATCTGGGTAGTATCACAGCTCGAAGGTCCGCGACTCGAAAAATCAGCGATCACTTTCGAACTGTTGACCGCGCCAACACAGAACGAATTGTACGGTGTCGTGGCCCGATTCGCAGGATTGCGGATCGACATCGCGCCAAACCGCCCCTCGTTCCCCGCCGCAAAGATCGTCACCACCCCTGCCGCTTCGACGTTATCCAGCGCCTGCCAGAAAAGAGTCGAACAGGGAGCGATCGCAGAACCGACCAGTGCCGGAAGGCCCCATGAGTTTAGAATAACGTCCGGTACATCGTCGGTCGTGGAAGCATCGCCATCCGGATTGAGCGCCCACTGAAACGCACCAAGAATGTGGCTGATCGTCGTGCTCAGGTCCGGACCCTGATCGATAACACCAGCCGTGATCCATTCCGCTTCTGGCGCCACCCCAAAACTATCCGCTTCGACAGCACCAACCATGACACCCATCGTGTGGGTCCCATGGCCGGTCTTGTCGAAGGGCAAACTGTCGGGAGCAACCGCCGAGAAGAACGACTCGCGCAGTGTCGCGTGATTCCCGCGCCACTTGGAAGACAGCGCCGGGTGAAGTCTATCTACGCCCGTATCAAAACTGCAGACCAAACGTCCTTTGCCGGTGATGCCGGACTGCCACAGATTCGGCACATTGAGCATCTGCAGCTCTGTACTGGCCGAAGTAACCGCCGATGGCGCCGGGCGAATTTCCACGGGCGCAGTCAGTTCGATCGGAAGGTCAGATATTACCTGGTCGACTCCCGGAAGATTGACCAACGTTTCAAGGTCGCTCACCTTCACCGTCATGCTGTATGCGGGAATGATCCAGTGACGCTTCACCGGGCCGACTGCGAGATTATTTATCTGGGAGTTGACCGGCTTCATCAGATTTTCCGCATCCGACTGTAAACGACCGGACACCGACTGAATTCGCTCAGCGCGGTTGAGATCAACACGGCTGGCGGCCTGAAGCATTGCGTACTGAGTAGAGGGATTCTGCAGGAAAACAACAACTGAAACCACGCTGTCACTACCGGCCGCAACCACCGCCTTCAGATCCTGATCAAGCCGCCCCGCCAGGCTGTCGCCCGCCGTAAGTGCCAGAGTCAGTATCAGAAGAAGAGATGCTGCCGTGCGTTTGATCATGGTTCCTCTTTCCCTTCGTATTACCGAAAAGGGTTGAGCAACAGATGTGCCATGATTCTGCTCACAAATTGCACTGCATTTCAGTGCGTTCGTAACCCAGGAAACCGGCCTATCTACATACCAATCCTACACTTATGGGGATTTCCATAATCCCATCCAAATCTGACCAAATTGGAAAGTTCTTTTCACCCTATGCAAACCTCTTCGCGACAGTAGCATCTTTGGTTGAAGCTGCATTTGTTTGCGGATATATTGGCCTATGGCATCGACTCTGGGCAGTATCTGGGAACGTCATCGCTGGCTGATTTTGGTCGCCGCCGCGGCGCTGGCCGTGCGGCTCGGCTACCTGTATTATTACTCCACGCTTCCGGAGTGGACCCAGCTCACAGTTGACAACTACTACCATCTCCACTGGGCGCAGCGGATCGCCGATGGTGACTTGCTTGGTGCCACGACATACTTCCGCGCCCCTTTTTATGTCTATACTCTATCGCTGGTGATCGCGTTTTTCGGAGATTCTCTCTGGACACTCCGCCTCTTCGGCACTCTGATCGGCTTGCTCTCAGTCATCCTGACTTATCTGATCGCCCGACGGGTTCTCAATGAACGCTCCGCCCTGTTGGCCGCCGTCATTCACGCACTTTACCCGACCGCCGTCTATTTCGATGGCGAACTTTTGCTCGATCCGCTCTTCACACTGCTGACACAGCTCGCACTCTGGCGTGTGCTGATCTGGTGGGAGCAAAAAACCGTGCGATCCGCTTTTCTCTGCGGACTATTCTTCGGACTGGCGGCCATCACACGCCCGACCGCCCTGGTCCTTCTGATTGCATTGATCGCGTTTGTTCTGGTGTGGAAACAGATGGGGAGAATCCGCTATCGATTTGCAGTAGTCATCGCCGCCGGAGCCTTGCTCTGCATTCTCCCGATCACCCTGCGCAATCTGATAATCGCCGGCGATCCGGTGTTGATCGCCTCACAAGCGGGCATCAATCTGTACATCGGGAATAACGCGCATGCCGATGGCATTTCGGCTGTCATGCCTCAGCCATTCGGACACAATTGGCAGATATCAGACATCTCATACGTTGCTGAGATCAAGGAAGGCAAACCACTCTCGTCGGGAGAGATCTCAGATTACTGGAGTCGCCAGGCATACAACTGGATATTGCATCATTCGCTCGATTGGGCCAGCCTCTACCTGAAAAAGCTCTATTATTCGATCTCCGACCGCGAGATATCGAATAACCGCGATATGGATGACTTCTTCGCTCGAGTTCCATTCCTGCGCTACCATCCATTCTCTTTCGCACTGATATTCGCACTAGGCGTAGTCGGAGCTTGTGTCGCCTGGAAAGCACGACCTGCCACCCGCTTGTTAACCTCCACAACGCTGCTGTTCATCGCCGCCAACGCGCTCTTCTTCGTGAACAGCCGCTTCCGCTTGCCGGAGATCCCCTTGCTGATCATCCTCTCAGTCGGCGCACTCGCCTGGATGTTTGAAAGCAGCAGGATTCGACGCCGGACAGGGCAGTACGCTCTCGCCGCGGCTGTCCTGCTCTACCTCCTTTCCTCTTTACCGATCGTCGGCTTTCCGAAAGGCGAAGACCTCACCGGACTTGCTTCCAAAGCGATCTTCCACTACCGCCAGGCGCACTATCAGCAAGCGATCGAGATCGGACAAAAGATCATAGAGCGTGACCCCAAATTCCCCGAAGCCAACCTGAATATCGGCGCCGCCTGGTTCCGCCTTGGTGTCGGAGATTCAGCGTTGTATTATTTCGAACGGGAACGAGGGAATTACCCGGGTCGAGCCAAGGCCTACAACAATCTTGCGTCTTACTATCTGGTCAATCGTGATCTCGACTCAGCTTACAACAAGCTGAACCGTGCGCTCCTGTTGCGCCCGTACGATCTCACTGCCAACACGCTATTGATCCGGATCGCCTCAGCCGATGACAATGTGCCCGATCAGGAACTTACAGAATATATCTCCAGCGCACTCCTGCAGACCGACAGCAACCTGACCGTCATGCTCGAAGCCGCCACGATCGCCTCAGCACGAAAATTATACCCGCTGGCTGAGCAGCTACTCCGTCGCTCTTTGGAACTCCCTCCACCGCCGGTGGAGACGGATGATCTCGCCTTCGATGAGGCATACCCCTATCGTCCTGATCGCTTGCGTCGACTTAGAGCACAAGCCAGTTATCAGTGGGGATTTGTCCTGGGGCAGACCGGACGTTTTGAGGAATCCATCGCTGCCAGTCGCACGGCGATCGAACTCGATTCCACTTTTGCCGAGGCGTACATCAATCTCTTCTCTGGTTATCTCTCGACCAACCAGATGCACGCCGCCGATTCCGTGCTTTCGCAGGCAGCCCGACTCTTCCCCAACGACTCCCGGGTCCGGCAACTGATCGACCGCCTCAAGCGCTAAACACATCAAAGAAAACGGGGCCGACCAGTGGTCGACCCCGCATATTCAGTCTCGCAACTCAGCGAGCGATTCGAATGACGTTAATCCTGAATGCCGTTCATCCGCTTGTACTCTGCCATTCGCGCTTCCTCATTCCGTCGAACCTGGTCGACCGAGAACGAAGTCGCGGCGTTCACATTGCGGTTGATCGTTTCATTCGGCGCCGCTCCCAGATTGGTCGGATACAGCCAATTGAACATGGCATGGATCATCGTATACATCTGGTCATCATCCATCCCAAGTGGGGTGAAGGAGAAGTGCGCCGTCTTGAACAGGCTGGTCTCGTAACGGATCGCCACCGGCGAACCGTCGTAGCTCAACTGCGGTCCAAGCGGATGCGTCAGACCAAACTTCGACTTATACAGATAGAGCGGCTCGGTTCCGTATTGGCGGGATACCCAGCCAACCTCCGGCATACAGGCCACTGTATCGATCCAGAGCACTTTCGACCGGTCAAAGGGCAATAGCGGCGGGATCGAGAATCCCCACTCATACCGCTGATGCATATTAGCCGTATCCAGGGTCAGATCAGGGAAACTGGCCGCATCGTCCTCTTCCAGACGAAGGCTGTATGCTCCAATAAAGTCCTCGATACGAACCGACGGTTTCACTGCTGAGGTATCCAACGCATAGTGCCACCACCCATGATAGACGAATCCGGTGATCCCGAAATATCTCTGGTACTCGGCCGGCGGCGCCACTGGGAACGTCGGATCGGTGAAGTCCTTAAACTTATCTACACCTTCCGGACCCGCTGAACGAGCAAACTGAACGACGTTCACACCGGCGTCAATCGCCTTGAAGATGGTAATAGCCGGCGGCGCCAGCCCCTTACCGTCTATGAGGAACGGCTTTTCGTTCGAGTCACTATAAAGAACCGCTATCTTATACTGAAGCATCTTCTTGAGCGGGATTTTGTTTGGTCCGTCAAGGTTATAGTAGTCGGTTGTATCCCACGTATTCGGTTTCCAGGCATTTACTATGTCGCGCCAGTAGTTATAAGCTGCTACCGGCTTCGGGCCGTTCAATCGCCGGAATTTGCGCGTAAAGTCGATTACCAGCACTTCGCGCTCGTACTTCGGCTCAATGACGTTGATCGGCTTAAATGCCGGCACCAGGTCAGGTACATTCGCGTCATCACGGCTACGCACCCACAACACGAATTTCTCTTCAGTAGTCGTGTCAGGCTGACGCAGGCGATACACGTCGAAACTGGTATCCGCCAGATTGCTGACCCACGGACTGGTCTCGTCTCCGGAGCTGTCCGCCACACGACGGAGACCGGCATTGATCAATCCCGGATCATCGATCATGAACATACTATCAAGGGTTCCGAACGGATTCGTCGAAGAGATCGTGTCGACCAATAGCCGGGTACAGAGGTAGTGAACCAGTGTATCCGGGTCGGCAGACGTATCCAGTGAATCGCAATAGTAGAGGATGGTGTCATGGTCGCCCAGACGGTACAGCCGACCATCGTTGGCCAGAAAGACCTTCTTGACATAGTCACGCATCATATTGCGGAATTCGTTGTTGTTCGTCGAATCATACGTGAACGGACCGAGCAATTTCCACTCAAATTCGAATGGTGGCGGATCGGACGGATAGTCGGTCTTGTCCTCGCCATACCAGCCTATCCGGACACCGGTGATCGCTCCACCTGCGTTCACCGCATTAATGAACGGCGAGGTCAATTCGTCGTACGTCCCGGGCAGACGGATGAAAGTCTGCGGCGGGTTGTCATTGCGATTGAAACGACGATAGATGATATCAGACCCGGTCCCCTGTTCGTCAAATGCCTGCAGGAAAACATACTGCGGCACAAACACGTTCACCGGATCGGAAAGATCCGCCTGCATCCGCACCGCCTGCTGCGTCTGCGGATCCGGCAAGGAGTCATCGACATTGAGATATGTCCACTCGGAAGCCGGCAGCGAATTCAGTACTGACGAAATATACTGTGCCGGTGTATTCAGACCCATCTCCGATTCAAGAACCACCTTGTACCGGAACTGACGCACCTGACCATCCGGATCGGAACCGATCCAGTAAATGACCGGATTGCGCGAAGTCTGGTAATTCTCCGGAGGAATATTCACAAAATAGACTACCGGTTTCATATTGGCCGTCTGCTCGCCGGTGATCCTGTCCGGGCAGCCCGACAAGAGGATCGCCGATGCCACCAGGGCAAACGCGATGGCCATCACCGTGAGTCGAGATTTAACAGCAGAAGTCATTGTACCCTTCATCTTTCATTCCCTCTCACGCTCAGAAGCTCAGCGCCATGCTGAACCGGTGAACCTCGGTCAGAATTCCGTAATCCTGGAACGCGTAATCGACCCGCAGTTCCCTCTCCTGGCCGAACGGCAGACGTACGCCGCCGCCGAACGTCAGTCCGTCTTCATCGTAATTGAAGCGACTGCCCGCGCGGAGGATGAATCGATCGTTGAATGTATACTCTAAACCGGCGTTATATTTCTCGAGGTTGTCCGACGGGTGCGAGCCTTCGGCCGCAAACGTCATCAAGTGGTTCTGGTTATCCAGAACATTAATAGAGGCGCCAAAACGGAAGTTGATCGGAAGCGGATATGCTTTGTCGATAAACTTCAGATCGGGTCCGAAATTGGTGATCACCATGGCGATCTTGAATCCGCGGAATCCCGTATCGTAGTTGGTTCCGACATCTGCCGACCAGCCGTTCGCCGTGTAGTCATGGAAATACTCGCCCACATACTTGACGTTGAGACCGATCGAGAATCGGTCAGTCAAATAGCGGCCGTAGCCAAGCGAGATCGCCATGTCCTGAGCGGAGAACTCACGGCCGGTCCCTTCGTAGGTTCCCTGCTGGTAAGTCCGCTCGATCATCTTGCCGGAACTCAGTCCATACAGACCGATCCCGACCACGCCGCCCACCGCCTCAAGCGGTACGCCCATCCCGACGAATCCATAGTTCACATCGGCTGGGAGCGAAATGTACGTGGTCATCACTTCTTTTCCGAGCAAGGCCGTTAAACCAGCCGGATTGTAATAGACGGCGGAGATGTCATTGGCTACCGCCGAAAATGCTTCGGCCATACCCATGGCTCGCGCCGATACACCCAACTCAAGGAACTGGGCGCCGGTGGTGCCGACTTTTGCCTGGGCCGCAGCCATTGACGGCAACATCAGGGCGATCACCACTGCCAGAACCGGCAGTCCGATCGTTCCTAACGCCCATCCGGTGCGCCGGCGTGTGTGTGTCGCCATATTATCCTCATTACGCTTCATAGTCACTCGTTGCCTCATACTGCCCGGTTAGAGGTTCATCTCCAGACCGACGCGGACCTGACGACCGTACCCCCAGTTGCCCGGGTTCTGATCGTAAGAAGTTCCTTCAAATACGTTGCCGCTGATGTTCTGTTGAGTGTCCGCACGACCCGTGGTCGTGTAAACTGCATCAGCGTTACGCGTGTCGAATATGTTCTCGACCCACAGAATGAAGCTATAGTCCATACCGACGAATTTGAATTCCTTGTTGAACCGGATATCGAAATAGGCCGTCGTCGGATAGCGCAGCGAATTGCGCTCGATCTCTTCGCTCGAAGAGATATCCAAATTCGGATACTTGGAATCCGGGGTGAACGGTCTGCCTGATTCGATGATCGACTCGATACTCAACGCCCAGCCGTTCGGGATCGGCACACCAAACAAGCGCGGCTTCACGCTGTTCGGAATGTAGAACTGGACGTACGATTTGATCGAGTGACGGATGTCGTTGTCCAGGGCGGCTTCGGTCAGCGGCTCACGCGACAACGCGAAATCGGACAGGTAGTTCTCTGAAGCCTGCGACGCTTTGCCGTACGCAAAGGCGTAAGTGTAACTGAGCTGTCCGTTCACATATCCGCCACCACGCTTTTCCAGAGTCAGCTCAAAACCGCGGCTCCGACCGTAATCGCGGTTGCGATACTGGTTCACCGTGCGCCGATTGAGCGTCACCCGCTGCTGGTTGATCTTGTCACACTCATCCTTGAAGTAACCGGAGAAGTCGATCGCATAGTTCTCGTTCATTGCGTACTTCACGCCGAACGAATACTGCACCGTCTTCTGGTAATCCAGGTTGTAGTTACCAACCACGTCACTCGCGTCAACACTGGTCGTGTTTCGCGCGTACATGTAGCGATACTCAGGAAGCTGGAAGAAGTGTCCATAGTTAAAGTGGACTTTGGCCTTGTCCGAGATCGGGTACGAGAAACCGATGCGCGGCGAGATCTTCTGGCGATCGCCCAGGATCGTTCCCGAGCCAAGATCGTCTCCCTTGACCACCGGCACCAATGCCTCGGTGTCCTGAAGGAAGAAGTCCCAGCGCATACCGATGTTCGCGATCATCGAGCCGTACTCGAGGTTATCGCGGAAATAGAACGTTCCGGTGATCGGCTCATACGAGAAGAAGTCGCGGAAGATACCGCGCGTCGGATATGGCTCGTCCGGGATCCCATCCTTGTTGACATCGGTCACACGACCGGTAAACGGCAGGTAGGACATTTCGATCTCTTCATACGAGAAGAGCTCTTTGGACATTGCAAAGCCGGCCTTGAGCTGGTGGTTCCCCAACTGGCGGAACCCTTTCACCTCGCCGCGCCAGGTGCGCGTTTTGCGACGGTGCCAGACCACATCCTCGTCAAAACTCCCCGGATTCAGGAAGTTCGAGGTACCACCGTAATCGTACTCGCCATTCCCGTTTCGATCGACAAACTTTTCTCCCGGGTCATACAGACCGTTGGGCAGATCGAATATCCCGTTTCCGTTGCGATCGTAATACGGGATCGAAGGCTCCCACTGAAATGGGGAGGTATTTTCGGGACCGTCGTGACGACCATTATAATTGAGGTCCTGGTTGATGGTCTTATCAGAGGACCGGATAAATCCGTCGACACCGTTGTCATAAACGCCGTTACCATTAATGTCGGTATACGGTTCGCCGCGGACCGAGTCACCATCGATAAAGGTTTCCGGCTCGCGCTGGTTGATCGGTTTGAGCCGTTCGGAATCAAGAACATGGTTACCGTTTTTGTCGTTCAGGTAATCTCCCTGATCCCAAACACCATTGTTATTCAGGTCGACAAACGGTTCGCCTTCGAGGTCATCAGCCAATCCATTATCATTGAAGCGGAAATCCGCGAAATATGCTTCGCCCGTCTGCATATTGAACTCTATCGGGTAATCACCACGAGTATAGTTCGGCCCGGAGAAGTCGGTGCCGTAGACGGCAGAGTCAGGGTACAGGTTGATCAGCGGCTCAGGTGCGTCATATATACCGTTGCCGTTTCGATCGGTGAATGATTCCCACTCGGACTCGAGGTAGAACTGATCAGGATTAAGTCCCTTACCCGGGTTGTCCGGGTCACCCGGCTGCTGGCGCACATTCTTCTCATAGAATGAGAAGACCGCTTCGTAGCTCATATTCTTCGAGATCTCCTGGGACATTTCCAGCGAGACCGACTGCCACTGATCCTGTGCGATCGGGGCGGTCGATGAACTGTAGCGATACTGCCAGCTAAACGGCGTCCAGCGACGCTTCGAATACTTATATGAGAGAATGAAGTTCAGATTCTGACGCGGACGGAACTTCAGGTTCGCCTGCCAGAAATACCGGTTATCCGACTTGTATGGAATGTTGAACAGCCCGAAAAAGTCAGTCGTCCCGAATTCACGCGTCGTGATGCGGGTATCGTAATCATCATATTGATAGATGCCGTTCGACATCTCGGTTTCGCCGTAGATGTAGTACGTAAACTCTTTGTCGGCCAGGAAATTCAAGCCGAACGCCGGGAGGATCTTCTTGGTGAAGAACTGGTCCGGACCGGAAATGGAACCGCGAATATAATCGTAGTTACGCGAATACTTGTTCAGGTCCTGCGTTCCCAGATCGTCGGTGATGAACTGCATGTTGATGCGGGTGTTGTCTTTGTTACCCGTCTGCGAGGTCAGCTTGACGATACCGGACAGTGCGTTTCCGTATTCAGGGTCAAATCCGTCTTTAATGATCTGGATCTCCTGAATCGAACCCGACACCAACGAGAGGTTCGCGCCAGCGCCACCGGTTCCGCCCAGCGGGTCACCGATCGGCACACCATCGACGATATACGCAACTTCACCAGCGCGACCGCCGCGAATGAAAACCTGACCCGAGGTCGTGGTCTGCACACCGGCAACGTTCTTCAACAAGGCGTCGACCGTTTGCACCGGCTTCTTCGAAATCGTGGCCGAAGTGATCGACGAGATGTTTGAGGTCTCGTACTTCTGGATCGGGTCAGCGGTGGCGATAACCGAGATGACATCATCCAGGTCCGTCACTTTCTTGTTCAGCTTCTGATTCACTTCGGTCGTGAAGTCCGACTTGACCTCGACATCTGTGACGTCAACCGTACTGTAATCAACCGATGAGATCTTGAGGCTATACTTACCGGGATCAAGCCGGGCGATCATATAGCGGCCATCCGGATCCGACATGGCACCAAACTTGGTACCGACGACCAGAACCGATGCACCAATGACTGGCTCTCCGGTCTCCTTGTCGACCAGTCGTCCTTTGATCTGACCGGTCGAAGCGGCAAACAGCGATGCACTCATGATCGCTACCACGCCGACACAGATTACGAAACCGAGAAGCAGTCGTTTAGCAACGCCGTGCATTTCTCTTCCTCCTGACATATCAGCACATTCGAACATTCGCGATTCCAGCGGCGCTACCACAACGGTGTCGTTCGGTACGCCAGTTGTCTCACCATCGGTGTCAACTAGTTGGATCAGAAGAAAGCGAGGGGGCTTCGCCAGACGATGTAGGCAAGAGCAGCAATCTTAATATCCAACCCTATCATTCACTTACACAAACCGGCCAAACCAACATCTGCAGACCGGCAGCAGCCGGAAAAGTAGCCGCAAATCGCGGGGGAAGTCAAGCGCTATTTTTCTCCCCTTCGCACTCTAACTTCGTATGCTATAGACTACTTGCGCCTCTGCTTTGTTTAATGATTTCACGCCGCTCGCACGGCGCTGTGTTAACCCGCTCAACCTGCTCAGCTATCCGCTCCATCTGTGCGAAGTCGCACAGTGCCGGCGCAAATTCTACTCCCAGACCCTTCCCCATCACCAGACGAAACAGCTCTGCATGTTGTCCAAAGTCCGTTTCGTCGATGGCCGGTAAAAAATCGTCAATTTGCTCCACATCGGCATCCAGTGCCGGATGACGACACAACCCCGCGAGCTTGATCGAGCCGTGCTGTAACAGTGCATCCCCCAATCGTTTCTGGGCCGAAGCGACTACCTTCCGCCCCCCTGCCATCAACTCGTACTTGGCGGCCGAGGCAAAGCAGGGAGCTTTGTGAAAAAACGCAGGATGTGCGTTCTCCGGAGCCGATTGCCGCTCATATCTTGCCTGTATTCCGACCTCTCCCAGGAACTGACCGAGCGCCTCGGACAGATTCGCCGAGACCGCAGACAAGGAGCCGACGAGCCGATCCGCGCCCTGATCCCGCATATTCACTGCAATTGAGTAGGTTAATTCTGACTGATCGTGAAAAAGCGCCCTCCCGCCGGTAACTCGCCGAATCACCGCGGTCTCCCCCACTTTCTGCCAGTTGATGGCCGATTCCTGGCGCTGGTTGAACCCAAAGGTGATCCCCTCTGGCTGCCAGGTGTACAGGCGAAGAAATACCGAGCCGGGTGATTGCATCACCTGTTCGAGCATCCACTCGTCGAACGCCATGTTAAATTGTGGGGAGGTTGAAAAATGGGAATAAAAAAGGGCAACTGGCATGGCGGCCAAGATACAACCAAATGGCTCCGCCAGGCAAGTTGCCTATCAGGAAATTGCGTCGAGACGATCGAGGTCGATATTGTACTGCTTGATCTTCAGACGCAAGGTCGATTCAGGTATATTCAGGGTTGCGGCCGCGTGCTTTTTGATCCCACGCTGTTCGCGCAACGCCTTGACAATGAACTTCTTCTCCCAGAACGCGAGGTAGTCGTACAGCGAATAGGTGTCGCCGAAATTCACATCCTCATCAGACATCCCCGTCCCATTCCCCTGCGGAATGGCAACTGCCACCGTCGAGGCTGAGGCAAACGGACTGGAGATCTTTCCGGAAAGCAGTTCCAGCACGATCTCTTCGTTCTCCCCGGACAACAGGACCAGCTTTTTGATCTCGTTCTCCAGTTCGCGAATATTCCCCGGCCAGTCATACGCCATCAGGGCGCGCAACGCTTCCGGAGTGACCCGCTTGCGGCTCTCTTCCAGGAAATGTCCGACCAGCAGCGGAATATCTTCTCTCCGCTCACGAAGCGGCGAAAGATGATACGACAACGCCGACAGACGATAATAGAGATCCTGCCGGAAAAGCCCCTTGGCCATCTGGTCTTTCAGTTCTTTGTTGGTCGCGGATATGATCCGGACATCCACCGTCCGTGGCACCGTCTCTCCCAGCCTGACCAATTCTTTCGATTCCAGCACGCGGAGCACTTTCGCCTGAATGGATAGCGGCATATCCGCTACTTCGTCCAGGAAGAAGGTACCGCCATCGGCCTCTTCGAATAATCCGGACTTGTCCCGATCCGCACCGGTGAATGCGCCGCGCTTGTAGCCGAACAGCTCGGACTCAAGCAACGTCTCCGGGAGCGCCGCACAGTTCACCGAAATGAACCGCTTATTGCGACGAACCGAATTATAGTGGATCGCTCGAGCGACCAGATCCTTGCCGGTCCCCGTCTCCCCTTCGATCGTGATCGAGATCGGTGAGTCGATCACCTGGCGAAGCTGCGCCAGCATCTCGAGCATCTTCGAATTCTGCGTGATGATATTCGGAAACGCCGCCTTCTCCATCAACTGCGCTTTGAGTCGACGGTTGTCCTCCATCAGCTTCATCTTCTGGAGTTCGGCTGATTTGAAGGCGATCAGGTCGGTGAATCCGACCGCAAAATTCAGTTCCGCCTGGCTGAACGGATTCAGCATATTGTCGACCGACAGTTTATCGATATACAGATAGCGCGTACATTGGTCGGCCATGGTGAATGGCACGACGATCACGCTGGCGATCGCTTCCGGCGTATCCGGGAATAATCCATTGATATACGGATCGCGACGGCAATCCAGCAACAGGGTCGGTCGCAATTGCGAGATCTCCTGACCCAATAACGGCTGGAAACTGTCGATAAACTTCTTGACCTGCATCGGGGCCAACTGCCAGGACGCCACCACCTGAGTCCCCTCAAAATCCGGTGAGAAGATCAGCGACCGATTTGCATTGGTCTTCCGGATCAGGGCTTTCAGCACGTCGTCGATCTGGATCGTCTTGAGATCCCGCATCTCCGGCTTGCTGATCAGATTACCGAATACTTTAAATTCGTTCTCTTCGGAAACCGCCAGCGCCACTGCCTGGTCGGTCAATGAATGCAGGAACTGGCTCACCGCGCGCACTTTGGGACGGTCGTCCAGCGCCATAAAGAGCTTCTCTGCCCGGCTGATCTTGCGGAAACCGCGCGACAGATCGCCGCGCTGACAGGCAAACATCCCCGAACGGAAATCCGTCTCGGCTTGCCAGAATTCCAATTTGAGTTTCCGGAAAATACGCGCCGCTTCATCCAGCGACGAGCGGATGATCTCATGCTCATCGGAGCCGGCGGCCATTTTCACTTCGGCGTACACCAACAGGCTCTTCGCGAGATCCATAGGATCCCCCACCTGTCGCGCCAATTCAACTGCCGCTCGCACATGCTCAACCGCATCGCCAAACTCCTGACGCGCGGTAAATATCCGGGCGATCACCAGGCGGGTCATGGCAACCTCACCCTTTTCACCCAATTGCAACGAAAGCTCCAGCCCCTTCTGGGCATACTTCATCGCTTCGTCCAGATTGTCCAGCGCCAGTTCGGCCTCTGCCAAACGACGGGCGCACTGCGTGACCAGCGATGATTCGGGAGCAAGCAGTCGTCCGGCCTGATACGCTTCCTGCAACAGATGCTTGGCCCGGACCGTGTCGCCCCGTTCGAGCGCCAGTTCGCCGGCATACTCGAGATAAATAACGCGCTCGCGCTTCAGTTCAAGGCGCACGATCAACGCATTCGCTTTCTCCAGTAAGCGGGCGGAAGCGACAAACTCCCGGCGACGCAGTTGCAGATACCCCAGAGACAAAAGATTCAGCGCCTCGGAGATCTCTTCATTATGACGCTGATTGTAGGACAGCGCGGTATTCAGATCGGTTTCCGCCAGCGCCCACTGACCAAGCAGGAGTCGAATACGACCCAGGTTACCGGTCAACTGTGCGAGCTTGCGGGGATTATCGACGATCATGTTGATCGCATCGGCCAGGAAATCACTCGCCGCATGGAAATCGCACCGAATGAACGATGTTCTGGCCAACTCGTTCAAGGCATCGATCTGACCTTCCCGGTCGCCACCGCGACGATACGACGCCAGAGCATCTCGAGCACGCATTTCCGCGTTCTTGAGATCACCCAACGCAGCATAGGACTTGGACAAAACCAATTGGACTCGTCCGAATCTCTTGTTGACCGGGAAATCAGCCAGAAGTTTGGCGCCGCGAAGACCATACTCGATCGCGGTCCGATAGGAAGCGGCAGAAAACTGACAATCTGCCTTGAGCGAAAGCAAAAGCCCTGTCTCAAGATCGCTGTCCGCGAAAATCGCTTCATCGAGCGCTTCACACTCGCGGAGTGCCGCGGGGTACTTACGCTGACGAAGTAACTCCTCGATTGCCAGTAGGCGGTTATCAATGACAAACTGTTGTGAGGAAAGACTCATCTTTATTCTACCGTTTGTTACGACGGTTGCTGGTTAGGGGCTGCCACACAGCCCCGCCCTCGATCGCTTAGCGACCAGTACTACGTGCCGCCTGTCTTACCTTCGTTCCCGTTTCATACCGGCCGACATACAGCCGATCCGTCAAGTAGTACGAAACTCGGAATACCAGTGACATGGTCGACCGCGACGAGATCAGGAGATTATCCCCTGAACCGCCCGGACATTCAGCTGACGCCGCAATTGCAGTTGAACCTTTGCTCGGATCGTCGGACCCACCCGTCGAACCGCCGCCAGTCGAACCGTTCTTGCTTCCGTCAGAGTCCCAAGGATGTTCACCGGAGAACCCAGGAACGGAGATGAAGATCACAGCAAGTAGGGCGATGAGAAATGGTAATCGTGAACGAATCGCGCCTCGCATAGACTTACCTCCAAAAATTGCCCATGACCAACTGAATCAAGCGAAAACTCACTTGGTCCCTCTCTACAGCAAATGCCTGAAAGCGCATTTTCTGCACACCTTATACTAACTTCCCGCTAGTGTTCTGTCAAGCAATAATTTGGGAGGACGCAGAACCTGCGGTTCAGCAAGGCACACGCCGATTTTGAATTTCGTCTGGAAATCTTTTCCGGACGAGACGGGATGAAACTGAAAGTTATATTAGGGGGAATGTATAACTGCGCGACGAGCACAGTAACCTATTTAATCACAATTGGATAGATGTGTTGTTTCAGTGCGGCTATCCATTCACACGTTGAGTCTTCCGCCAGACTCGCACTTTCTTGATTCTCTGACCGTCCAGTCGGAGTATCTCAAACTCAAGGTCATGCCACCCGATCGTCAACCCCTGCTTGGGCACCCCGCCGATCAGAAAATAGAGCAAGCCTCCCACCGTATCGTAATCCCCCTGTTCGTGGTCAGTGTCCAGCGCTTCCTGTAGCTCCTCCACCAGCATAGCCGCATCCACCAGATACCGGCCGTCCGACTGCGGGATGAACTGCGCTTCCTCAATGTCATGTTCATCCTGGATCTCCCCGACGATCTCCTCGAGGATATCTTCGAGCGTCACCAGACCGGAGACGCCGCCGTATTCATCCACTACCACTGCGATATGCAGCTTGGTCGCCTTGAATTCGCGAAGCAGGTCGCCGATCACCTTAGACTCGGGCACAAAATAGGCCTGCCGCAGGTACTTATTGATATCGAACCGCTCTCCCGGCTCCGGTTGACTGGCAAAAAGATCTTTCACATACAGGATGCCGATCACTCGGTCGATGGTCCCATCATACACTGGATAGCGGGAATAACCATCGCGCTGGATCAACTGCTGGATCTCGCGGAAGGACATCTCTTTGCCGATCCCGACGATATCGATTCGCGGGATCATGATCTCCCGCACCACTGTCTGGTCCAGCAGGAAGATCTGCCCAATCATCTTCTTCTCATCTTCCTCGATGATCGTCTCACTGATCCCTGCCTGATCGGCCAGCGTCTCGATTGCTCGCTCGACGATCTCTTCCTTCTGCTCCTCCGCCGTCGCCTCTTCGGACTTGATCCGCTTGAGCGCTGCTCGATATGCGGCCACCACCGGATAAAACACGACATAGATCGAGGTGACCAACCAGAGATACCTCGGTGCGCGCGTCGTATCCAAAACGCGACGACTCGCCTTTCGCGGCATATACTCGACAAAGGTGATATACAGACCCCAGACGATCAGCAGTCCCACGACGTAAAAATAGACACTTGATATCTCCAGCTTCGTCGCGACCACTCGCGCCAACAGTGCCGACATCAGGGTCAGTAACATCAGCGCAAACGATTTGTAGATCGTTGCTATCTGCATCAACACGCGCGGATCCCCGGCCAGTTTGATAATAAACTGACGGCGGCGGCGCGAAATGTGAGGCAAGAGCGTCTCCACCTCTTCCGGATCAAGATAGACCGCCAGAGAGTAGAGTGAAACCACGTAGGCCGAGAGGTACGACCAGATGATAAACAGCGTATATAACCAGATGTCCATTACTTGACTATTCTCCCGATTGCCCGCAAATACTTTCGTTCCCGTGCTTCCATTCGCTCGGCCTCGCGATATTCCTGATGATCATAGCCGAACAGATGCATCAAGCCATGGCAGGTCAGCCGAAGGTACTCCAGTTCGAGCGAGTGCCCCAATGACGCGGCCTGACGGCTCGCGGTCGGCACGGATATATATATTTCACCAAACGTGGCATCCTTCGATGCCGGATCATCGATATTAAAAGACAATACGTCGGTCGGCTTGTCTTTCCCGCGATACTCATCGTTGAGCTGTTGGATCCGGCGATCTGTCGTGAAGATCAGATTTATCCCGGCCTGCCAGTTTTTTTTCGCCTCGTGTCCGGAAACAACCGCAAACAGCTCGCGCATTGCTCTTTGCGGAACGCGCGTGACAATCTCTTTATGGATCAACAGCCGCATTGCCTAGTGGTCAGTCCTTTTTAGGGTAAGCTACCCGTTGATGGAAAGCCCCGATCAGCACCTGCGCAAACGCTTCGCGAATTCGCGCCAGGTCGCGCAATGTCAGCGGGCATTCATCCAGTTCGCCCGACTGAAAACGGTCCGTGATGATCCGCTGGATCAGTTCATGGATCCGCGCCGGTTTGGGATTATCCAGCGTCCGGCTGGCCGCCTCAACCGCATCCGCTAGCATCGCTATTCCTGTCTCCCGCACCTGGGGTTTTGGACCGGGATAGCGGAACTTATCGACCTGGGCCGGATCCAGCCCCTGCTCGACCGCCTTGCTGTAAAAGTAGGTCATCACCATGGTACCGTGGTGCTCTTCGATAAAATTCAGCACATCATCCGGTATATCATTCTCTTCTCCCAGCACGCGACCTCGCTTGACATGCGCAGCCAGGATCAGGGAGGACATCGAGGGGGTCAGCGCCTCATGTTTTGAGCGTACCCCCAACTGATTTTCAATGAAGTACTCGGGGATCTCGATCTTTCCGATATCATGATAATATGTGCCGACTCGCGCCAATAGAGGGTTGGCATGAATTGCCTTGGCCGCCGCTTCACTCAAATTGCCGACCGAGATCGAATGGTGATATGTCCCCGGTGCTTCCAGCGCCAAACGTTTCAATAACGGATGATTCAGATCCGACAGCTCAAGCAAAGTAATATCGGTGGTGATCGAGAATATAGATTCAAAGAACGGCAGTATTCCGATCGTCAGCAACGATGAGACCAGCGCATTCAGCACTGCGAACTGCATCAACTGCAGCATGTCTCGTGTCGGATTCAGTTTCAGTTGCTCGATCAGGAAGAGCAGAAGCACATAGGTCAGTATGATCGAGAGCGCGATCCGGTAATAATGCGAACGCTTGCGGACCTCGCGCGAAGTGATCGCCGCCACTGTGCCGACCACAACCGTCACGAGCACCAGCGTGAAATCAAACCTGTGCATCACCCCCAACAACACCGCCAGCACCACGGTGGATAGCATGCCCACTTCGGCATCGAACAGGATTGTCACCATGATCGGAAGGACCGCGATCGGATAGTAGTATACCGACTCATCCCACCCCAGTCGTCTGAGGACCAGAATCAGGATCATCTGGAGTACAAAAACCATCAGCAGGGCCAACAGCCGCGTATTCGATCGATAGATATCGCGTCGGAAGAAATAGAGGAACAGGTAGAGGGTGCAGAAGATCACGAAAATCAGCGCCATCCGCGAAAAGATCGGCAAATAGAGCGCCAGGACATTCCGTTCGGCCGCCTGGGCGCGAAGCAGCCGTCCCATCTCCTCAAGTATTCTCTCTTCCCGCTCGCTGACCCGTCTCCCCTGCCGCACAATCAACTCACCCGGCTCGATCACCTCTCGCGCGGACGAGACATCGCTCAATTGCTCGGTTACCCGACGAGTATACTCCGTCTGATCCGGAAAGAGGTTCGGCTGAACGAAACTCCGCCCCAGCAGGTAATAAAACTCAACATCGACTGAGTCAGCCGCCGCCAGACGATTGATCGATGCCAATAAAGTGGCGTTGGCGGTGGCGATATCGAGGATCTGCTCGCGGAGATACAGACCTTCCCAGTTGCCGCGCCGGATCGAGATCATGCTGGTGGCATCATCCCCAAGGTACGTAAGGTCAGCCACGACGCCGACCTTGTAGATCTGCTCGCTGTATATTCGCTGAAGTCTCCGCCGCAGCAGTTCCGAATCTTCCTGGCTCACCAGCGATTTAAAGATCGCCCCCTGGCTCAGAAGCGGGAAACGCTGGGCAACCGATGTGATCACATCGGGAGCGGTACGCGTGCCTATATCGGAGTGGCTCCGCTTGATCGAGTCGATCAGCGCCACGTACTGGTCGAATGACCGGTAGATCGCCAGTGTGATCGCGGTATCCTCGCGGACCGTCATGGGAATGACCAGCCGGCGACGTTCCTTTTCTTCTTCTATCTCTTTGGAATCTTTGAACAGGGTGATCTGGAATGGCGCGATGATGTCGCGGTCGGCGATATCGCCGCGACGCGGCGTATCCAGCGGATCATAGAAGTCTTCAGCCGGGTAGGTGAACGCAATAAACGCCGTCACGGCAAGCAGCATAAGCAGCTTGATCGCTTTGGCACGCGGAGTCAATTGAGGCTTCTGGCGGGTCACCGATTGGACCTTGAGAAGCTTCTTGATCCGACGCTTGATTCTCAGTAAAAACGCAAACATACGGCGGCTATCCGTGCGCCTGTTTTATTCCCTTGGACCCTGTTTTGGGTTTTCGTAACGATCATACGCTTTGATGATCGCCTGGACCAGCGGATGTCGTATCACATCCCGCTCCGTCAAATAGATGAATTCCAGCCCTGGAATCCCTTTCAATATTCGCTGTACCTTGACCAGTCCGGAGGCCTTTGCATCCGGAAGGTCGATCTGCGTGACATCACCGGTGATGATCGCCTTCGAACTTTCACCGATTCGTGTCAGAAACATCTTCATCTGCGCGCTGGTGGTGTTTTGCGCTTCATCCAAAACGACAAACGCTTCATTCAGCGTCCGACCGCGCATGAAGGCCAGCGGCGCGATCTCAATTATCCCCATCTCCAGCAGTTTCCGGATCTTGTCCGGCTGGAGCATATCGTACAAAGCATCATAAACCGGTCTCAGATACGGGTCGACTTTGGCCCGAATATCCCCCGGCAAAAAGCCGAGCGATTCGCCGGCTTCCACTGCTGGACGCGTAAAGACAATTCGATTGACCCGATTCGCCTTTAACTCTGCGACTGCCATCGCGACGGCCAAGTACGTCTTGCCTGTACCGGCCGGACCGATCGCAAAGACCATATCATTTTTGGCTACTGCTTCCACATACTGTGACTGACCGATCGTTTTCGGCTTGATCGCCTTCTTCAGCGCGGAGGTCAACAGCGCATCGGTCGAGATTGATTCCGCCGGCCCCTGACCATTCTCCCGCACCATCGCCATCGCATACGTCAGGTACTGGTCGGTGATATACGCCCCTTTGCGGACGCGCGTCATCAAGTCGGTGAAGAGCGCGACCACTTGGTCAACATCTTTCGGCTCACCGTCGATATTGATCCGGTCTCCGCGCGCCACGATCTTGACCGGGAAACGCGCCTCTATCTGGCGAAGAAAACTGTCATTCTGCCCGAACAGCAAACGCAGGTCGATCCCCTCGGTAACGAGGTTCCGTCCGCGCTTATCGTCATTTTCGTGATTCATAATCTCTCAGCGAGAGCTTATTCTCCTTTGACGATCTGTAATCCAAGTTCTTCCAGTTGATCCGGCTCTATCTCAGAGGGAGCGCCATCCATCAGCGACTGCGCCTGCGCGGTCTTCGGGAACGCGATCACATCGCGGATCGAATCAGATCCGGTCATCAACGTCACCAATCTATCTAGTCCGGGAGCGATCCCGGCATGTGGCGGAGCGCCATATTCAAGCGCCTTGAGCAGGAATCCGAACATCCGGTCTGCGCGCTCTTTGTTGATCCCAAGGATCTGTAAAATCTTCTCCTGCAAGTCGCGACGGTTGATCCGCTGGCCGCCTGAAGCTATTTCCGAACCGTTCACCACCAGATCGTACTGCAAGGCTCGCGCCTGACGCCACGGGTGATTCAGATCGGAACCGGGTAACGTCGACGTGAACCCTGCCTCGACCAACTTGAGATCTGCCTCCACCGGATGAGACACGATATTATGCATCGCTTCCCAACGGTTATGTTCCTCGTCGTAGTGGAACATCGGGAAATGCGTCACCCAAAGGAATTTGAAATCATTCGGTTTCATCAGATTATGCTCGCGCCCCAATTGCAGGCGCAACTGCCCGAGGATCGTCTCACACTTCAACTTTTTATCCGAAACGATAAACAGCGCGTCGCCGACATTCACTTTCGCCGCGGCCAGCAGTTTGTCGCGCATCTCATCGCCGATGAATTTCGTTATCGGCGATTTCACTTCACTGTCCGTCCGAAGCAGATACGCCAGCCCGCCGGCGCCAAGATCTTTCGCCTTCTGCGTCAGATCATCGATCTGCTTGCGGCTGTAAGTCGCGCCACCGGTCAGCACGATCCCCTTCACCACGCCGCCAGCATCGAGTGTATCGTTGAACACTTTGAATCCGGAGCCGCGCACCGTCTCGCTCAGGTCGACGATCTCCATGCCGAACCGAAGGTCGGGCTTGTCGATCCCCCAGCGATTCATCACCTCGGAGAATTCCAACTGAAGGAACGGCGTCTGGACTTCGACATTCAGCACCGTCTTGAAGATATACTGCATCATCCCTTCGATGACTTTCCAGACATCCTCGGGGGTGACAAACGACATCTCCATATCGATCTGCGTATGTTCCGGCTGACGGTCCGACCGCAAATCCTCATCGCGAAGGCAGCGCGCCAACTGGAAATACTTGTCGAACCCGGAGATCATCAGGATCTGCTTGAGCAACTGCGGCGACTGCGGCAGCGCGTAAAATTTTCCATGGTGCACGCGGCTCGGCACGACATAATCGCGAGCCCCTTCCGGGGTCGAGCGCATCAACAGCGGCGTTTCGATCTCGTAGAAACCGACCCCGCTCAGGTAGTTCCGGATCGCCATGGTGGTCTCATGACGAATACGTATCTTCTCCTGCATCTCTTTGCGTCGAAGGTCCAAATATCGGTATTCCAGCCGGAGCAGCTCGTTGGCGTTGGTCGTATCGGTAATTTCAAACGGCGGCGTTTTCGACTCGGCCAGAATATGGAATTCGGTCGCGTTGACCTCGATATCGCCGGTCGCAATTTTGGCATTATGGGTAGTCCCCGGCCGTTCGCGTACTTCCCCTTTGACCGCCACGACGAATTCGGAGCGGGTCCGTTGGGCTTCGGTCAGCATTGCGGGGTCGAAAGTCTCCGGATTGATCACCACCTGGGTGATGCCGTAGCGATCGCGAAGGTCCAAAAAGAGGAGACCGCCGAGATTACGGTAGGCGTTGACCCATCCGTTGAGACGGACGGATTGGCCGATATTGGCGGCGCGGAGTTGGCCGCAGGTATGGGTTCGTTTCAGTTCCGAGAAGTGGGGCACGGAGTCCTCTATCTAATCTGTTGTTATACAAGTGAATATCGGCAGATTAGGCCGATTGGTCAAGTGGGGGAATTGGGTCATTTTGAGGGGTAAAGGTAGGGGGTAGCGAGGGGGATGTCAAGAGCCCCCTCTTGCAAGCCTGGGCCGATGAACTAGGCAAGGCGGTGACAAGTTGGAATCATCAGGTTGTTAGCAGTGAGAGGGTTGAACTTTCGGGAGTCGAAGAAATTTGGTGCGCGGCATTCAGACCACCCCCTATTAATGGGGGTGGATCATGGAGTACTATGCTTTGTAATACAAACTCGCTCGTTATAGCAAGGCTTGTGGGACGAAAACCAACCACGCGCCGCTGGTTCGCACAGACAGCTTTCGACATTTCTAACCTCTCTGACTTTTCCTCATGCAAACAGAACCCAACCATTTATTGTGGGCTTCTCAATTGCACATATTCATTCAATGTCATTGCGAGAAATCGCGGTTCGCTCCCTTGAAAGAATACAAATCCCCGCCCGCGATTTCGAAGCAACCTATTCACTCCTCCCTTAATGGACCACAGAACCATACAACACGTGGATAGACCGATCTTCAATTCAACCCGCCCTTGACTTTTCCCTCACCACTCTCCTTTATTGTTCTAAGGGAAAAAGCATGACAATCGTCTCAAAGAAATGTCGAAAACCAATGAGATTGGACATCCTGAAGTACGTCTTTTTCGCAATCCTGTTAGTACTTGTCTTGATGATCGTGGTTGGGTGTACTACATACCACTGGCGCTACTTCGAGGCATCGGAGCGCGACCCATCAGTCGAGGACCTATCCCTCTGGCCGATACTGGAAGCCTACCAGGGTTCGTCCAGGGCTGATCCGAAACGAGACACTACTTTTTACTTCAGCGTGTGCGTGGGATGGAATCGCGATGTCGCGAAAGATTCGACATATACGCGAATTGACTCCATGCTCATTGTAGACAGTGCAGTCATACAATTCGAGGGATTGCAACGGCCACGCGCCATGAAGTCATCGAGGCAGCAACGTGACCGCTACACATGCTCAGGGTATTCGACTGTGTTTTTGTCGGACTCCCTCCTGATACCTATGCAAGTTGACACTGTAATGGCGTCCGTCTTCTGCTCGGGTGGCCCATTGTTACCAGGGTTAAACCATGTTTCTAAATTCACCATGATCCGCACGGAGCGGAGCAGTTTTGGTCCACTGATGGACTAGCCATGTAGTTGAAACCGAAGCCCGAATTGACCCACGCGCGCTGCTACCCCCTCGTATTACCTTTCTACCTGCTTCCCCCGTCACCCCCATATATATGAGAGATATCTCCTCGCCCGGCACTCTTCTGCCGAAATGCTGACAACTGTAATATTCACCCCTCTCCCCAAACACAAAAGAATGCACCCTCCAAAACCTCAAGCCTCCAAACCACAACTACATCGAAATGACCGTTTGTCACCCCCCCAATTACAAATACTAGCATAGCCACACAGATCTGCAATCACATGTAATACCCCCGCCATTCCCCCCCCACTCTCCCCTTGCCTCCCACCCCTCAATCCGACATATTTCCGCACCACCTGTAACATGGAGCGCTGATGTCGATATCTGTACGCCTGATCGCCGCGTGTGCCGTCCTGCTTTTCCTTCTCCCGTTTGCCCGGGCGGAGCAGTCGTCGACCCTCCCCGACTCCCTCGCTCCCGTCGTTGAGATCATCGAGAAAAACTACTGGCGCGACATCTCCCGCGACAGCCTGATCGAGATCATCCGCTCCGGCGACCTGACCAAACTCGACCCGTACTCCGAACTTCTTGACTCGATCGCCTGGAGCGACATGCATCTCGATCTCGCCGGCTCATTCGGCGGCATCGGCGTATTCATGAAGTACGATAGCGCCCTGCAACAGCATTCTTTCCGTGGGGTCTTCCTCGGCTCCCCCGCGCTGGCAGCCGGACTCCGGGCCGGCGATCGAATAGTGACTGTCGATTCACAGATCGCCCACGGGATGTCGCAGGATGTAATGTTTGGGCTGCTCCGTGGCAAGGTCGGCACCACGGTCAGACTCACTGTCCAGCGCGACTCACTCTCGTCCCCGCTCGCTGTTGAGATCCAGCGCGCGAAGATCGAAATCACTTCTGTTCGCGGCTCCGGCCGTCAGTCCGATTCAGCGCCGGACTACCGGGTCGACACCGCTCCGGAGATCGCCTACCTTCGGATCACCCATTTCAGTTCCACTACCGCAGCCGATGTTGACTCTGCGCTCACCCGCATCAACGCATCCGGTGCCAAAGCGCTCATTCTTGATCTTCGCGATAACTACGGCGGGCTGATGCGTGCTGCCCGGCAGGTCGCCGATATGTTTCTGGACTCGGGCGTGATCGTCTCGCTGCATGGTCGCGCCGAAGACGATACCTCATACACTGCTGAGCCCGGCACAAGATGGACACATCCGGTCGCGATGCTCATTAATGACGGAACGGTTTCCTCGGGTGAGATCTTAGCGGCGGCACTCCAGGACAATAGGCGGGTGATCACGATCGGCAGTCGCACGTACGGCAAAGGTCTGGCGCAGGATCTTTTTGCCCTCCCCGATTCGATCCGCGGCCTCAAGCTTTCCACTTCCGCATTCTTCCGACCGAGCCGACAGCCGATGGAACGGCATCTGCCGGGAAGCGACACGACTATCGGCGGCGTTTCGCCTGATTCTGGGATGGCGATCACGGGACCATCCGATCGACTGGGGAAGGAATATATCAGGGTGCAGGATACCGATGATTCGTGGCAATTTGCCGGGACGACGATCCCGCTTGCTACCCCCACCAACGACAGTTTCATCTCCCTCGCTGTCGACGCATTGCGGAAGAGAATCTCTCGCTGACCTGTCAGTAGTGCTCACAAAAAAACGAGCAGGTCTTGCTGACCTGCTCGCTCAATTGTAATACCGATTCTTGTTCTCTTATTTAACCAGCACCATCTTTTTAGTCTGGGCCATTTCTCCCGCCACCAGTCGATACAGATAAACCCCGGTCGAAACTTCATTTCCACCGTCATCCATCCCATTCCATTCGACGGTATGCGCTCCGGCGCCACGGCTCTCGTTGAGCAGTGTCCGAACCTTTTGACCGAGAGAATTGAAAATCTCGATCGTCACCTGCTCGCGCGACTCCAGACTGAACTGGATCGTCGTGCTCGGATTGAACGGATTCGGATAGTTCTGCTCTAGCGCAAATGACGAGGGGACTACTTCAGCATCATCAATATCGGTCGTCACGCCGGGGATCCCCTTGGTCACCCAACACCCAGACGTATTCAGAGTCGTCGAACCAAACGTAACTACGGTCGGATTCGATGCTATATGATAGCCGCCGACATAAAACGCGGACCCTGCCCGATTGAAGACCATCCGCTTTGGGTCGGTCAATCCAAGACCATCCGGCTTCAGCCGTGCCATAAAAATCCCGCTGGTATCGATCCCCACGATCATGGTGCTCATAGACGAATACGGAATGTGATCCTGACCTGCGAAATTGACAGTTCCGCCTGGGCTAAAGGTCACCCAGATATCGTTGTTTGGATCGCATACTACCTGACGAGCAAAGCATTGGTTGGTCGAAACTCCGTTCAATGACCATTCATACGTCCCGGTCGGCGAGTATTTCGCCAGATAGATATTGGTCAACGGCGTGCCGCTGGCGATAGTATCATTCGTCACGAATCCCAACTTCTCGCGGTAATGGCCGGTCACATATACGTGTCCTCCTTGATCGGCCGCAATTGAGTAGGCTATTTCATCAGGTGATCCGCGATAGCCAAACTGCTTGGCCCACTGGACTGTCCCACTGGTGTTGTATTTCACCACAAAGCAATCCAGATCCGCAGTGCTGGGCGTGGTCAGCGTCACACCACCAAAATTGACTGTCCCGCCAAAGGTCCCGCAGGCGACAATATTCCCGCTCGGGTCGATGGCGACATCATAGAACAGACATTGCGCTCCCAGCCCCGTCGGAACTGTCCGGGTCCAGAGCGTGTCACAATTCATATTCAGTTTGGCGACAACCGTGCTATTTACTGCTGCCATGAAACCGAGCGGACTGTAAGCCAGTCCACCTATATAAATGGCGATATTCTGCGTCGTTTTGGCGATCGTACATATCCCGTTGGCATCAAATTTCGCAATACAGACTCCAAAGATCAGCGAGGTAACGGTCTGACCATCTAGATTGAAACTGGGTGACCCAAAATACACCTGCGCGTACATATTCCCAGCCGTGTCGGTTATCATATCAATGATCTGATCCGCGTTCGCCGTGCCGTAGCGCTTCGCCCACTGGATCGCCCCGGAAGAGTTGGTCTTGGCGAGAAAGATGTCCGTCCCACCGGCACTATTCAGGGTTGTCGCTCCGACGATCGATTGATCCGCCACCGCGCCGCCGAAAAAAACATTGCCGCTGTTATCCACCCCAATACCGTGGGTGGTGATGCCGCCGGCGATCGGCGTTCCGGTCAATCGTCCATTGGCGACCCATTCCCACGATGGGATCTGGGCAACCGCCGAAACAGAGGAAAGCGTTGTGAGAGCTGCCGCCAGCAGGAATCGGCCAAACATCCGCGAAAGACCCTGTTGCGTGAACAGAGATGTCATAGATCCCTCCGTCTGGGATGAAAGTATCAGGTGATTTGGATAGTAAAGATATTACATAATAGACTTAATTAGTCTTCATGTCAATTAAGTTCCGGCGGATCTTTGGCTGATACTTGATTGCGAATGGGAGGAATCTGATGTCTTGGTAGCGATGCGGTTGGGCGAAAGAACTCTGAAACCGACCGCTTAGAACATCACTCCGGCCCGAAAGTAGGTCGATGGTCCGAAATTGATATTGTGCTCGTTGTTCCCCCCAAAGGCGGCCCCGATCAATCCCGCTTCAAGATAAGGCGCCACTCTCCCCCGCCCGAAAAAGATCGTCTCAAACGAGGTTTTCCAGGTCATATAATGAGAACGTTCGATCCGGACATGGTTCAGGGGGGCAAAATAGTCCATCACCCCGATTCCGATCGCCAACCCCGGCCGAAGACCGATCCGACTGGTCTGGCTAAAAAAGAGCCGTTTCACTGTTCCGGTCACGTCTATAAAGTATTGCCCTGAATCAGCCAGATGAACGCGATGAACATCCACCCCAAACCCCATATGCCACCATCGGGCGACCCGAAACTCCATTGCCGACCCAAACGAGAATCCGGTCTGCGTCTCTTCTCTCCTTCCATCGAGCAGGAAGTCCCCGGTCGAGACAAATCCGATTCGCACGAGAAAGAACCCCCGCTTGTCCCAAAAATCCCCGCGCGGCATGAGAACTTCCTGACCGAATGCCGAAGCAGCGGACAACAAAAACAGGCAAATGAGGAGTATTCTGGTCATTAGGTGTATCAACTTGTTACGTACCAATATAGAGTAAGACGGTCAAGGTAACAAAATGTTAAATCGCACCGGTCATTTGGTACCGGTAACCGGGTAGCAGTCTGCAAAATCTGATTTCCGATTGGTTGACTTTTGGGTATACTGAATAAATGAGCTACGTCGTATTCGCCCGCAAATACCGACCGCAAACCTTCGACCACGTTGTGGCACAAGAACATGTCACACGGACGTTGCGTAATGCGGTCCTCCACGACCGGATTGCCTCCGGCTACCTTTTTTGTGGTCCGCGCGGAACCGGCAAAACGACTGTTGCTCGAATCCTCGCCAAAGCGGTCAACTGCGCCAATGGCCCGACCGACAATCCCTGCGGCGTCTGCTCCCAATGTCTTGAGATCGCCGGGGGCTCGTCGATGGATGTCCTCGAAATCGATGCTGCCTCAAACACGGGTGTTGATGATATCCGAACCCTCCGCGAGAATATTCGCTATCTCCCGGCCGGTGGCAAAAAGCGCATTTATATCATCGACGAGGTTCACCGCCTCTCCGGCTCGGCATTTGATGCCCTGCTCAAAACGCTCGAAGAACCACCGCCGCACGTCCTGTTTGTTTTTGCCACCACAGAGCCGCTCAAAGTCCCGGAGACTATCCTCTCTCGCACCCAGCGGTTTGATTTCCGTCGCGTTTCTGTCGAGGACCTGGCAAAACATCTCGGTAATATTGCCACCAACGAAAAGATCACAATTACCGAAGCTGCCCTGCACCTGATCGCCCGGAAGGCGGATGGTTCCGTTCGCGATTCCCTATCACTCATGGATCAGATCGTGGCGTTCGCTGGCGACAAGGTCGACGAACCCGATGTGGTGCAGGCGCTCGGCCTCATCGACCGCGAGTTTCTCTTTTCTTTCGTTGCGGCGATCGCGGCCTCGGACCGCAAACAGGCGCTTCGCCTGACTCGTCAGGTAATCGAGAACGGCATCGACGTCGGTGATTTCGCCGAAGAGCTCTTAGAACATTTCCGCATATTGATGATTTTGCAATCCGACCCGGATGCATCCGGTGCCCTGTCGCTTATCGAAGCCGAATTGACTGAATTCCGCAAACAGGCAGAATTCTTCCAGGTCGGTGATCTGCTGCGTCTGATGAATATGGTGGTCGAGCTGAATAACGCTCTCAAGTCCGGTCTGGATGAACGCCTCCTGATCGAGGTCGCCGCTATCAAGATGGCCAGCATGGAGTCGACCGTTCAATTAACCGAACTCCTCGAGAAACTGGGAAGCGGTCTTCCGGTCGCCACGGCTGTACCGACTGCCGGCACCGGCAAAGGCACGCCTGAGTTGTTTAATCCTCCATCTGTGAAACGAGCCATCGCTCCTCCGGCACGTCCAACACCGCTCCCCTCCGCGCCGACTGCCGCAGCATCGATGCCATCGCAGCAGAGCTGGCCGAGCAAACCGATCAATTTGCCGCAGCTCCAGGCCGGATGGGATGGCTTTCTGACCAATTTCCGGCAAAGTTTCCCGATGTTGGCCTCTCAGCTTCGCATGGCCGAAATGACCGCCGTTAAGGATAACCAGATTCAGTTCATGTTTTTCTCGTCCGGTGAAGCCTCGCGGCAACTGGTGCAAAAACCGGAGAATAGTCAGACTATCACCAACGCCTTGCGCGATTACTATAAAACCAATCTGACAGTTCGCTTTGATGTCGACCTGTCAAAGGAATTCCCGGCCGGATATGTGGAACAGAACTCGCAAAAGTCTGTTGACCCTGTCAAGCTGGTGGAAAACTCACCCCGATTGAAAAAACTGTTGGAAAAAGTCGATGGTGAGATCATTGGGATCAAAAAAGTAGAACAATAGTAGCGTTTCGCATACGAAGGAGTATACCATGGGAATGGGCGGATTAGGCGACATGATGAAACAGGTCCAGAAGATGCAGGCCAAGATGGAAGAACTGCAGGCGCAACTGGAATCTGCCACCGTTGAAGGTTCTTCCGGCGGCGGAATGGTGAAGGTCACCACCAACGGTAAGAACGAAATACTGTCGCTGACGATCGACCCGGAAGTGGTCAATAAAGATGATGTCGAAATGTTGCAGGATCTGGTCGTAGCCGCCGTCAATCAGGCGCGCCAAAAGGTCCAGGAACTGCAGGCCGAACAAATGGGTAATCTGACCGGCGGTCTCAAGATCCCCGGGTTGAATCTTCCGTTTTAGCTGAAAGCACACGATGTACACTTCGTCCGAATCGGTCGAACGCCTTATCAATCGTCTCTCGCGCCTTCCCGGGATCGGTCGCAAGTCGGCCGCCCGTGTCGCTTTTCATATTCTGAAGCTCTCCAAAGAAGAGGCGGCGGAGATCTCCGAAGCTATTCGCGAGGTGAAAGAAAAGGTCGGCTCATGTTCGATCTGCTGTAACATCTCGGAGACCGATCCGTGCGCCGTTTGTCAGGATATGCGCCGTCGACGCGACGTCATCTGCGTGGTTGAAGAAGCCGCTGATGCCGCCGCTATCGACAAAGCAGAGGGCTTCGGTGGGCTCTTTCACATACTCGGTGGACGGCTCTCCCCGCTCGATGGGATCGGCCCGGATGACCTGCATGTCAAAGAACTACTGACGCGCCTCAACGATGGTTCGGTCGCCGAGGTCATTCTGGCAACCAACCCAAATGTCGAGGGTGAGGCAACCGCGACCTATCTTTCGCGCCTCCTTCGCCCGATGGGCATTCGAGTAACGCGCATTGCCCGTGGACTTCCGGTCGGCTCCGATCTGGAATATGCCGACTCCGCAACGTTGTCTCGCGCCCTCGAAGGGCGACAGGACATTTGACCGAGATACTCCTTTGCAATGTCAGCATCCAACCGCGATAAAGCTCTTCAACTGACATTCATCGTAATGGGCCTCTTTCTGGCCGGGCGACTTCTCGGCCTCGGTCCGTTAGCCTCAGTCTGGTCATTGGCCCATTGGTCGGCTACTCCCCTCGTCGCCTTGCTTATCTGGGCAGTGGTGGTTGCTCTGGTCGGTTTTCTTTTCTTCAAAAAGGTTGATGCAGTGATAGCCGGTTCTGATCGGCTTATCTGGGTGATGCCGATACTTTTCTTGCTGATGGCCGCTCTCCTGCGCTTCGACTCATTTGCCTATGGCGGCGGTAATCTCCGCATCGCCGATTTTGCCCAATCATCGCAGATCATCTATCGATGGTTTGAAATGGGCTCCGTCGCGGTTGCCGGCAAACTCTATCAGTCCTTGCGCGAGTTTGGCATTCCCACTCGTGAGGCCGCGGTCAATGGGTGGGTGATCTGGTCGCTCGTCTCTGGATTGGTGTCGGCAATCGGGGCGACTCTGCTCGCAAAGCGACTGGCAGAGAGCTTTATGCATCGATTCATGCTGAGCGTGATCATGCTGATCGGCGGACACTCGCTGGTGCTGTTCGGCTACACCGGAGTTGAGAGTTCACTTCCGATGTTCGTCATCTGGTTTGGTCTGGCCGCGAACTACTATTCCTCAAGACGCAACGCGCAGGCACTTCTGCTTTGTTGGGGACTCGCCGCGCTGGGACTGCTTTTCCACATATCGCTCTTGATCCTGATCCCCGGGTGCGTGTTTCTCACTCTTCGACACTTTGGCGGCAAAAAGCCGAATCGTGTGCCGTTGGTCGGCGCGTTACTCACGTTAGTATTTCTGGTGGTTGGCCTGTATGTCCAGTCGGGACGCAATCTTGAACTGCAGTCAGTGATCTTGTTGCTGTCAGGAAAACGCCCTTTGGGCGATTACGGTCTCTTTTCGATCAGGCACCTGCTCGACTGGTTCCAGATAGTCTTCCTTGGTGCGCCAACGGCCATCATCGCGGCCTATTTGCTCTGGACTCACCTGCCATCTCGCGAGCGTGCCGACCTGATCGGCGCGGTTAGCGTTGTGGCATTGTCAGGATTGGTCGCCATCTTCGTACTCGATCCGTACCATTCGGTGATTCTCGATGCTCCCCGGCTGATGGCCTACCTCGCCCCCGCCGCTCTGCTGCTCGCTTTTCTGGTTGCCGACCGCTCCGGTAAGTCATCCGCCGAAAGCAGACTTCTTGCCTCTCCTGGCAGTCGCTGGAGTGGCAGTGCTGTTGGCGATCCTGCCGGTTTATAATTCGATCAAGCTCGCCGACAAGTACGTTGTGACCTACCTCGATGCGCATGACACCTATTACCCTGCGGCTACGATGTCTTTTCGCGATGCTCACTTTCATCGCAAAGAGATCGACCAGGCACGCCATTGGGAAGATCAACTCGCAGTCAGATCCACCGACTATTTCCTGCTCCGCGGATCGGAGATTCTGCGACTGAATGGCAGCTACGCCGCCGCCGCCGAAGAACAGCTCAAGATCGTGACCAAGTTCCCCTATTGGACAGAACCGCGCGCCATGTTCGCTGTCAACCTGATGACTCTGGGGCAATACGCCAAAGCAAAACCGCAGATCGATACCTGCCTGATGCTCCAGCCGTATGACAAAAAGAATCTGGTGAACCTGTATAGTTATTACCGGGACATTCAGGATTGGTCAAGCGCGGTTCGCGAGGTTGCGCGGGCGGAAGAATTGTATCCCGGGGATGTTGAGATCAGGACTGACCGGATGCTGATCTTCTATCGGGCCAACGATCAGATGGCCGCACAAGCGATGGCCGACGAATTGCTGGAGCAGGATTCGTTGCTCCCCTTCCCGTATCTGGTTAAGGGATTGCTGGCTGACCGAAGTCAGTCACCAGCCAAAGCGATCGGCTTTTATCAACGGTTTGTCGAACTGGCGCCGAAAGAACCAGAGGTTCCGAAAATCCAGCAACGGATCGACTCGCTCAAGATAGCGCTGCCGAGCCAATAAACTTACGTTCGATAGCGCAGCCGCGCAAATCCATCCATTGCCGCAACTTTGTATGCTTCCGCCAGAGTCGGGTAATTGAATACCGTATCGACGAAATAATCCAACGTGCCGCCATGGGTCATGACTGCCTGTCCGATATGTACCAGTTCGGTCGCCCGCTCGCCGATGATATGTACGCCGAGGATCCGGTGCGATTTCGGATTGAAGATCAATTTCAGCATGCCATCGTGATCGTTGATTATCTGTCCTCTGGCCAGTTCGAAATATCGTGCCACACCGATCTCGTACTCTTCCCCGCCTGCAGTCAATGACTCCTCTGTTTCGCCAACCAGCGAGACCTCAGGGATCGTGTAAATTCCGAACGGAAGCAATGTATTCAAGCAGGAGACATCGTCTTTTCGGAATGCGTGGATCGCTGCCAATCTCCCCTGGTCCATCGAAACCGAGGCCAATGATGGAAACCCGATCACATCCCCCACCGCGTAAACCGAGGGGACATTGGTTCGATAGCGCTCATCAACTTTGATCTGACCGCGATCATCGGTCTCGATCCCCAGCGCCTCGAGGCCAAGATCTTCGGTGTTGCCCGATCTTCCGGCGGCATACAGCAGCCGGTCGGCAACTATCCGACGATTAGACCGGGTGGTGGTCACGACCTGATCTCCTTGAACGGAGATCGCTTCGGCGGAATCACCGAGCATCAGCGTGATGCCATACTTTCGCATCAGGTAGACGAGGGCATCAGCTATTTCATGATCGAGAAATGACAGTAGTTTTTTGCGGGGATCGACGATCGTCACCTTCACCCCAAGATGCGTAAAGATGGATGCGTACTCGCAACCGATCACCCCTCCTCCGACGATGGTCATCGTGCGCGGAAGAATGTCCAGGTCGATCACCGTCTCGACGTCGTAAATGAACTTGTGGTCGAACGGAACATGAGGTGGATGATAGGAATGCGTTCCCGTCGAAATGATGATCACTTCGGCAGTGACGATCCGATTGGAGGAGCCATCGGTGGAGACGATCACGGTATGCGGATCGGTGATCATCCCGGTCCCATGGATCACCGAGATCCGGTGCTGTGCCATGTTCTGCTGGATGACATCCAGTTCCTGGAGGACAACTTGATCCTTGCGATGCATCAGTTCACGGATGGAAAGATCGGCGCGAACGCCACCGACGAGACCATATGCAGTCCGCTGACGCAGCCCGGCAATATACATTGCCGTCTCGCGAAGGGTCTTCGATGGGATCGTCCCGGTATGGATACAGACACCTCCCTGAACCGAGCGACGTTCAATGATCGCCGCACTCTTGTTCATCTTGGAGGCCTCGATCGCCGCCTTTTCTCCGGCGGGACCGGATCCGATGACTATAACATCATAATCGTATTGTGGCACATGCCCTCTGGTTCATGGTTAGCCGTCTGCGATCGGCGACTGGGAAATTCGTCCAGATGAATCGAATTTCACCTCCGCTACAAAGGAAGAGTCTGACACGCCTGCTTTTTGGAAAACGCGTCCTTCAGCAGATCGGCCCGGAATCTGATCCTGACCGTCCGTGCTGGCTTGTCAAAATACTCCTCAGATGGGGAAATCCCCCAGATATATTTCGCCACTAGTTCATTGGTTGCGTAGTCGTATAAGCCCGCCTCGTTCTGGTCAAATCTGACCCCGAAACGATACCCTTCAAAAGGCTGGGTCAGGCCATATTGTTCCTCAAAGAGGTGCGACCGTTTTCCAACCAGCCGGGAGTCGGGAGAGAATAACAGATTCCCCTGTACCGCGCCAGTATCTTTGGACAGCTCGAAGCAGACCCACTCTTTCGTCTGGGTCACGGTGAAATAGTCTCCCTCGAGCAGCTTTTTCCCGTCCTCCAGTACGCCTGCCCGCGCGACTGCCATCTGCTCGGACGCTTTCTCTATGAATGCCGCAAAATCTGCTTTCAAGGCTTCCCAATCGGCAATCCCGGTCGCCTGTACCAGCATTCTGCGGACCTCCAGCAAACTCAGCGTATCAAGCGTGTAGTCTGTAAAGGAGCCCTGTCGGTACAATGTCCAGAACGCGACCGGCCCGACCTTCTGCATCAGATACTCGGTGAAGAGACCGGCCACTGGATAGGCAATATCTGCACCACCGCTCGCTTCAAAACCTCCATAGGTGAGGATGGAATCCATCTCAACCAGATTTTCCTTGTAGAGGTAGACACCGAGGTCCAGAAGGGCCGTGGCCCGTTTCCCCCACCGTCCGGCATACTGCACGGCGACTCCTTCGCGCAGAAGCGGCAGAGTCTGGAGTGGGATCTCCTTAAGCGAAATATTGACCAGCAGATGGATCACTTCATGAAAGTGCGGGAAATCCGCCGAAATGATATCGTTTGAGGCGAGATCCAGCAACCCCTTCGTGTGTTGTCCGGTGATCACTTGAACCGTCGAGTCGCCGTCGCAGAAAAAGAACTCGATCTTCGACTCCGCGATCGTACTCCGCATCCCCTTCTCGATTTTGAGCGAATCACACATCCGCTCGACAAATCGATCCGCCTCTTCCAGGACCGCCGCATTCAGGTAAACCTCTTTGTCCGGATGCGCATGAACACGGAAGTACTTGCTTTCAGTCACTTTCCAATCGGCCGCATAAAAATCTTGCGGATAGGTCAGTGAATAGTACTCTCCGGATTTGATCGCGTAATACGGCCATTTGATCAACTGAGTGTTGACGATACTGCTGTACTCCATCCGCATCACGCGACCATTTTCAGTCAGGCTCATCGCCTGTTTGGCCGCGGGAGTAACATGGTAGCGCATAGTCGGCAGATTGCGCACTACCGGCGAAGTAGCATCGACCCGGATCGATATCGAAGGATAGGTAATGCCAAACCGGCTGGAACGTTCCTGCGCCTCAGGCGTCCAAAGCATTGACGCCGTCTCAAAGTTCTCTGAAGCGAGCAGGTCAAAGTAATATTGCAGTGCCTGGATCGCGCTCTCTTCGGCACGGACCGAACTACCGAACTGCACAAGGGTCAGGCAACTGACCGCGATCATGATCCACTTCTTGGAGGAGTTCCTCATAGCTTTCCTTGGTTTGGCTGTGAAAGAGGGTAAATATACAGCTTTTACCCGTCAAGTCCAGCCAGGTCGAAAAAAAAGCCCCGGGTTTCGGGGCTTATCTCAAAGCAACACAAAGCATTCTTAGAAGGTGAAACCGACCGAGAACCGCTGGGTAGCGTCCAGACGGCCAAAATCCTGCCAGGAATAGTCGATCAACAGACGAGTCCCCTCTGTCACGTTCGCCTTCAGACCGCCACCCAGCGACAGACCCTCCTCTTCGTAGTTCAGCTTGTAGCCGCCACGCAGGAAGAACTGGTCGTTAAAGCCATACTCGGCCCCCAGGGAGCCCTGTTCGACGTTATCCGACGGGTGCTTCATTTCCGCCGCAAACAGCAGATTCCCTTTCGGGCCCATCGGTAGATCATAAGCCATGCCTACCCGGAAGGTCAGCGGCATATCGTAGCCGGAGGTCTTCAGGCTGGCGCCGACCGATGAGTTGTTCCCTTCCCCTTGCTGAGGATCGTAGCTGAAATTGAGGTCGGGGCCCTCAAACTGCATTTCAGGTCCCATATTGGTAATACTCATCCCCAGCCGTAATGTACGGAATCCGGTATTGAGCATTGTTCCGAAATCAAAGCCAAACCCCTGGGCATTTTCCAGGTGGATCTTCTCGCCGACATACTTCACCGTGCCGCCAAACGCAAACTTGGTGGTCAGTTGCCGCGCATACGAGAGGCCGATAGCGTACGAGGAAGCGTTGTAGAAATTCCCAGTGCCGTCCTGGTTCTCAAAAGTGGTGATCTCCTGTTTCCCCATGGAGAGCACGGTCGCCGCCACGCCGAAGGTCCCGATATCCTCGAAATACTTGGCAAAGCCGACGTAATTGAGATTGATGTCCAGCACCCAGTTGACGTTGGTAAAACCGATCTCGCTCCGTTCGATCGCCGCCAGACCCGCTGGATTCCAGAACATGGAATAAACATCATTGGCTGTCGCCACCGATGCTTCACCCATCGCCTGATACCGCGAGCCGACCCCGATCTTCAGGAACTGCGCACCTGCTGACCCGACTTTCGAGAATTCGGCGGAGGCGCTGCTGACCAGCGACGCAACGAGAAGAATGGTAACTATCCTTTTCACGTGCCGCCTCCTCTACTTAATGATGGCGAATCGACCAAGCCGCTCGCCATACGGAGAATCAACGTGGAATATGTATATGCCTGACGCGATCAGTTGCTGATTTGTCGACTGAAGGTTCCATCGCGCCGTGCCGGTTTCTGAATCATGTTCGAGCGTTTGCACCAGATCGCCCGACAGCGTATAGATCCGGATCGTACACTTGCTCGGAACATTCTGGAATTCGATGATCGACTCCCCTTCCCCGGTCTCCACCCGAGCGGAGTATTGGGCGAAATACGGATCAGGGACAACCTTGATCTTGGCCAGATCGCGGGTTGCTTTCGAGCTGCTGATCCCGTCGATCTTGAATGCAAATACGTCCTGCGGGCTGTTCAACGGTGCCCCTTCGATCGTGTAAACATCCCCGACTGAAGGTGCATAGCTTCCCTCGTCGAAGTCAAACATCCAGCTATAGTAGTACGGGAACGCTTCCCCGGTCAGATCGCCGGACTCATCGTACGGATAATTGACGATTGTCAGCAGATCGTACGGCTGATACGCACCGTCATCATCATTGTCATAGATCGCCAGCGAGACCCGCTCATTGGTGGAGGTATTCCAAACCTCGAACGGGATATCATATCGGCGCGGGTCGCCGGTCCAGTACTCGATCACCGATGGCGCCACCGTATTGTTGCCGGTGTAACGCAATTCATAGTTCGAGCGGAAATGCTGCCCGCCATAGGCGTTGGCCGGGTTGCCGGTGAAGTTCGGGATCGAGGGCCCATAGAACTGATGAATCGCCAGCGTGGTATCGCTGCCGGCAAAACTGGTTTGACTCGTTGCTTCCGGCTCACGATCGCCGTCACGAACCACCACGCGCAGACCTTCGATCACTTCGTAGTAACCCGGATCATCGTCAACGCGCGTCTGGTGCCCTAACAACGTGTCGCCGGTGGTCACATTGATCAAATGCCAATATGTCCGCTGCGGCGTATCCTCAAACACCACCTGATAATCTGGACCATTCAGCGAGTCGCGGTTGAACAACAGAGGATAGACTGATCCTGCCGATGGCTCATCGGTCCCCGTATAGTTTCGTACGACCGTGCCGGCGGCTTCATAATATCCGGCGGGATCTTTCGAAGGAACCGCCCGAATAACATTGGGAGCCACTTCCGGTGAACCAAATCCGGTCTGCAGTACATCGACGGGGACAGTTGAGTCACCCAGATCGAATGCGCTCAGGCAATACCAATATTCTATGCCATTATAAAGCCCGGTATCCACATAGCTGTGTGGGATCGGGTCTCCGGCTTCCTCGACACGATAGGTTGTGAGCGCCCGGAAGTCTGTCGTCAGACAGCTGTTGCCGGTCGAATAGATCGTCTGTCCCCAGGTTTTTCCCTGGTTGTCTGATCGATACAACTTGTAGCCACTGAAATCCTGCACGCCCGACAATGGGTCAATGCTGACCTCGGCAGTATCATTCCAGGAGAGGTATACTTTGCGATCTCCGGCGCGAACCATCAGGGTCGGCGAGACCGGCGGCTGCGGACCGACAAAATGTTTGTCGTACAGTGCCTGTGCACGGTCGGAATTGGCCCGCAGAGCTTCCTCATCCTGACCAGCCACCAGCGCGTATACAACTCGCACCGTCTTGCCGGCTGTCAGGTCGATCCCTCGTGTGCACTGGATATAGTACTGGTCGGTCGGCGGCAACGGGTCATCGAAGACCGCTGCGTTCATCAATTCGAATCTTGGAATGTCGTCGGTCGGGAAATCACTGGGTATCTGTTCCCACTCGCCGGTGCGAAGTCCGGTCATGCCGATATTGTCCGGCGTTTCCAGCAACTTCGTCCCCATCATACCGGTGGTAACGGTCGGACCCCAGCCCGGATCAAATCCGTCCAGGTCATATGTCCAGGCGAGGTTTTCGGCGACGTCATATTCGACGACATCTCCGAGACGCCCATTTTCTCCCGTACCATCCGGACCGCCAATATCAAAATCGGCATAAAGGCCGAAAGTGAAATTGCTGTAGTCGATGGCCGAGTTGTTGGTGATCTCGAGAATAACGAACGAGATATCTTCATTGTAGCAGTAGTTCCACTGCAACATGGTGTGCGTAACGCTCAGTCCCATCAGGGATGTACCGCCCGCGGCATCATTGAAGACGTAATGAGACTGCTGCAAGGCGAGCGGTCCGCCGGGATAAAATGTCGAATCGAGCGGATTGAAATTGTCGGTGTATTCGTACGTCTCCGATTCCGGATCGAACACTCTCCAGCCAAACGCCGGATTCCCCTTCCCCAGACCAACAGTGTCAGATGGGTCATACTGATAGTAGCGCGTGGTATCGGTCGACAGCAGGATGCGATAATCTTCCGCGCCGGAAGCGATCATCTGCACTGCCTGGAATTCATCCCAGGTGTTGGCGACGAGGGTATCCCCATTCGGGGCGATCCCGCCCATCCAGTACTTGATCTCCGCCAGGTAGTCATGGCCCGAATTGCGCGGCCATTCGCCCGACGCGAGACCATAATGACTGTAGCCGCCGACATAGCCGGCGTTGTCAATGGTCGTAACAATGTTCCCCATATTATGGAGTATCTGGTCGATCGTGGCCGGTGCCGGCGAAAGGACCACCGGCGCGTTCGTCTGGCCGGTGGTTAACTTGCGTTCCGCACCTGGTGAGATCGCATTCGCGATGCTCACGGAGACCAGGACCAGAGCAACGGTCAGCAGAAATACGGGGCTGTTCATTTCATGCTTTTTCATGCTTCACTCTCCGGCCTAGAAGCCGAACTCCAATCCGGTACGGACAGTCCGGGGTGGTCCGTAATTCTGTGGATCATTATCATAGAGGCGATCAAGACGCGCCAGTTCCTGCTGGTTGGTCGACAAACCGCCGGTATAGCGGCGATTGTCGTCATCCGGCAGGCCCGTATGCGCGTAGACATTGAGGATATTCTTCTTATTGAACAGGTTGTCCACCTCAATGAAGAACGACAACAGGTTCTTCTTGGACCCGATTTCGAAGTCCTTGTTGAAACGCATGTCGACACTATAATTCGACGGCAGACTTCCCTCGTTCCGCTCACCAAAGCGGTTACCCAGCGAGTCGGTCTTGGTATAAGGGAGTCCGGAACCATAGTAGCCGACCATATTGATTCCCCAATTCCCCGGTATACTCAACCCGAAGACCTTCCCTTTCCAATCAGCAGGCACCCGGAAATCGAGTACCGTTGTCAGCGTATGACGCTGATCGAAATCGAGACGATATTCGCTGATCGGCGCCAGCGTATCTTCATTGGAGGTCAGATAGGTATAGTAGGGGTCCATCGCGCTCGAACCATTCCCCATGGCGATCATGTAGGAATAGGAGATCGAACCGCTGACATAGCCGCCCATCGAGAGCTTCTCCAGAGCGACATCAAACCCCTTCACCGATCCATAGTCATCGTTGTCGAACTTGGTGACAGTCCGTCCCGCATACTGCAGCGCTTCCCGCGTCGTCACCAGATCCTTAATGTCCTTATAATAGGCGGTCAGGTCAACACGGAGACCGTCATTGATCATATGATCCAGACCCAATTCATAAGCTGTGGTCTGTTCCGGAGCCAGGTCAGGATTCCCCAACAACGGGTAGCCGGTCGACAGATCACCCTGCAAATTCGTGTAGAGATAGGTATAGCGAGGCGTCTGGAAATAGGTTCCGTAGTTGAAGTGCATCACCGATCGATCGCTGATCGGGAACGAAACGCCCAGTCGCGGAGAAACCCGGCTGACCGACTTCGCTTCGCGATAACTCGCCGTCAGCTCATCAGGCGTATAATTGTAGGAAATGTCCGCGTTATGGTAGTCGTAGCGAATACCCATATTCACGACAAAGTCCTCGTACTCCAGTTTATCCTGGAAATACGCCGAAAGATAAGTCGGCTTGGAGGCGTATGTTTCGCCGTATGGGTTGGAATTGTAGAACTGCTTCTGATCCCAATCGATATCGTACTTGGTCAGATCCAGACCCAGCTTGAACTGGTTGGTCTTGGTGATCTGACTCAGGTAGCTCAAGGACATCGAATTGGAGATCGCTTCCCGCCAGCGATAAACCGGATTGAAATCTGTTCCAGTCGTGAAGCCGATCGCTTCCATCGGGTTGTTGTAGTCCGGGTTATTCAGATAATTGTGAAGATGGATCGTTCCATCGTATACCCCGTTGGAATCTTCCGAGTATCCCGGCCAGGCCGACCAGTGGGTATCCATCAAATGACGGGGCGCCACTATTGTATTGGTCAGGAAACGGCTGAACGATCCGGACAGGATCGAACGGTCCGTCAAATTCCAGTTGCCCGACAGACCGACCAAATACGACTGCTTCTCAAATGACGGCAGTCCATCCAGATTGAAGTCGTAGGACCGGTTATTGACATCGCGATGTTCGTACGTGTCGCCGTACGACTCGTTGTACTTGATGTTGGCCAGCAATTTGAGTTTCGGGATCGGTTGAATGGCAACCTTGGCCAGCCCCACATATGATATGGTCATATTATGTGGAAGTTCGCTGTTGTCCCGCATATACTCACCGGCCGAGAAGAAGGTGTACTTTCGGCTATCCAGACCGGGGATCGGTCCGCCGAAAGAAAATGCCGCGGCCCGATTCTTGATAAACTCAAGCCCGCTCCACTCACCGGTGTACACATCATATGAATGAGTCGCCCCCTGATAGAGGCGCATTTTACCACGATATTCGGAATTCCCCTCAGGCGTGACGGCGGAAACTACTCCCGACAGCGCGTCTCCATACTCGGCGGTGAAACCACCCGAGGTCAAGGACAGCTCTTCCAATGCCGACGGCAGTATGCGCATCCCCGGAGCCGAGACAAACGGATCCATAATGGAGAAACCATCATAGAAGTACGCCACCTGGCCGGATCGGCCACCGCGTACGTGCATCTCGTTGTTTTTGTCCATCAGGACACCCGGATAATTGCTCAGGACGGATTGGACAGTCACGATATTCGGGATGTTCTTCAAACGATCCGACGTGAAAATGATCTTTGACGAGGTAAGATCTTTCTGGATCGGCGGCTCTTCGGCATAGACCACCATCTCGTTATTCAGTTGGACCGCCATTTGGCGGACGCTGAAATCGACCGGTGTGGTCAAGTCGAGCAGGACGCGGACTTCCTTCTTGGTAACCAGTTCGAACCCGACGTGGGTAACGGAGAGGTTGTATTTACCGCTTGGGACGTTGATAATGAAGTATTCCCCTTCATCATCGGTGGTCGCAACGAGATCGGTCCCGACGACTCGTACGGTAGCCCCCACGATCGGTTCTTCTGACTCGGCATCTGTAACTACGCCGGAGATCTTCCCGGTCACACCGGCGATCGCCGGTACGCCATAGAGGATCACCGCGGCAAGAAGCAGGAGAAGAACGCGTCTGCACTGCAGCCGAGTACTCACAACATACCTCCCTGTACTGCCCTTCTTGATGATGTGCATCTGCTCGTCATTAAATATGGTTCCGTCGAGAGATTTAGATTCTGCTGCTTAGTATCGGAACAGCCGCCAAAAACTTGACCACCTCAAAGCTAAGATTGTCGGCAGAAAGCAGTTGCCACCGTTAAGTTTTCGGACAGTAGCCCGATAATGGAACAGTACGTGCAACGACCACTCCTCTGGCACCACCTATCCTTCGTTGCCAGAGGAAGTTACGGATAACGAGGCAGAAAGAATCCTGCAGTGATGGCTTCATGCATGCGGCGTCTGCTTTTTGGCGCAATCATTCTCGGTAGCGTGTGCTTACACCTGCCGGTGTTTGCGCAAAAGGTCGCTATCATTACTACCGACACCTTGACCTCCACCCAACGGAGTGTCAGCGGTGCGAAGAGCGTGATAAAAGGCGCATGCGCACAAGCTACCTTCTCCGAATTTCTAGTCTCCTTCCCTTCCGCGAAAGAACCCGGCGCCACCGACTCGATCCGTGCCCTCAAACCAGACCTGATCCTCACCACCGGCACATCGGCGACTGAATTCGCCAAGAAGAACTTCAAGGATATCCCGATCGTCTTTTCTTCGGTGATGTACCCGATCGTCTCCGGCTTTGTCGAGTCGTTTAACCGTCCTGGCGGCAACATCACCGGCGCGTCACTCAGCATTCCGCCAAAAACGCAGTTTGAATATTTCAAGATGATCGTGCCGAACCTGAAGGCTATCGGCGTCCTCTATACTGACAATACCGAATCACTTATCCCCCAGGCGAAACAGGTTGCCAAAAACCTGAACCTGGAACTTATCGCGATCCGAGTCTCGAACGAAAAAGAACTTCCGGCGGCATTTGATTCACTCGCTCGAACTGTGCAGGGGATCTGGTCGCTGGCCGATGCAAATTTGTTCAGCCCGCAATCGACCAAATTCATCCTGATAAATGCGCTCCGTCGCGGTATACCGTTGATGGGTTTTTCGCGTAATGTCGTGGAATCAGGGGCGCTGTTTGCTCTCGACTTCGATTATAAGGCGGTCGGCCGCCAGGCCGGCGAAATCGCCAGCCAGATCCTCCGCGGTGCCCACGCCGACAATATCAGCGTCACTACCCCGGATATCATCTGGTTCCACTATAACGAGAAGACAGCCCAGCATATCAACGTGGTCATTCCCAATGACCTGGTCTCGGTCGCCAAGGAGGTCTATCGATGAGCTTCCTTGGAAGACTTTTCCGTAGCAGCCTCAGGATGAAATTCGTCCTGCCGATCTCGGCCATGATCGCGATCAGCTTGCTTCTTATTTCGGGCTATCTGATCAAGCAGCAGTCTGCCGGTTACCTCCAGGAACTGGAGGCCAGCGGCCGCACCATGATCCGCATGCTGGCGATCAATGCAGAGAGCGGCGTACTATTCGAGAATAGATACGATCTTGAAGAGCAGCTCAAAACACCGGCGCAATTCGAAGCCGTCAAGTTTGTGGTTGTTTCCAACAACGATGGCCTGGTGCTGGCATCTATTGGCGATACCAGTCTGGCCACAGGTGCGGTACGCAAAGAAGAGCACGCCCAATCGCCTGACTCTACTTTCACACGCAAAGACTCCGGAAAAGACGGAGCAGAGTTCCTCGTCCTTTGTATGCCGGTCGTCACGTATAAGCAGGCCTACAATCGCGAAAATCTCGGTATCACCGGCGGCCTCGATGGTACCGGCGATGCAGCCACGGTCAGAGAAGTGATCGGGCATATCGAACTCGGTCTTTCGCTCGACAAGGTGAACCAGGCGATCTTTGAAGCCAAGATCGCGTCGTACCTCTTTACCCTGGTCATCATGCTGGGAGCGATTGTGATGCTGGCCTTCATCGTCGGCGCCATCACCAAGCCCTTGCGCGTGTTGGTCGATGTCACCGATCAGGTCTCCAAGGGAGATCTGTCCCAGCGCGTCAGTATTACGCAACGCGACGAGATCGGCCACCTGGCGGATACGTTCAATCGCATGATTGAATCGTTGAAGCAGTCGCGCGACGAGGTTGAACAATACAATCGCAATCTCGAAGAGAAGATCGTCGAGCGAACCCTGCAGCTCGAAGAGGCCCAGGCGCAGCTCATCCAGTCGGAGAAAATGAGCGCGATCGGTCAATTGGCCGCCGGCGTGGCGCATGAGTTAAATAACCCGCTGGGCGGTATTCTCGGCTATGCCCAGTTCACTCTGGAAAAGTTGAATAAGAACATTCCGGAAAAGACCACCGCCCGCGAGATACAGAGCTATATCCGCTACGTCTCGGATATTGAGACGCAGGCCCGTCGCTGCAAGACCATCGTCCAGAACCTGCTGAAATTCTCGCGCTCTTCGCGGACTGTCGACTTTGACGATGTTGATGTCAACAAGGCGGTCGAAGAGACGCTTTCATTTGTTGCTCACCAGCTGCATTTGAGTCAGATCGAATTGGAAGTGCAGTTGGATGCGAAGCTCCCGCACATTCAGGGGAATATCGGGCAGTTGCAGCAGGTCTTCACCAACCTGATCATCAACGCCATGCATGCATCAGCGCAGGGATCAAAGATCCGGATCCAGTCGCGGTATAGTCCGGCCCTGGGCGAATTCGGTGGCGCAGTAGAGTTGACCTTTAAGGACTTTGGTCACGGGATCAAAGACGAGCATCTCAAGAAGATATTCGAGCCGTTCTTCACGACCAAGGAGATCGGTAAAGGGACCGGCCTGGGGCTGTCGGTCAGCTACGGAATTATCAAGGAGCATGGCGGCGAAATCACTGTCCAGTCAGAGGTTGGGGTCGGCTCAACATTTACCATCGTTCTCCCTGTGCAGAAACCGGATGCTGATACCGATAACAGGAAGGAAGCAAAATACAGTTTCGGACAATAGGACGTGACGGTACAGATCCGATGAGTGCAGACGACAAGCATACTATTCTAGTGGTTGACGACGAAGAGATCATCCGCGACTTCCTTTCGGAAGTGCTGGAGGATTATCAGGTTACGGTCGCTTGTGATGGAGATGAGGCGATCGAAAAACTCAAGAGTCGTCCCTACGACCTCGTCATTACGGACCTTCGGATGCCACGCATTCCGGGAGAAGAAGTCGTGAAATTCGCCCGCGACACTTATCCGGGAGCCAAGGTCGTGGTCATCTCTGGATATTCTAGTCTGGCGACAGTAAGCCAGTCAGTTCACAACGGCGCTTGTGCCTTTTTATCCAAGCCGTTCAGCATCAAAGAATTGCTGCAAACCGTGAACACCGCGCTTAGTTCGTGAGAGTGACGAATGGCCAGAATCCTGGTGATTGATGATTCGCAGGTTATTCGCGACCTGTTGGCCGACTTTTTGGCCGATGCCGGCCACTTTGTCGACTGCGCCGCGGAATCCGATGACGGCATCCGGATGGCGGTCCAGGGGAGTTACGACATCTGTATCTGCGACCTTCATATCCCCAAGAAAAACGGATTCCAGATCTACACCGAGATCAGTCGCCAACTCCCGAAACTCAAGTTCATCATGACAGATTCGCTTCCGGACAATCTGGCCGACCAGGTGTCCGAAGCAGGCGTGCCATATATCCTGCGCAAACCGTTTGACCTCGACCAACTCCGTGAGGTCTTGTCCACGGTCTGCGCCTCTTTGCAGAAAGTATGAGCCCGAACGTAAACAGAAGCAGGATCCTGGTAGTCGACGATGAATCAATCGTCGTCTCTCTCGTGCGTGACGCGCTGGAGGACGAAGATTATGATATCATCACCGCCATGACCGGTGACGAAGCGCTCGCCATCGTGCAGAGCGAAGAGCTGGATCTGCTGGTGACCGATATCCGGATGCCCGGTATGACCGGCATCGAATTGGTCAAGCTTGCCCGCGACAGACAACCCGATCTGGGCGTCATCTTCATGACCGGCTACGCGAATCTCAACTCTGCCAAAGACGCGATCAAGCAAGGTGCATTCGACTACATCATGAAACCGTTCGAGCTGACGGAGATCCGCCAGGCTGTCCGCAACGGTCTCAAGATCAAAGCCGCCGCTGCGGAGAAAACCTCCACCACCGAGTTGACTAAACTCTCCGATCTGAATCAGATGTTGTTTGCCACCAACGACCGCGCCTCGTTGGTTACCTCCTCGCTCAAGTTCATCCTGATGAACCTGCATATCGCCAAAGGCTCGGCGACTTTCCATGATAAAGAGAACGAGGCCTGTGCCACGGTTTCGATCGTCGACGGAGTGGAATCACGAGATCGCCATTCCGATGCCCCGATCCAACAGGCGGTCCAGAAAGGCGGAGCAAAAAACCTGCAGTATCCTCTGCTCATCGATAGCGCGGAGAATCACCCGCTTTATCTGGCTGATCCACAGCCGGAACTGCAAACATTGGTTCGTCCAGGCTGGGCATCTGATACCGATCAGATGATCATCGTCCCGATCACCCGCAATGGCGAACTCTTCGGATGGTTTGCTCTCGGTCCAAACGAGCCGATCATCCAGCTACGCGACGCAGACCTCAAATTTCTCACCATTACGGCGGGTCAGCTCGCCATCACCCTGGAGAACCAGGCGCTGCTCGAAGAAACGCAGAAAGCATATTCGGGCCTGAAAGAGCTGCAGGACGAGACAGTTCGACTGGAAAAGATCGCCACCCGCGGGCAGATGTCCGCCGAGATCGGCCATGAATTGAATAACTTCCTGGGAGTGGTTGCCGGTAACCTGCAGTTGCTTGATTTCCATCTGAAAAAAGGAAATGTCCAGGATCTTGGGAAATATGTCAGCGCCATGTCCGGGACGATCGAGAAGATCAAGGTCTTTACCGCCAATCTGATGGACCTCACGCCGATCTCTTCAGAGAAGACAGTCATGTCATTCGGCAAGCTGATGAGTGAGGTGATCGACTACCTGCGACCGCAGAAGCGCTTCCAGGGTGTCCAGATCAAGGTGAGCGGCACCGACCTGCATCTCCCTTTCGAGGCTGACTCCACACAGATGCAGCAATTGCTCTACAACCTGTTTAATAACGCTGCCGATGCCATGGTCGATCGTCCCAAAAAAGAGATCACCGTTGAATTATCGGCCACCAGTGACACGCAGTTTGCGGTCGCGATTCGCGATACCGGTTGCGGCTTCCCTCCGGAACTGCTGAAACGCGCGTTCCAGGAACGCTTCACCACCAAAAAACTGGGCCATGGATTTGGATTGGTCGTCTGTAAGCGGATAATTGAAAATCACGGCGGGAAGCTGGTAGTAGAGTCGATGGAAAATCAGGGCTCCACTATCAGCATCACCTTCCCCCTGGCCGAGACCGAACTGGTCCCGGCATAAGTCGCTCGTTACTCCCCCGTCTCTAAATCGCTACAGCTTTCGGCTTCCACGCTGCGTGAAAGGAACATCCTTCTGGCAGAGCGGACACGCAGTCGCTTCCCAACTATCGGCACTCACAGTGGCCAACGCTTGGGTAGGATAAGGGAATGTCACTTTACCGCCGGACCGATCGAGGAACAGCCCGATCCCGACAATATCAGCCTTGTAGGATTTCACCAGCGCGATGACTTCTTCGACTGACTTGCCAGTGGTCAATACATCATCGACGATCAGCACCTTCTCACCCGGTTCCAGCGAAAATCCGCGCTTGAAAACACGGCCGTTCTCACCCTGTTCGGCATAGATCGATTCAACGCCAAGATAGCGGGCGACATCGTACGCGATCAGGATCCCGCCGGTGGTGGGACCGACAACCGTCTGGACGCCGCTGTTCTTGAAATGATCCGCCATCGACTTGCATATCTGCGTGCAGATGGTCGGATTTTTCAGCAAAGTGAATTTCTCGTAGTACACATCAGAATGCCGACCCGAGGTCAACAGAAAATGACCGGTCAGCAACGCTCCGGAATCTTTGAAAAGCTGCAGGATATTCGACGAACTCATTTTTCCTCCGTCAGGATAACAATCGCAATGGCATGTGTGCGTTCATGGGAGATGGAGAGCTTCGCCGAGACGTGGCGAAGTTGTGGGAGGTTCAGTGAAGCAAGATCAAGCGCCGGTCGGCCGGTTTCATCGTTGATGACCTGGATCCGGGAGAGCGCGGGTTTGTCGACCAGATAATGGCCCAGCGCTTTGACCGCCGCTTCTTTCGCGGCAAATCGCCCGGCCACAAACTGAGCACGATCCCGCCGGATTCCCATCTGGGCAATCTCATCCGGGCCAAGTATACGCAACACGAATTTATCGCCATATCGCGAAATAAGATTCGCGATCCGCGTAACATCAACCAGATCAATTCCGACTGCGCCGAGTTTCACTGAACATTCCACATATTGATTCTGTAAGTAACATATGAAATCTCTTTTCAGAGGGCAACAGAGGAAAATTTCACTTGCAAAATGGGTTGTGGAATGGTATAAAGAGCACACAATCAGCGGAGAGAAAGAGTCATTTGAAAATCTCTAACACTCCACTTATGAGGGTTGTCTCTTGTGCGGTGCGCGTACGCCGTGACCTGCTCTTGCAGCAGTAGCGAAAGCTAGATACGCCAAGCGGCGGTAAAGCCCTTAACGTAAGGATCTCTGGAGTTTTTTCAAATTACCACCTCTCCGTTGTAAATTTAAAAGCCCGCCTCATGGCGGGCTTTTGATTTGATAGGGAGCGTTGTTCCGGCAGAAATATCTAGATCCGGTCCACCAGAACCGCCTTCAATTCCTGGTCATACTGTGTGGTTACATTAACGCGACGCACCACCACGAAAAAGCACTCATCCCCCGCTGAAACAAAGTAAAGTCGGTCCCGCTCAACCTCATAGATCCCCTGACGGCGTACCAGACCCACCCCCGGCACTTTCTCAAACAGCTCCAGCAGTTCCCGCAGGTTCTTAAAGATGAACGCAAACTGCTTCTGGAACTCGATTGTCAATTCGGGTGACGAGAAGGTTCCGTCGTTCTCCATCTGCAACACCATCTGCACACCGGGGATCTGCTTGATCCGGTCATGCGCGGACAGCGGCGAAATGTCGATCGGCTGTGGTGACGGGAATTTGGGCGCCGTCGCGGCGGACGGGTCATTCTGAATGATGCTCATCACCTCGGTATGCTGGCGCACCAGCGTTACCTCGGTTTTGTGCTGTTCCTCGAGCGTCTCGATCGGCTTGTCCAGCCCTCGTTCCACCTTATGCAGCACGCGGCCATTATCCAGAATGGTCGTGGTGATTCGCGGGTTCGGACGGTGAGCATACTCCGTCTGCACCTGGAGAACAGTGTTCCCACGCTTGACAGTCGAGGTCCGACCGGCCGGTATGAATTGTAGACTTGTCGCCATAATAGTTCACGAGGACGGGTTACGCCCTCTATCTATTCCTATATCGGAAGAATTAGCAGGTGGAATAACCACAAGATGAGCAGGAATAGCAACCAGATTGATAGACCAGCGGTCCGGTGCACTCCGGACAGATCTCCCGTGTACTTTCCTCGGCATTCCCTTGATCTGCCGAGCCAAAATGCCTGTTCAGAATTTGCGCAATGGCGTCAGGGATCGAGGATACCCGCCCTCCCTCTGCCAATATCTGAGCCGAGCCACCTATCCCGCGAAGCTGACTGATCACTTTCTCGACCGGTACATGCGAACGTAACGCCAGCGAAATCAGCCGGCAGATCGCCTCTGTATCTGCCATGGTCGTATATCCGGATTTCCCGATATGGGCAAACACCTCAAATGGTTTCCCGTCGCGGAGATTCACCGTGACATACAAATTCCCATATCCGGTCCGTATCTTCTCGGTAAACCCGGTTAGCAAGTTCGGACGCTTCTCGACCTTCGGTGCCGCGATGGGGAGCATTTTCTCTTCTGACGGCTTCACCGAAGAGAGCACCTGGTTGGGGCGGGAGTTGTCGCGATAGATTGTCACTCCCTTGCATCCAAGTCGATACGCCAGCTCATACGCCTTGCGAACGTCACCGCGACTGGCCGATTCCGGGAAATTGATCGTTTTGGAGACCGAGGAATCACAGTGCCGCTGGAAAACCGCCTGCATCCGGACATGATCTTCCGGAGAAACATCGGCAGCAGTCAAAAACAGTGCCCGCACCCACTCCGGGATCTCGGTGATCTCCGCAAGGGACCGTACCGAGGTCACCCGCTGCATCAGCTTCTCGGAATAAAATCCGCCGTCGCGCGACGCTTGCTCGAATAACGGAATGATCTCGCGCATCCGCGTCCCATCCATGACATTCCGCTCAAACCCGATCGCATAATATGGCTCTATCCCGGATGAACATCCGGCAATGATCGAGATCGTCCCAGTTGGCGCGACTGTCGTCACCGTGGCGTTGCGCATCACGACCCCATCCTGACGATAGACTGAGCCTTCCCAATTGGGGAATCGCCCGCGTACTGCCGCCATCTCCGAGGACTGATTGCGCGCCTCGGATTCGACAAAGGCCATCACCTTATCCCCCAGCTCAAACGCCTGGAGTGAATTGTACGGAAGGTGCAGCTTGATCAGCATATCCGCCCACCCCATTACCCCAAGCCCGATACGACGGTTCTTTTTCGTCTGTACCTGGATCTGCGGTATCGGATAGCGGTTAACATCGATGACGTTATCGAGAAAATGTACTGCCGTATGAATGACACGCGCCAGTCGCTCCCAGTCGATTCCATCGGCCGCCGAGGTTAGCGTATAATTTGAGGGTAATGGCGACTTCACAAAATGCCCCAGATTGATCGAACCCAGATTGCAGGAATCATACGGCGGCAACGGCTGCTCACCGCAGGGATTGGTCGCCTCGATCCGCTCCGAGGGTGAAGTCGGATTCCCCTTGTCCATCCGATCGATGAAAACGATCCCCGGCTCCCCGGTCGACCAGGCATGTTCGACAATTTGTTCGAACAGCGTGCGGGCATCCAGCGACTGCTCTTCGTCATCCCGAACAAACGTTTTGCCGGACCGCGGGTCGATCAACGGATAGGATGTCCCCTTTTCGACTGCCTCCATAAACCGGTCGGTGATCGCGACGGAGATATTAAAATTGGTGATCTCTGAGGTATTGGCTTTGGACGAAATGAATTCGAGAATATCCGGGTGGTCGACTCGAAGGATCCCCATATTCGCCCCGCGACGGGTCCCCCCCTGTTTGACCGCCTCGGTCGAGGCGTTGTAGACCTTCATGAACGAGACCGGCCCCGAGGCTACCCCCGAGGTACTGGCCACCACTGAATTACGCGGGCGGAGCCGTGAAAACGAAAACCCGGTTCCCCCACCGGTTTTGTGGATAATAGCCGCATGTTTGTTGGTCTCGAATATCTCCTCCATCGAGTCCCCAACCGGCAAAACAAAGCAGGCCGATAACTGGCCAAGCGAGCGCCCGGCATTCATCAGAGTTGGGGAGTTCGGGAGGAAGTCCAGACTGGACATAAGGTTATAGAACCGATCCGCAGTCGTCTCGACCTGCTGATCGGTGGCGCCGTACTGACGGTCCCCGGTGGCAATATACCGCGCTACCCGCAAGAACATCTCTTTCGGCGTCTCTATCACCCGCCCCTGTTGATCTTTCAGCAGGTAGCGACGTTTCAGGACGGTCAGTCCATTGTCAGAAAGCGGTATCTCTTTATCCTGTGCCATATTCAGCTCTTAAAGTATTATCGGAAAAACTGCCCGGTAAGAATATAACACCCGAAAGAGCTTTTTGGCTCACCGACAGAATCACATTCTCCTCGACTAATCGGCTGTCCAGTGGAAATATCCGGCTTATATTGGCTACAGCCATGCCTATCCGTGAACCTGCCGCCTCCCGATGGACCCTCGTCACCACCGCCGCATACGTCTGGGCGGCCGTCGGGATTTTCCTCATCGTCAGAGCCTTGCTCTACTACCCGGAGGCTCACCAAACGAACGGCGTCCTGACCCTGGTGATTGCGGTGAGCGGACTTCTGCTCGGTCTGCTCAAAGGGATTTTCGTTTTTGCCCGGCTTGCCCGCAAGAATGTCGAACGGATACGGCAGATCTCCCCGCACAAAGAGAAGATCTGCATCTTCGCCTTTCAAGCCTGGGAATCGTACCTGATTGTCTTGATAATGATCACCGCAGGGATCCTCTTGCGAATCTCCCCGCTCCCCCGCCTCTATCTCGTCGGAATTTATCTGCTGATCGGTGTAGGACTATTGATCGGCGCCGGCGCCTATCTGAAAGCGCGAAACTGACTCAGGTCGGATCCTGCCGCAACTCCTGCAACAACTGATCCCCAATAATCCGGACCGCCCTGACCATCGGCTCAGACATCGGCTTCCCCAGATCAAGCTGGGTCCCTTCGGCACCGTAAACAATGACTTTGGATGGCAACTGATTCAGCGCCCGGGACATTTCGATCGCCTCGGCCACTCCGAATATATGACTGGATGAACGGAAAAACTGAGTCGGCATCTTTCGTTCTGCGGCATCGAGCCGGAAACAGGTTCCGCCCGGCGCCCCGGAAGTAATGCAGTCAACGATGTAGACGACATCACAACCGGCCCATCGCTGCATAAGATGTGTCCCATCCCCTTCCGTCAATAAAACATCGACGGACCCGGGAATCTGCTCCCGGATCCGTCGAATCACTTCAAAACCGAACGCGTCGTCTCCCCGGAATTCGTTGCCTATTCCGATAACGATAACGCGCTTTGTTCCCTCCTCGCGCGACATCTCGTCACGCGCGATCGAGCTTCAGGTTCAAACTATGTGTCGCGCAGGAAATGCACGGATCATAGTTGCGCACCAGTTGCTCGCACTGCCAGGTCAGATCATCATTCTTCAGATGAAGATTCTGGGAGGCAAAGCCGCGAAGGTCCGCCTCGATCGTCCGCTGGTTTTGTGAGGTCGGCGGTACGATCTTGGCATCCCGGATGATCCCGTCGGCATCGATCCGATAGCGATGATACAGTGTCCCGCGAGGCGCTTCGGAGGCTCCATACCCCACCCCTTCCTTCGGCTGAACATCAACCGAGGGTTGCGGCGGCGGGTTGTAATTCTCGATTATCCGCAACGCCTCTTCACAGGCATAGATCGTCTCAATCGCCCGAACGATGATACTGCGGAACGGATTGGTAACATGCGCCTCAAGCTTCAGCTCTTTAGCCGTCTGCTTGGCGACCGGCGTCAGCTTGTCGAAACAGTTGTTGTAGCGCGCCATCGGCCCGACGAAGTAGTTGCCGCGCTCGCGATGCACCGAGTGCAGCGCGTTGGCATGCTCCATATGCTCTTCGACAAATTGCTGTTCATATTCGGAGAAGCTGATCTTGAGCCCCTTATTAGACGCCAGGTGTCCTTCGTTGAATGGATATTCCTGGGCATGCTGCAATGAGACGAACTCATAATCAACCTTGTAGTCGGGGAACGTAAACCCATTGACCCATTTGGCGGTCTCGACCGAATCCTCGATCGCCTTCACCAGACGTTCACGATACGGATCAAGCTCCTTCTTGGTCGGGACGCGATAGAATCCGCCCACCTTGACGTTGACGGGATGGATCTCCCGCCCACCAACTGTCGTCATGATATCGTTGCCGAGCTTTTTCAGCATCAGGCCGCGCGTCACGATCTGCGGGTAATCCGCTGCCATCTGGATCGAATCCTCATAGCCGAGGAAATCCGGCGCATGCAGCATGTAAATATGCAGCACATGGCTCTCGATCCACTCTCCGCAGTAGATCAGGCGGCGAAGGGCACGTAATTGCCCACCTACCGTCACGCCACAGGCGTTCTCCATCGCATGGATGGATGACATCATGTAGGCGATCGGACAAATGCCGCAAATGCGCGCGGTGATGTCCGGCGCTTCCGTGAAATAGCGGCCGCGCAAAAACGCCTCAAAAAACCGGGGCGGTTCGAAAATGCGAAGTTTCACATCCTCGATCTTATCCCCTTTGATCTTGACGAAAATGCCGCCTTCCCCCTCCACACGGGCGAGGTAGTCGACCTTCACTGTTCTATTTTTCATGAGCCTCACTCTCCTTGCGGAAGGCGTCGGCATACGCATTATAGGTACGGAATGTTCGGATCAGACCCTCGTCTGAGACACCCATCGTTTTCAGTTGTTCCGCAAGGGCTCCGGTATTGGGTGTTTCTTTCGGACCAAAGCAGCCATAGCAGCCGCGATGGTAACTCGGGCAGATCGCGCCGCATCCCGCCTGGGTCACCGGACCAAGACAGGGTGTCCCATGAGCGACCATCACGCAGACCGACCCTCTCCGCTTGCACTCCATACAGACGGAATGAGGCGGAGTAACCGGCTTGCGGCCGTTCAGGAAGGCCGAGACTGTCTCGACCAACTGCGCTTTGCTGATCGGACAGCCGCGCAATTCGAAATCAACAAACACGTGGTCGGCGATCGGCGTCGACTTATTTAACGTCTCGAAATATTCAGGATTGGCGTACACGTAGGACGCATACTCTTTCACGTCCGTGTAGTTTCGCAGCGCCTGTACCCCGCCGGCAGTTGCGCACGCGCCGATAGTGATCAGGAACTTCGACTGCCGACGCACCTTGTGGATCCGTTCTGCATCATGAGGGGTCGTAATGGAGCCCTCGACGAGCGAGAGGTCATACGGCCCCTTCATGACGTTGCGGGAGGCTTCGACAAAATTCGCTATATCGATCGCGCCGACGATCTGCAGCAGTTCATCTTCGCAGTCCAACAGGCTGAGCTGGCAACCGTCGCAGGAAGCGAACTTCCAGACGGCCAGTTTCGGTTTTGCGGTTGCCATGGTTAGATCTCCCTCTTGTTGAGGAATTCCCTGACCTTGTCATAGCGGAACACCGGGCCGTCCTTGCAGACAAACACCGGACCGAATTGACAATGGCCGCAGAACCCGACCGCGCACTTCATATTCCGCTCGAGCGACAGATAGATATTCTCGAACGCAACACCACGCTTCTGCAATCCCATCACGGTGAAGCGCATCATGATCTCCGGTCCGCAGACCATCACCACAGTGTTGGTCGGATCGAATGGTGCTTTAGAGATCAGGTTGGTCACCACTCCGACATTCCCCCGCCAGTTCCCCATCGCTCGGTCCACCGTTACGTGCACCTCAAGATCGAACCGTGAGCGTAGTTGCTCGAGGTCCTTGCGATAAAGAATGTCCGAAGGCGTCCGCGTACCATACAGCAGCACCACTTTACCATACTTCGTTCGATTGGAAAGAATATGGTAGAGCGCCGGACGTAATGGAGCGAGCCCGATACCGCCAGCCACTATCACGACATCGTTCCCCTCGGCTTCATCGACCGGCCAGGAAGTCCCATACGGACCACGGACACCGATCAGATCTCCGACCTTGAGTTTCGACATCACCTTGGTGACCGTGCCGACCGCGCGCGTGGTATGAACCAGCACGTTGGATCGGGCGGGATCGCCGCTGATCGAGATCGGTACTTCGCCGACCCCATGCAGGTAAAGCATGTTGAACTGTCCGGGCTTAAAACTGAACTCGGAGCCGCCATGCGACGGAGTCAGTTCCAGCGTGAAGGTGTCATAGGTATCGTTCATCACCTTCCGGACCCGGAATGTCTGTGGCAACATCGGATTGTTATCCGGCGCTGTCTCAGTCGAATGAACCGCGTGTGTACTCATTTATACAGATCCAGTAGTTGCATGCGTGCATTTTCTATTCGTTGTTCCATGATATTGGCGAACCGCTTGAACAGCTCGTAGCCAAGTTCATGGTCATTTTCGCATTTTTGGCGCAGGCATTTTCCATCCAGCGCGATCGCTCTCGTCAGGTCGATCGCTCGTGAATCAAAGTGGTGCACATACGGCGGAAAAAGCCATGACCACCCGACCACTTCGCCGTCCCCGACCGTCGCGATCGTAATGGGACCCGAGGCCGGACTGACGATCTCGATCGCCACCCTCCCGGAACGGACCAGGAAGAAATGATTGGCGTCTTCTCCGGCACGATCGATCTGCTGACCGGCGTCGTACCGAATGTTGCTGGCACATCCCACGATCAGTTGGATATGCTTTTCCGACATCCCGGAGAAAAAGGGATGTTCTGCGACATAGCGCTCAAGGGTCTCCATTCTCTACTCCTTCGCTTTAGGGGCTCCCGCATCGACCAGTTCACTGTCGCGGATCGCTCGTAACTCTTCGGTGATGTCAATTCCGACGGGGCACCAGGTGATGCACCGCCCGCACCCAACACATCCCGTCGTCCCGAATTGGTCAAACCACGACGCAAACTTGTGGGTCAACCATTGCCGGTAACGGGTGCCTGGCGAGGTCCGGATACTGCCGCCATGGATATAGGAAAACTCCATAGTGAAACAGGAATCCCACTTCCGCCAGCGCTCCGCTTTCGCTCCGCTCAGATCAGTGGTGTCCTCTATAGTCGTACAGAAACAGGTCGGACAGACCAGCGTGCAATTGCTGCAGCTCATACACCGTTCAGAGACATCTCTCCATCGCGGATTCTCCGTATTGCGATAGAGGACCTCCTTAATCTCAGTCATGTCCACCTTGCGTCCCATCTGATGGGTCGCCGTAGCGATCACCCGATTGGCCGCCTGAATATCCAGCTCGGTCGCCGGCTCGGTCGGTAGTTCGGCCAGGATCGCTTCTCCTTTGGGAGATCCAACTTCCGCCAGGAAGTAATGCCGATTGTTCTCATTGATCTCGGTCAGCGCGATATCAAAACCGCTCGTTACCCGAGGGCCGGTTCCCATCGAAGCACAGAAGCAGGTTCCACCCGCTTTGCCGCAATTGACCGCCACCAGCAATGTCTTCTCGCGACGCTCCCGGTAGATCGGATCACTGAATGGTCCGCCTAACAGAACTTTGTCCTGGATCGCGATGGCATTTAGTTCGCACGCCCGGACTCCGATCAGCGCCTGCATGGGTATCTCAGCCTGCGTGTCCCCAATGGCGAGTTCCGCCCCTTCGCGATCGGAAGAGACCAGGCAAGTGGTCGGTTTATGCAAATACTTTTTCCACGAGTGCGGCCCTACCGTGTAGTTGCTGAAGACCGTCTTCGCCGCTCGCTTGGAAAGGCGATAGCTTGCTTTGGTCTGTGTATCAATCCACCCAACCGGGAGATCTGAGACACTGCTGATCTCATCGTAGACGATCGCTTTGTCCCGCACGATCGGTCCAAAGACCTGATAGTGGTGAGACGTCAGTACGGCGATCAGGTTATTGAGATGGTCAATGGTAAAGACGCGCAGCTCGGTGCTGAATGTTTCCGGGGCTGCGGAATCGACCTGTGGCTTTTCAGTCTTCATAATTTCTGCTGTCCTCTTACCCTCAAAACGATGGGCACATCCATTTCGTTGCCATATCATGTGAAAAAAAGAACAAACCGTCAAGCCTAAACAATACTCCGCAATCCATTTTTGATAAAAATTGACGTAATTTTGAACGCTGGCCTTTAGCGGCTATAACCACCTATAATGTAGCGCATTAGGGTGGAGCGCCGATTCCAAGCCTGATTATCAATTCAAGGCTGAAATTGTATACTTTGCCCCAATTCACCTCTCTTCGCTAACCCCAAGAATGCCACAAATGCCCCCTATTCTAGTCCCTTCTTTCTAACTATTATCGGTCTTTTTGTCCTATTTCGGAGCCCATTTTCTGTCTGCGACCGGGCTTGCCTAATTACCCCCCGATGTAGTACCTTGCCAGCCACCTTAACAGATTGAACTGAATGAAAATAGCACTCGCCCAACTGAACCCGACTGTCGGTGATATCCGCGGCAACGCGCAACGCCTCCTGCAGACCGTTAAAGACTGGTCCGCACGTGCTGACCTCGTGGTTTTTCCCGAACTCTACCTAACCGGCTACCCGCCGCGTGACCTTCTGGCTGAGCCTTGGTTTATCGATCAGATCGAGCAGGGGATCAAAGAAATCGTGAAGGGATCTTCCTCATGCGGTGAGACAGGGATTCTTTTTGGTACGCCAGTCCGTGCGGGTGGACCGACTGGCCTCGGTCTCTACAACGCCGCATTGTTGGTACAGAATGGCCAACTGCTCTTCACGCAGCATAAATCGCTTTTGCCGACATATGATGTATTTGACGAAGCCCGCTATTTCGATGAAGCGATCAGTATTTCACCGTTCAAGTTCAAGGACGAGATTCTCGGGATCTCGATCTGCGAGGATGCCTGGAATGATCCCGATCTCTGGCAGAAACGGATCTACCGCTTTGATCCCGTTGCCGATTTGGTCTCGCACGGTGCGACGCTCCTGATCAACATTTCCGCCTCTCCTTTCTATCTCGGAAAAGAGGCGATACGCTACCGCCTGATCCATAGCCATGCGCACAAACATCAACGCCCCTTTGTTTTCGTCAATCAGATCGGCGGCAATGATGAACTGGTGTTTGATGGCCGCAGTATGGCGTTTGATCGCGATGGCAACCCGACCGCACTGATGACTGCGTTCGATGAAGAGGTCCGGCTGGTGGATACCTCGCATCTCAACGGCGGACAAAAGTTCATTCAGCAGGATTCGACCGAAGCGCTCTATCAGGCGCTGGTCCTGGGAGTGCGAGATTACCTCAGGAAGTGCGGATTCAAAAGGGCCGCGATCGGCCTCTCGGGTGGCATTGATTCCGCCGTGGTTGCCGTTCTGGCCGCGGAAGCGATCGGCGCAGAGCAGGTCGTCGGTATCACCATGCCTTCGCGCTTTTCCGCCGATGAATCCGCCGCCCTTGCCCAACAACTGGCGGCTAATCTCGGCCTTCACTTCAAAACGGTTCCGATCGAACCGGCCTATATCGCCTACCTAAAGACATTAGAGCCGTTGGGAATCGACGAAAGCAAGGTCTCTGTCACCCTTGAGAATATTCAGGCCAGGATACGAGGTAATATTCTGATGGCGCTCTCCAATGAGATAGGCGCGATCGTTCTTTCTACCGGTAATAAATCCGAATTGGCCACCGGCTACTGTACGTTGTATGGCGACATGGCAGGCGGACTGGCGGTGATCTCCGATGTTCCGAAGACAATGGTCTATCAACTCGCCCATTTCATCAATCGCGAGCGCGAGATCATCCCAAACCGGATCATCACTCGTCCCCCCAGCGCTGAACTTCGCCCGAACCAGACCGATCAGGATAGCCTCCCGCCCTATGATATTCTTGACCGAATTCTAACCGAATACATAGAACATCATCGCTCGCAGGATGATATAATAGCTATGGGATTCGAGGCCGCAACTGTCGCATGGGTTTTGCAGACGGTCAACCGCAACGAATACAAGCGGCGACAGGCCGCCCCCGGATTCAAAGTGACCACCCGCGCGTTTGGAATCGGACGTCGCATGCCGATCGCCGCGCGATACGAACCGTAGACCGTCAATCTTGCTTTCTTTAGCAAGCGAGGGTTTCCATGTCTGCATCTCTCCGAGCCGCGCTTCTTTTGCTGTGGACTGCATCTGCTTCAGTCTCCTTCGCACAGACTCCTCCGGAACCCGCACACCAACCAAAACTCGGGGTGGTGATCGTGGTTGATCAGATGGTCCCTGACTATCTGACCCGATTTGACTCGCTGTATGTCGGCGGATTTCGGCGGCTCATCGACAATGGTGCGCTCTTCCTCGGAGCGATCCATGATCACGCCGCCACTGAGACCGCTGTCGGTCACACGACCATTTCTACCGGATGCCTCCCCTCACGTCACGGTGTGATCGGCAACAACTACTACGATCGAAATGCACAGCGCGAAGTTTATTCCATGCGTGACACTCTTTCGCCGCTCATCGGCAAGCCGATCGGCTCAGGTTCCTCTCCGGCCCGTATTCTTGAGCCGACCCTGGGAGATCATCTTAAAACGCACTCACCAGCCTCAAAGGTCTTTGCGTTTGCACTGAAAGACAGATCGGCTATTGGCATGGGCGGTAAGATGGCCGATGGTGCCTATTGGTTTGACTGGAAAACCGGTAACTATGTCACCTCGACCTATTACGCCGACAGCTACCCCGCGTGGATAGACTCCTTCAGCGCCGCACGGCAGGTCGACAGCTACTACGACAGTGGCTGGCACAAACTCCTTCCAGAAGCGGCGTATGCCATCTCCAATCCCGATAACTCGCCGAATGAAAATGACGGCATACATACAACCTTTCCTCATCTCTTCACCGACCACTCTCCTCAACAAGATACCACCTATTGGGATGAACTTTATGCGACGCCCTTTGCGGATGAGGTGACGATCAGCCTTGCCAGGACCGCCGTGAAAACGCAACAACTCGGCGCAGACAATACAGTTGATCTACTCTGGATAGGATGCTCGGCTGCAGATGCTACCGGACACACCTATGGCCCCCTTAGCCAGGAGATCCAGGACTTCTACTTGAGACTTGACCGATATCTGGGCGATCTCTTCACGTCTCTCGACAGCCTCGTCGGCCGCGACAAATATGTCGTTGTTCTCTCCTCTGACCATGGCGTCCTGCCGCTCCCCGAAGATCTGCAGAAGTTGGGGATTGACGCCGGTCGGATCCATCCGGATACAGTTCGTGCCGCCCTCAAGCGGATTGGCGAAAAAGTCGCATCCGAGCAAGGGCTCGCCAGCAACCCGATCAAAGATGGGATCGGCGATATTATCCTGGACTATTCTGTCATGACCGGAAGAAATGAGAAGGCGTTGCAGGACGCGGTGGCTGCCGAAATTCGGAGACTCCCTTATGTCAAAGATGTTTTCGGCCGAGACGAACTACTCAATCCGAGCACTCCCCATCGCACCTATCTCCAGAAATTCCGCAACTGTATTACGCCCGACCGTGGACCGGACCTCATGGTCCTTTTCCGGCAATTTTATCTGATCGACAATAATGCGTTCGGCACTTCGCACGGAACCCCCTATGACTACGATTGCACAGTCCCGATCGTTTTTGCCGGGCCCGGAGTAGTGTCGGGAGTGCATGAGGAGATCATCCGGACGATCGACATCGCGCCGACCCTTGCGATGCTACTGGGAATACAAATAGACCATCCGATGGATGGTTCGGTGCTGAAGAACATTCTCACGCGGGAATGAATCGCGGCGAAAGTCAGGCTGAGATAGGTCCCTGACGGGAATCTTTCGCAACACGTGCCTGACGTTTATCAGACAGCCATCCTTCGATCAGGGTGATCGCCGGATCGATCGCCGCTCCGACCGCCTCAGTCGGCGTTTCGCTCAGTGTCTCGATATCTTCCGCCTCACACGCCAGGACCTGAATGTCTGACGGCATCGTTTCGCCAAGTTGACGACCCAATTCGAGCGCTGTCGGCAGATTGATCTGGTGGCTGTTGATCAGGCTGTTAGAGGGTGTCAGCGCTCCGGCCGGAAAGGAGTGCAATGTCCCCGGTGCCGCATTGCCGGTCTTGATCGCATCGACAATCAGCACCGACTGACGCGAACTGAGTAGCTCGATCAACCGAAAGCCGGCCACGGGAGCAAAGAGTAATTCCACATCGTCTCCCAGCTCCCGATTCTCCAGACGAGATGCGACCAATGGTCCGAAAGCATCATCGGTCAGCACCTCGTTACCTAAACAGAGGACCAGAAATGGTCGCATCAGTTTCTCCGGACAGACTCGATGATCTCTCCGCTTTCCACATCATGGATAATTAGCTCGAGCGGCATCTGCCCCGGCAGCGTGTGAGTAGCGCAGCCAAAACAGGGGTCGTAGGCGCGAAACGCCATCTCGATCCGATTGAGCGTCCCATCGGTGATCTTACTCCCCTTCTTGATCAATCCCTCTGCCGCCTTCTTGATCGACATTGTGATCGGCGCATTATTGTTGGTCGTCCCAACGATCAGATTTGCCTCTGTCACTATTCCATTCTGGTCAGTCTTGTAATGATGCGTCAGTGTGCCTCGGGGAGCTTCAACTATCCCCACACCCTCGCCAACGATCGAGGTCGGGATATTGAGTATCTTATCCGAGGTGATCTCTTCATCGCGTGCCATCTTCGCCACCGACTCACACGCATAAACCAACTCGACTATACGCGCCCAATGGGTCGCCAAAGTCGAATGAACCGGCGTTTTGCCGGTACGGTCCCCAGTCAACGTCTCGAAATACCGTTCATATTCCGCCTGCGCCAACGGAGTAGCCATCCCATCCGCGACATTCAGTCGCGACAACGGCGTCGCCTTGTAGATCCCCGAGTCTACACCATCCACAAACCCCTTCCATCCGACTTTCTTCAGATACGGGTATTTGAGGTAGCTGTATGGCTCGACATGTTCGGCGACATACTCCAGATAGTCCTTCGGCTCGTACTTGGCGTGCTCTTTTCCATCCGGTCCGGTCACGCGCACCTTGCCGTCATAGAAATTGACTTTGTTGTTGGCGTCCACCAATCCCATGTTGTACGTCTTGTGCGTGTAGGCATCGGACAGGATCATGTCGACGTACGCCTTGTTCGCCAGAACGATATCATTCAGGACCTGCACAGCGAACTTGGAGAATTCCACCATCTCGTCGCCGATCTTGATCATCTCTTCCTGTTCGGCCTTGCTGATCCGTTTGGAGAGTCCGCCTGGAAGCGAGGTCACCGGATGGACCTTCTTGCCGCCGATGATCTCAATAACCCGCTGGCCGCGGGCACGTTGGGCGATCACTTTTTTGCCGGCGTCAAGACCGACCTTGGCAATCACGCCGAGGATATTCCGTTCCGCCGCCGGAGCGTCCGGTCCACAAACAAAGTCCGGCCCACCCAATGCGAAGAAGTGAGTGGTATGGTCGCCGGCATAAAACGCATCATACAACAGGGAACGTAGCTTGAACGCCGCTGATGGAATGGTCACGCCATAAACGGCGTCAGCCGCTTTGGCCGCCGCCATATGATGGGCATCGGGGCAAACTCCGCATATGCGGGTCGTTATGCGACAGAGTTCCTCAACCGGCCTCCCCTGACAGAACTTCTCGAATCCACGCAACTCCGGCACCTGGAAATAGCAATTCTCCAGTGAGCCATCATCTTTGATGAAAAGATGGATCTTGCCGTGCCCTTCAAGGCGTGTGATCGGATCTATGACTATCTGTTTCATGATTGCGATCTCCGGATTGCCGAATCAGCCAGGCTGAATCGGTAGAATGTCCCCAGCGGGTCGGGAATAGTATCGATGATCTGCTGAATTTCGACGGGATCGATCGAATCGATGACAGAGGCAAGTGCTGATGCCATCTTCGCCCCCTGATCACGCACATTGCTCGGCACGCTGTAACAGCCCCGGCATGGTACGCCGGCGTTGACACATTTGGCGCCGCATCCTCCGCGCGTCGCCGGTCCCATACAGACGATCCCCTGCTCCAACAGGCAGAGGTCGGGATCAACTTTGATCGAAAACGGTCGGACGAATTTCTTGATCTTTTTGACGTTCCGCTGACGTTTGCATTCGTCACAGCAGCTTTTTTCGGTCGCGCCAAGTACGGTCCCTTTCGGCGGAAGCGGTTTTCCGTTCTGCAGGATATCGATCACCGCCGTCACCACCGCGATGATCTGGTCGGATTGTGGCGGACAGCCCGGAATGATGTAGTCCACCTCTATCGTCTGACCCAAACTCCGTACGGTATTATAGAGAGTTGGAATTCTCAGGGTCCCCTCGGCTACCTTGGTCTCCGGCTGCGGGTAAATACTCTCGGCATTCGTCGTTGAGGGAGACTGGATATATGCGTACTTCATGATCGACTCTTTGTCGTAGAAGTTGGCCAGCCCGGGAATGCCGCCTTCAACTGCACAGCTTCCGAATGCGCACATCACCACCGATTTCTGGCGCAACAGCTCAGCGATCTCAAAATTCTCATCACTCCGAATCGCCCCGTTGAACAGCGTCAGTGTGATCGATTTGTCTTCCATCTTGCGCACATCGTCATACTTGAAATCGGTGGCACACGGCCAGAAGACAATATCGAAAAAGTTGGCGACATCCAGTATCTTCTCTTCGATATCGAGAATCGCTATATCACAGCCGCCGCAGGAGGCAGCCCAGTAGATTGCCAGTTTTGGTTTAGCCATGATCTACTCCTTTCCTGCCAGAGCTGCGTGCGAGGTTTCCAGTGTCGGGTCGAACTTCCACTCTTTCAACTGCATTGGCCCCATATTCCGTATCTCATTAGTGAAGCTGGTGATCACTTCCTGAAACCGCGCTCCTTCCGATGCCGACACCCATTCCAACCGAAGCCGTTCCGGTGGAATTCCCATCCCTTCCAATATCTTCTTGGTAAGAGGGATGCGGCGGATACACTTGTGGTTGCCGTTGACGTAGTGGCAGTCCCCAAGATGACAACCGCAGACGATAACTCCATCGGCTCCGTTTCGGAACGCATCCAGAATAAATCCCGGGTCGACTCGCCCACTGCACATCACGCGGATCGTCAGTACATTCGGCGGATATTTCATCCGCGAGGTTCCCGCCAGATCTGCGCCGGTATAACTGCACCAATTGCAGAGAAATCCTATGATACGTGGTTCAAAACTCATATCAGCATTCCTTCGATCTGGGCATAGATCTGTTCATCGGTGAAGTGGCGAGCTTTGATCGCTCCCGACGGACATCCGGCGACACAAGTGCCGCAGGCTTTGCACATCGACGAATTTACCTCTGAGACTTTCTTGGTTTCATCAAACGTGATCGCATTGTACGGACAGAGATCATTGCAGATCTTGCACCCCGAGCAGTACTCTTCCATGATCACCGCATACGCGGCATCCATCAGCACTTCCCCCTGGCACATCAACCGCATCGCCTGAGCGGCCGCGGCTGAACCCTGCGCCACAGAATCCGGAATATCCTTTGCTCCCTGACACGCACCCGCCAGGAATACGCCATCGGTGGTAGTCGAAACCGGCGCGAGTTTCGGATGCGCCTCGATAAACCAGCCATCCGCTCCAGTCGAGATATTCAGCTTGCGCCCGAACTCCTTGGCATCTTTGCGAGCCTCCAGCGCGGTACAGAGGACTACCATATCGACCGGTACCTCGCGGAACTTCCCGGCCAGCGTATCTTCACACCTAACCAGCAACTGCCCCTCATGATTACGGCTGAAGCCCGCAGGTACCACTTCCGCCCCTTTGCCGCGGATCACGTTGACTCCTTCATGCAGGATTCGCTGGTAGAATTCTTCGTACCCCTTGCCGAAGCTCCGCATATCAATATAGAACTGGTAGACTTCGGCGCTGGTTTTCTCTTTCACCAGATGCGCAAACTTGAGCGCATACATGCAGCAGACTCGGCTGCAGTACTGGTGATATTTCTCGTCGCGGCTCCCGATACAATGCAGGATCGCGATCGATTTCGGCTCAGCGCCATTCTCGAGGATCACTTTGCCGCCGGTCGGTCCGGCCGCATTGTTCATCATCTCGAATTCATTTGCCGAGATCACATTCGGATACTTGCCGTAGCCATATTGCTTCATCGGGGATGGATCAAAGTGATCGAACCCGGTCGACACGACGATCGTCCCAACCTCTATCTCTTCCACTTTGTCGGTGCAGTTGAAATCGATCGCCTCTTTCTGGCAGACCTTGGCGCAGATCATGCACTGACCCGTTTTGTAGTGGATGCAGTTCTCGCGGTAAATGCGCGGCACATTGGGGACCGCCTGGCGGAAATCAAGCGTGATAGCCGCATTCGGCCGAAGATTGATCTCCTTGTGATGAATTACCCGTTCCTCGATATCTTCCATCTTGATATACCCGGTCGGGCAGAGTTTGGCACAGGCGCCGCAGAGAATACAGGCATCGGAATCGAGATTGAACGGCGTCGCGACATCGCGGGCATTCCCACGATTAACGAACGACAACGCGTGCGCGCCGACAACTTCATCACAAATACGGACGCAGAGCCCGCAGAGAATGCAGGTGTAGTCCTCGACATGCCAGCGCGGCTCGGTGATACCGAATCGTTCGGCCAAGCGCTCCAGGACCGGAACAGGCGAACAGTTCGCCATTAACAACTCAAGGTTGGTGCGACGAGCGTTCATCACCCGCGGAGTGTTGGTCAGGATCTCCAGACCATCCCAGGCAGGATAGTTGCAGGCAGTCACGATCTTGTTCCACCCGTTGCCGGCTCTCGCCTCTACTGTGCAGATTCGACAGGCCGCGTACGGCGTCATATACGGATAGTAGCAGAGCGTTGGTATATCCACCCCGATCTGGCGCGCCGCCTCGAGGACGTATGACCCTTCCTCTACCTCAACTACCTGTCCATCTATTTTGATTTTGACTTTCATATCTATCTCCTACACGCTCGCCGCTGCGGTTGCGCGGACCGGGGCTTGCCAGCGTTCTTTCGCCCGTTGCTGCAGCTTGTCGCCGTCGCCTCGTTTGATCCGTTTGATCGAATCATGCCGGCAGATCTGGTAGCAGGCCCCGCACTGGATACACTTATCCTGGATGATCATATGCAGCTTCTTCGGCTCGCCGACAATGGCATTGGTCGGACAGGCCTTGACACAGGCAAAACAGCCGGTGCAGGTTTCATCGATCGCGTGCGATACCAGATCCTTGCACACCCCGGCAGGACACCGTTTGTCGACGCAATGCGCCATATACTCCTGGCGGAAATAAGTGACTGTCGACAACACCGGATTCGGCGCCGAGCCACCCAATTGGCAAAGACTGGTATCAGTGATCACCTGCGCCAACTGCTCCAGCGACCGGATGTCTTCCATACTCCCTTCACCACTGCAGATCCGGTTGAGGATATCCAGCATCACCACGATCCCCTCGCGGCATGGCACACACTTCCCGCACGATTCTTCCTGCAGGAACCGCAGGAAATACCGCGCCACATCGACCATGCAGGAATCGGAATCCATGACGATCATCCCGCCCGAACCCATCATCGAACCGGCACGGGTCAGTTCGTCGAAATCTACCGGAAGATCCAGCAGCGATTTGACCTGTTCATCTTCGCGAATGTCACCATGCGCCACCAAGGAATCATGAATATCCGGGTCGCTGGTTTCCACGATCAGCGTGCCGCCGGAAGGTCCCCCGGTCTGCACGGCTTTGAATTTCTTCTTTGGATTGGAAACACCGCCGCCGATATCGTACAAGATCTCGCGGAGTGTGATCCCCATTGGGACCTCGACCAGACCAGTGTTGAATACTTTACCGGTCAGCGCAAAGACCTTTGTCCCTTTGGAATTATCGGTTCCTATCTTGCTGAACCACTCCGCCCCCTTTTCGATGATCACCGGGACATTCGCCCAGGTCTCGACATTATTGAGGCAGGTTGGCTTATCCCACAGCCCCTGGTCGACCGTATGAATATACTTGGCTCGCGGCTCTCCCATCTTCCCTTCGAGCGAGGCCATCAGCGCGGTTGACTCACCGCACACAAAGGCGCCGCCGCCGCGCGAGATCTCCAGATCAAAATCAAATCCTGTCCCGAGGATATTTGTCCCGATCAACCCAAGCTCTCTCGCCTGCTCGATCGCAATACTCAGATTCTTGACCGCCAGCGGATACTCGTTGCGGACATAAATGAAACCTTCATTGCTGCCGATCGCAAAGGCTCCTATCACCATTCCTTCGAGAATGGAGTGCGGATTCCCTTCGCACAGAGAGCGATCCATAAACGCGCCCGGATCCCCTTCATCCGCGTTGCAGATGACATATTTCGGCGAACCTGGCGAACGTCGGCAATGCTCCCACTTCCGACCGGTCGGGAAACCGCCGCCCCCACGACCCCGAAGCCCGGATTTCTTCATCGACTCGATGATCTTCTCGGGCGCCATGGTCGTTAGCGCCTTGACCATCGAGGTATACCCGCCGAGGCAGATGTAATCATTGATCGAGGTCGGGTCCATCATGCCGTTTTTGCCGAAAATCAACCGCATCTGCTTTTTGTAGAACGGTATATCCGCCTGGTGTTTGATCACCTCTTTCGAGATCGGCTCTCTATATAGCAGACTATTGACCAGTCGCCCGCCAACGATCGTCTGGTCGATGATCAGCTTGGCATCGGATGGTTTCAGCTTTTGATAGAATATCCCTTCCGGCTGGATCAGGGCCAACGGACCGCGTTCGCAGAATCCGTGACAGCCGGTTGCTTTCAGCTCGACATCATTCTCGAGATTGGCTTTCGCCAGCTCGGTGCGAAATGCGTTCACCACCGCCTGGCATCCGCACGCCTGACAACCAGTCCCGGCACAGACCGAAATGATCGTTTTGCGGCTGTCCCGCTGTTTGATCAACGACGCACGGAATTGTTCCAGTGCCTGGATGGAATCAAGTTTTGCCGGTGTCATGCAACCTCCTCTGTTCTCGGCGTCTTTTTGCCGCGAACTTCGGCCAGCATCTTATCGACTTTGGATACCGTCATATTCCCCCAGTAAACATCGTTGGCAGTCACCAACGGTCCCAGTGCGCATGCCCCCAAACAGTTGACGCTTTCCAGGCTGTATTGCTGGTCCGCCGAGGTCTGCCCGGACTTTATTCCCAGATCCCGCTCCAGCTTGTCGACTATCACGTTCGCCTGACGCACGTGACAGGCGGTCCCGGTGCAAACGCAGATATGATTTTTCCCCTTCGGCTCAAGACTGAACGACCGATAAAATGTCGCCACCCCATAGATCTGCGCCAGGGGGAGTCGCATCTTCTTCGCCACCATCTCCATCGCATCTTTCGGCAGATAGCGAAAGTGCTTCTGGATATCCTGAAGGATCATGATCAGGGCCGAAGGCTTGGCGCCATACTCCTTCACGATCGCCGTGATCCGTTGCTCCAGGTCGAAATTAGTCTCAGGATGGTCACTCATAGTTCAGCACCTTCCTCTATGTCGACCTCCATTGCGGCCGGCACATTTTCAGGCATTGGCTGTGCGCCGGTCAGGATAGTCAGGTCATGTTTCGGTCCAAGGATATACTTGTCGCGGACATCCAGCATCCGTCCTTCACGAAAGACCCGTCCCCCCAGCGTCATCCGCCGGTATTCCGGTGTCGGACGACTGATACACGCCTCAAAACAGGCACCGCAACTGTTGCACTTGCTCGTGTCGACATAGCGGGCCTTGCTTTTCACTTTCACTTTGAAATTCCCGATCGAACCGCTGACCGACTCGATATCCGCCCAGGTCAACAGCGTGATATTCGGATGTTTCCCCACCGATACCATCTTGGGCGTCAGAATACATGCGGCGCAATCGAGCGTCGGAAACGTTTTGTCGAATTTTGCCATATGGCCGCCGATAGTAGCTTCACGCTCCACCAGATAGACCTGGAAACCGGCATCCGCCATCTGTAGCGCGGACTCTATTCCGGCGATGCCGCCGCCGATCACCATGACCGCCTTTTTGATCGGCACTCGCCGCATCTCCAGTTCCTCATGGAACCGGACACGCGCCACTGCCGCACGCGTCAACTGCCCGGCTTTGTGAGTCGCCGTTCTCGGATCCTCACTCACCCAGGAGACCTGCTCCCGAATATTCGCCATCTCAAAGAAATAGCGATTGAGTCCTGCCGCTTCGACAGCTTTGCGGAATGTCCCTTCATGCATCAACGGACTGCACGCCGCCACCACGATGCGGTTCAGCTTATGTTCTTCGATGTCCTTGCGGATCAATTCCTGCCCCGGGTCCGAACACATGAAACGATACTGTGTCGCGATCACGACGCCCGGCATATCCTTCACCGCCTCGACCACTTTGTGCGGATCAACCATCTTGGCAATATTGGTTCCGCAGTGGCAGACATAGACGCCGATCCGTATTTCTCCGTTCGTGGAGCCATGAACATGCTGTGTCATCGCACACCTCCGGCGGCCAGCAGTTTCTCAGGCGAGATCAGCAATTTGTCGATCCCCATTTTCTCGGGCGAGATCCCCAACGCGATACCGATCAGGTGACTGAAATAGACGATCGGAATATTGAATTTCTTCCCGTACCGGGTGTTGATCTTCTCCTGATATGCCTCGAGATTCATCTCGCACAGTGGACAGGCCGTCGCAATGAGATCGGCACCGTTCTCTTCCGCCGCCTGGAGTAACTGCATATTGAGTTTCAGCGCGATATCTTCGCTGGTGGTCATCAGCATTCCGCCGCAGCACCGCACCTTGCACGGATAATAGGTCACGGTGGCGCCGACCGCCTCGATCAGCTTGTCCATCGTCACCGGTTCATCCACATCATCAAAATGTCCGTCGGGTCGGACTATCTGGCACCCGTAATACGGGGCAACCTTCAATCCCTTCAGCGGATTTTTGACCAGCGCTTTCAGCTTCTCCGGCCCAAGATCATTATAGAGGATGTCCACCGGATGCCGCACCTCGACATCTTTGTCGTATACCAATCCGGCCGCTCCCAGTGCTTCGTTGATCTTTTCGCGATCTTTGGGATCCCAGTGAACCTGCTTGTTGGTCTTGCGAAGGATCGTATAGCAGGAACTGCACGGGGCGCAAATATCCATGTTCATTTTCTGGGCGATCGCCAGATTGCGCGCCGAGATCGCATGCCCGACCGTCTTGTTGACCGACATATACATGGTGGCGCCACAGCAATTCCAGTCCTCGATCTCATGCAGACCGATCCCCAGCGCCTTGAAGACTTCGCGAACCGACTTATCGTACGGAGACGCGGTCGTTTCGAGGCTGCAGCCCGGGTAATAGGCAAACTCTTTCATCGTCACTCCTCGAATTTGTTGGCCCGCTCGATAATGGCCCGTACTTCGTTCACCCGACGGATCTTGCTCGGGAGCACCGCCAACCGGCCGCGACGCATCATCGCCAGACCAAATCCGGCTGTCCCGAACAGCTTCCAGAAATTCGACTTCAGCAAATACCTAATCCCCAGACCCAGCTCAAAATTCCGCCCGTACTTATAGACATTCTGCATGAACGCCTTCGACAACGTGTGCACTGGGAATTTGGGCGGATAGATCCGACGGCTCATCGCCAGACGCTTCAGCGCATACATCGTATCCGTCACCTTGATCCCCTGCGGACAACGAACCGTACAGGAGTAACAGGAGGCGCAGATCCAGATCGTCCGGCTCTGCAGAATATCCTCTATGTGGCCGGCCCGGAATAACGCAATCGTCTGCCGCGGCGTGATATCCATTGTGTATGACACCGGGCATGTTCCGGTACAGGTGCCGCACTGGATACAGTTCTTGATCTTCTCACCATCCGGAAAACTTGCCACTTGCTCCCAGAAGGCGGCGCGCAATTCCGCTTCGGCTTTCGGGAACGGGGTCAGAGTATCAGGCATCTTTTCCCTCCTGAGCCGCACGATTCAATCGGTGCGTCCGGTAATGCATACCAGCACAGTCGCACTTCACAGGTATCGAGTAAATCGTGGGCGTCAAGGTCTTTTTTATACCGTTTATCAGTTTATGGACTTTTTACTCCATACTGAGGAGTATCTATCTACTCCGACCGTTTTTGTCAAGCAGATAGCAATTTCAATTTGAGGATTTTTCACTGGAAATCCGCCATTTTTCGAGCGGAAGAAGCCGATCACTCGCACGTGAAATCCGGAACAAATGACGCCAAGAACCAAGAGCCAAACGGTAATTTCTGTCCTGTTTTAAATGCCGCTCGCAATCTACTTCATCTGCCTCACTAGTCCCCGATTGCCACTAGCTTTTCGCACGCACGAACATTTCCACTGTATGCGGCATCACAAGTTAGCGGCATTATTCCGATAGGTAAAAACGGTGTCATTACTTCTTTCCTCTTCATTTGCGAACGCATTTCGCTTTTTCTTCTCCTTCGCGAACGTGGACACGCAAGGAAATAATTCTCAATTTTCCCTCTTGACATAATAGATAACCCTGTCTATTATTACGTTGAAGGCGTTTCGCGCCGGATAGTCCGGGCTGTGCCTGGTGCGACGCAGCGGATAGTTCAGCGTCGTGTGCGCTTTCGAGAGCGATTAGCTTTTTTGTTACCGGCGCCCTTGTGCTTCACACAGGGGCGCTTCTTTATAGAAGTGGGTAGCACTCTCCTCCCCCCTCTCTTACCCCTGCCCGATCAACGGCTATTTTCCCGCCACTTGGCTAATCTCTTGCTGATCCTCTACTTAACCTTTTCGCGTCGAATCTCCATCGCCGCTGTCATCTCCTCGCACAATCTCTGAAAATTTCGTCGTTTCGATGCAGTCCTGCTTGACATTTGTGAAAGAATTCACTACTAATAGCGGCACTAATTTGTCCGCTTTGGGCGAAAGAACAATGGTTTACTATAATACGAGCGAGAGCAACTGCACCGGATCTGTCAGGACTCACCGAATGATTATTACTGTCATGCGATGTCCACGGTCGGCTGCCTCGCATTTTTACATCCTTAGGAGGAAATGGTAATGGAAAGCAAATCTTTCAATCCATTCGCCATGGCGCAGGCGCAGTTTGACCATGCCGCTGATTTCCTGGGCTTGGATCAAGGTACTCGTGACCTGCTCCGTTGGCCGGCCCGCGAATTCCAATTCGCGATCCCGGTCCGGATGGATGATGGCACAACCAGAGTGTTCCGCGGATTCCGCGTTCAACACAACGACTCTCGCGGTCCGTCCAAGGGTGGCATTCGCTTCCACCCGCAGGAGACCGTCGATACCGTCCGCGCTCTGGCTATGTGGATGACCTGGAAGTGCTCCGTGGTCGATATCCCGCTCGGCGGTGGTAAGGGTGGCGTCATTTGCGACCCGCATCACCTCTCCATGCGCGAACAGGAACAGATCTGCCGCGGCTGGATCCGCCAGCTCTCCAGAGTGGTCGGCCCGCTCATCGATGTTCCCG